>JBECKW010000059.1:0-115955 GCA_040235505.1 Desulfobacterales bacterium
AACCCCTCATCACTTTGGAGCCCCATGTGGACGATGATCTGGGGCCGAGCCTTTTTTATCTCGAGGAGCACTGGCCGTGGGAGGATTAAAAAAACAAGTGCCAAAAGTGCCTTGAGTGCGCTAGAGTGCCTAGAGTCGAGGCGTTCCACCGATTAAATAATTAGAATTTGCCCTAATGGGGGTGGGGGGGTGGGCAATTGCACTGCTCTCTGTAATAATGATCTAAATGAGCTTAAAATTCATGAAGCGGCGAATGTTGTAGCTCGCTTCATAATCGACAGGATACCACAACTCAAGGCACTATAGCGCACTCAAGGCACTTTAGGCACTTCCAGTTTTACACTTTAGGCACTTGCCTTATGGGAACCATTCGACAGCGTATGGTCGGGTTGATGGAGGATCGGGCGTGCAGCGTGCGGGATCTCTCGAAAGAACTGGGGATCAGCGAGAAGGACGTCTACGGGCATCTTGAACATATCCGGCGGTCCATATGCGGAAAGGGGAAGCGGCTCTCGATGCAGCCGTACGAATGTCTTTCCTGCGGATACGTTTTCAAGGACCGAAACCGTATCCAGAAACCGGGCCGATGTCCGAAATGCAGGGAAAGTCACATACAGGGCGTGATGTTTCGGATCAGCGGTTGACCGAAATACCCCGTTCAAATATTTCAAAGGCATTGGAGATCGTCTGGGCCAGGAAATCTTTCTTCTGGTCGATGACGTTTTTACTGGTTTCCCAGAGGATGACCCCGGAAAAGGTCGACCAGAGGATATCCGCCAGGACAATCGGAGAATAGACGTCCTGGAACACACCGTTGCGGATACCGCATTCGAAAATGGACGCCAGGGCCTTGAGGGCCTTCCGGGTTAATGTATTCAGCTCTTCCAGAAGTGGAGGCGATAGATTCTTGAGGGTCTCGCTGGACTGCAGGTGAAACAGATTGATCAGTGCATCCGGGTCGAAGGCATAAACATCCAGCAGCACCTTGTTCAACATGTCTATTTTCTTGGGGGCATCTTTTTCCGTGTTGACTCTGACTTCCTTCAACCTTATCAGAAGGTACTGCAGTATCCTCAGGGAAAGGGAAGCAAAAAGCTCCTCTTTGTTCTTGAAATAAAGATAAAGGGTGCCGGGACTCAACTCCGCTTCCTGGGCGATGTCTTCAATGGTCGAGCGATTATATCCCTTTTGGGAGAAGACCCGTTTGGCGGCCACGATAATCTGCTGGCGCCGGCGTTCCTTTTCCCTCTCTTTTCTTTCCTTTATTCCCATAATTTACCTTGCTTTTATGTTTAGCGAGCGTAAATCATATAATATGCTGACCTTATCCCGTCAAGAGCAATTTGATGATTCCAAAAGTCGGCAGCCTACAGCGTCCGAGTGAGTTTTCCGGAACCCTTTAACTGCGACTCGAAAGGAGGGATTATGAGTACCATTGTTCACCTGTCGATGTTCCCCGTGGACAAAGGGGAGCATTTGAGCGCCTATGTGGCAAGGGCGGTGCGGATCATCCGGGAAAGCGGGCTTCCTTATCAATTGGGCCCCATGGGCACCACCATCGAAGGGGAGTGGCAGGAAATTATGGATGTCGTCGCCCGCTGTATCGATGAGATGAAAATCGACTGCAACCGTATCATCGTGAATTTGAAAGCCGATTATAAAAAAGATTCACAGAATCGAATGGCCGCGAAGGTGAAATCGGTGGAGGAAAAACTTTAACCTGATGGACGTACAGACGATACTTCTAGGAATCACGATTTTTTTTGCCAGGATTGTCGATGTTTCTCTGGGGACGCTCCGAACAATAGCCATTGTCCAGGGAAGAGGGATCGCAGCATTTTTTCTCGGATTTATCGAGGTTACCATCTGGATTACGATCGTCAGCACCGTGGTGAATAATGTCAGGGAAACCCCTCTTCTTGCGTTATTTTTCGCTTTCGGGTTCGCCACGGGAAATGTGGTTGGGATATTTGCCGAAAAGAAACTCGCATTCGGTTTGATCATTCTTCGGGTAATCACAAAGGACAGGGGGAGAGCGATGGCGGAAAGGTTGCGTCAGACCGGTCAGGCGGTGACGATCTTCAAGGGGGAGGGGATGCAAGGACCGGTATCGGAGCTGTATATCGCCTCCCGGAGACGACAATTGAAGCGTCTTCTGCAAATAATCAACGAAGAAGATCCGGAGTGCTTCTACATCACAGAACAGGCGCGGGATATGAGCAAAATATTGACGCCGGTATGCACCCCCCTTACCGGCTGGCGATCAATTTTTAAGAAGAAATGATCCTTTTTTCCGAAACCCTAACCTGCCAGCACCAGTCCAAGGGCCATGACGATAAACGCGGCCATCATGGCTGCGATGCAGTAACCCATGATATCCTTCGGGCGCAGGCGCGCAATGCCGAGCAGGGCAATGGCCCAGAAGGGCTGAATCATGTTGGTCAGCTCGTCGCCGTAGGCAAGGGCCATGATGGATTTTGGAAGGGACACGTGGAGTTGTGATGCGGCCTTGACAATGATGGGGCCCTGTACGGCAACTTGCCCGCCGCCGGAGGGAACGAACAGATTGACAAGACCGGCGCTGATCAGGACCCATATCGAGTAGGTGGTCTGGTTGGAAAAGGATACGAACCAGCCGGCGATAATAACGCCCATACCCGAAAACTTCATCATCCCCATAATTCCGGCATAAAAGGGAAACTGGAGGATCACGCCGCTGACGCCTTTGGTAGCCTCGGCCACGGCCCGGGCATATCGAACGGGCGTTTTCCAGAAGGCGATGCCGCAGATGAGAAACAGGAAATTATAGACATTCAGGTTCAGCGCGGCAAACCCGTTGTGGACGATATACCAGACTAGATAAGCGCCGCCCATCAGGCAGACGAGAACGGTAATAGAAACGCTGTTTTCAAGCCTGCCGGCGGGTGTTGTATTCTCGTGAGATGTTTCTTCTTCATCCTCCGGAAGCGCCTCTGCCAGGCGTTCCGGCAGGGCGGGAATAATTTCTTCTTCGCGGGTCGGCATCATCAGCATCATCACAAGCGGGCAGATCAAGAGCAGTCCCAGGGAAATCGCGAGGTTCATATGACTGAAGATGGTTTTCGAGATCGGGATGATACCGGTCTGGGACTCGAGGAAGTGTCCGGGGGTCGCAATCAGGAGGGGGGCGGAACCGGAGAGGCCGTTGTGCCAGATCACCATGGCCAGGTAGGCCGAGGCCACGAGCAGCGGGTAGTGAAGCTTGATGCCCTTATCCTGTGCGCTTTTCGCCACATAAATCGCCAGAACCCCCCCGCCAATCAGGCCGAACCCCCAATGGATCCAACCGAGAATACAGGCGACGAACCCTGTCAGATAGACCGCCTGGGCAGGTGTCCGGGGGATTGCGGCCACCCGGCTGAGGAGCTTTTTAATCAGGGGGGCGCTGGCAAGGGCATGACCGGTAATGAGGATAAGCACCATCTGCATTCCGAAGGATAAAAGATCCCAGAAACCATTGTACCAGTGCTGAAGCATCTGGAGAGGCGTCTGTCTGGCAATGATCATGCCGAGAACGTAGGTAATGAACGTCAAAATAAGAGCGAAAATGAAGGGATCCGGCATATACCGGGCGGACCAGCGGGAGAGCACACTTCCAAGGCGTCGCAGCATTATCAGGGGGCCTTTCTGTCAAGCGTCAATTGTAAGTGGTCGTTTGGTCGGTGGGAATTTTAATATCATGACTCTCGCGCAATGGCAACCGGTCGGTGTGGAATGAAAAGATAAACGTCCAACGTTCAACATCGAACGTCCAACGTTCAATGGAAGGATGGGGCCTTATGAATCGTTAACATTGAATCGTTAAATAAGTTGACAATTAATTGTTCAAAAAGTTAACATGTAAACACCCATCTGGCAAGGGCGGACGGCATGCCGGAGCTGTTTCGCTCAACCATTCGGTGTGACAGCGACAGGGCCTAACTACTTAACAATTTAGCTAAAAGTACCACAGCTGAGCAAACGATCCATTCAACTTTGGCACCACCTTTGCAGTGTTGGACGACGACCTGAGAAAGAAACGAATTCATGTGATATCAGGAGGCACTATGTATCTTTTACTTTCCTTTTGGAGTGCGTTATGAACCGAATCGGAAGAATTTCCCTGGTCCTGGCTTTCATCGTTATGCCGTTTTTCTTGGCCGGACTGGGTTTTGCGGAAACCGACGCCACCGTCCCGAAAGCGCTTGGCATCCGGGATGCGGTCCGGATCGCCGTGGAAAATAATCCAATGGGGAAGGTGGCAAACGCGCGGGTGTCGGCTGCGGAGGAACGTCTCACTCAAGCCAAATCGGGTTTCTACCCCCGGGTCGGAGTGTCAGGGACCTATAGCCGAACGACGAGCCCCATGATGGCCTTCGGGACGAAGCTGAACCAGGGACGGATCGGGATGGAGGATTTCAATCCCGACAGCTTGAACAATCCGGATGCCATTGACAACTACGGTTTGACCCTTTCCACCACATGGTCCCTCTTCGACAGCGGGCAGACCCTGTACGGAACCCGTCAGGCGAAGATGGGGACGGAGGCGGCGAGTCTCGGGCTCAGCCGGACGACCCAGGAGATCATCGCACAGACGGTGTCCGCCTATAACGGATTTCTCCTGTCCCGTGAAAATCTTAAGACAATCCGGCAGGCCCTGGTGACGGCGGAAGCGACCCTGAAGGTGGTGCAATCCAACTTTGCGAACGGATTGGTTGTGAAGAGCGATCTTCTCCAGACCGAGGTTCGCATTTCAGAGCTCAAACAGAAGATTCTCCAGGCCGAAAACGGGGTCACGGCCTCACGGGACATGCTCTGCGCAACCATGGGTGTCGATCCCGACACATCCTTCGAACCGACGGACGCATTGACCAGCGGCCCCGAGATGACGACTCCGCTCGCCGAATGGCTGGAAACGGCCGAAACCAAACGGCCGGACCTTCTGGCCGTGAAGAAGCAGGAGGCCATAGCCGAGACCGGGATCAAGAAGGCACGGGCGGCCCGCCTTCCCGGCGTGGGCCTCTCCGCGGAATACGGCACCAACGCAGAGAACTTGGGCGGCGGCCACGACAACTACAGTATCGGGGCACAGGTAACCATGAACCTCTTTTCGGGGTTTCAGGTATCGGCCGGGGTCAGGGAGGCGGAGGCGGCCCTGAAGGAAGTTCGGGCCCAGGAGGAAGGGCTTACCCGGAGCATTTCGGTACAGACCCGGACCGCCTATTACAGCGCCAAAAGCGCCTGGGAGGAGATCAATGTAACCGAGACCGCCGCGACTCAGGCGGAGGAGGCCCTGCGCATTGTCCGGAACCGCTATAAAAGCGGCCTTTTGACCATCGTGGAGCTGTTGAACGCTGAATTGTCCGTTCAGCAGGCCCACACGAATCATTTCCGGGCGATTCATGACTACAACGAGGCCCGGACGGCGCTTTCGCTTTCGGCCGGGACGCTGGACATGGATTTTCAATAAAGAGGACACACTATGAACAAATGGATGAAATGGCTGGCACTTGCAACCGCGGCTTTACTCGTATTGGCAGCCGGATGCACCCAGAATCCCTCGGAAACGGCCCAGAAGCCGGTCACCACCATCACAGCCAGGGTTGAAACGCTTCAGGCGGTCAACCTGCCGGTGTATGACGTTTTACCCGGAACGGTGGTGTCCGCGGATCGGGTTGATATTTCCTCGCGGCTGAGCGGTTACCTTTACAACCTCGATGTATACGAGGGGCAGATGGTCAAAAAAGGTCAATTGCTTTTCGCCGTCGATCCAACCGGGGTAAAGGAACAAATTCGACAGGCAACGGCCGAGCTGGCCAAAGCCAGCGCGGGACTGACGGAAGCCAAGGACAACTTTGAGCGATTTAAAAATCTCTACCAGGACCAATCTGCCACTCTGGCCAATTACCAGCAGGCCGAGAGAATGTACAAGGTCGCACTGGGAAACCATCAAGCCGCCGAAGCCGCCGTGGCGGCCGCCCGGGCACAGCTGAAATACGCTGAGGTGCGGTCGCCCTTCGATGGTCTGGTGGTCTCCAAACTGGCAAATAACGGGCAGCTCGGATCTCCCGGAATACCCGTGCTGGTGCTGGAAAATCCCAGCCATCTGCAGGTTCAGGTCCAAGTGGATGAATCCGCTTTCGCGCATCTCGCCCTCGGCCAGAAAATCAAAATTGAACTTGCGGGTGAGGATCTGACGTCACGCATTTTGACCGGTGAGGTGGAACGGATGGTCGCAGCCGCCGACCCCGTAACTCACACCCATCTCGTCAAGCTGGGCCTTCCGGAGGAAAGCAAGGTTTCCAGCGGGAATTTCGTGCTGGTGAGCGTGCCGGTCGGTGATCATTCCGGAATTGTGGTCCCCCAAAATGCTATTTATAAGCGGGCTGGATTGACCGGTGTCTTCGTCGTCGATTCCACGGATCAGGCCCAGTTCCGTATGGTCACTCCGGGTGAAACCCTGGCGGAAGGGCGTTGCATTCTCAGCGGTCTGACGGCCGGGGACCGCCTTATCGTATCCGCCCAAAGTCCCCTGTCCAATGGGGTCAAAATCCAGCCTGAAGCGGAGAGCCACCCATGAACCATGAAACGAGCGAACCACGCCTGAATCCCTCGGGGCTTCTGGCCAAGTTATTTCTGCATACCAAATTAACGCCCTTGATCATGATTGCCATCGCCCTGTTCGGGATTATGGCCATCGCCATCACGCCGCGCCTCTATAACCCGGAAATCGTCGTGCCGGCAGCTCAGATCATCGTCGTTCGGCCGGGCGACAGCCCTGACCAAATTCTCGAGCAGATCGTACGGCCCCTGGAACAGCTGATGTCTTCCCTGAAGGGAGTAGAGCACACCTACGGCTACGCAAACAACGACATGGGCGTGGTCATGGTACAGTTCAAGGTCGGCGCGGACGAAACATCCAGCCTCATGTATTTGTACAACGAGCTGCAGCGGAACATGGACCGGCTGCCGGCCGGAACCCAGGCTCCACTGGTCAAAAGCATGGGCATCAGTGATGTCCCGATTCTGGCCGTCACCCTGAGTTCCCGATCGTATCCTGAAACGCAGCTTCGAAAAATCGCCGTCAATTTTCTCAACCATCTTCACAGTGTCCCCAATACCGGCGTCAGCCAAGTCATCGGGACCCAGCCCGAAGCGGTCAGGGTCCTCGTGGATCCGCACCGCCTGGCCGCAAGAGGGGTATCGCTCAATCAGCTTCTCAATGTACTCCAGGGCTCCAATATCGTCCTTCCCGGCGGCCACCTGGAAGCCCAAAACCAGCAAATCCCCTTGCGCGTCAACTCGGCCCTGAGTTCCGTGGATGATCTTGGCGGCATCGTTATCGGCACCCAGCAGGGCCGACCCATCCTGCTGCGGGAGGTGGCGACCGTCGAGCGCGGACCGAGCAGCGAAGAGATGCATGCCTGGCTGGCTTTCGGCCGGGGGGAGGGAAAGTCCTCCACGTTCGATCCGGTCAACGCGGTGACCATTGCCATCGGAAAACTTCCCGGAAAGAATTCGGTCACGACCGCCCGTGCCGTGCTGGCCGAGCTGAATACCTTGAAGAAGGAGGCCCTGCCCGAGGGCGTCGATGTCACCGTAACGCGCAACTATGGTCACCAGGCCAATGAAGCCGTGAATACCTTGATCGAACACCTGGGAATCGCGCTGATTGCCGTTTTTGTCATTCTCCTGTTTTTTTTGGGGTGGCGCGAGGCCAGTATCGTCACGATTCTGGTGCCCCTGACCCTCTTTGTCGTGCTGGGTGTAGGCATGATCGGCGGGCAGACCATCAATCGAATCACCCTGTTCGCCTTGATTCTGTCGTTGGGCCTGCTGGTGGATGACGGCATTGTCGTGATCGAAAACATTCATCGCCATTTGCACCGGACGAAGAGAATCCGCGACTTCGGCAAACTGATCGTCGACGCCACCAACGAAATCGGCAACCCGACGATCATGGCCACGTTTACCGTCATCGTGGCCTTCATTCCCATGGCCTTTGTCACCGGTATGATGGGGCCCTTCATGCGCCCCATCCCGATCAATGTGCCGGTTGCCATGATCACCTCGCTGATATTGGCAGATATCGTCGTGCCGTACATCGCCCTGCGCTGGCTGCGGAGCCGGGCCGCGCAGAAAGACGCGGAAGAGCGTCCCTCCATGGAAGAGACGGATGCGGTGCCGCGGGATCGGATGCGGCAGATGTACCTGTCCATTTTTCTCCCCATGCAAAGAAGCGGCGCCAAACGAAACATCTTTTTTCTCGTGGTCGTGCTGCTTCTGGCCGGTTCTTTTCTGATGCCGCTGTGGCAGTTTATCCGTCCCCAAGGCATGAACGGCCCTGAAAGCCTCTTCGGGGTCAGCTTTAAGATGCTTCCCGACAGCAACGTGAGCACGTTTGTGGTCCAAATCCAGACGCCCGAGGGGACTGCGCTGCCGGCCACCAACCGCGTCGCTTTGGCGGTAGGAAAAGTGGTTTCCGAAAATCCGTATGTGGAAAATCTGGTCGGATATCTGGGGCGCACAGGACCGCTTTCGTTTGCAGGCATGGTGCGCGGAGACCAGATGGCACAGGGGTCGAATATCAGCCAAATTGTGGTCAACCTGCTTCCAAAGGGCGAACGCCCGCATACGGCAGAGGTTGGGACCGCGATCTGGGATGCATTGAAGCCCATACGAGATGAATTTCCCGACACCCATATCATGCTTTTCCTGACCCCTCCGGGGCCCCCCACGCGGGCCCAGGTGGTGGCCCGCATCTACGGACCGAACTATGAAAAGGTGCGTCAAACGGCGGCCGTGGTATCCGATGAATTCAAGAACGTGTACGGGATGACCGACGTTCATGATTCTGTGACCGCGACGCATCCCTGGTACCAAATCCGCGTGAACCAGCGAAAGGCCATGCTCTCGGGGGTGGCGCCGGCGCAGATCGCCAAACTGGTCCACGATTATATCGCCGGAACGGTCGTCGGTTACACATACAGTCCCACGGTTGAACCTGAAGACATCATCGTGCGCCTCGATCAGACGGACCGTGCCTGGATTGAGCAGGTGCAGAATCTTAATATTATCAACGGGAATGGCCGGCCGGTGCCCCTGGGCAGTCTGGTTGAGGTCCGGCGCATGCCGGCTGCCAAACCGATTCAGACCCTCGATGAGCACGCAGTGGCATATGTCATGGGGGATGTGCTCGGCTTTTCACCCGAATACGCCGCCCTGGTGCTGAATAAAAAGCTGAACGGCCAGAAATTGCAAAACGGTGTTACCGTAACGACGGGCAACCTGGGTGCCTTTGCCTCCCAACCTGACGATATCAGCCGCTATCAAGTTTTCTGGGGGGGCGACATGCGTCTGACGCTGGATGTATTCCGCGACCTGGGACTCGCATTTTTAATGGCGTTGATATTTATCTACCTGCTCTTGGTGGGATACTATCAGTCTTTTATCATTCCGATGATCGTGATGGGCGCCATTCCGCTGACCCTGATCGGCGTCTTCCCGGGCCATTGGCTTTTTAACATGCCGTTCAACGCCACCTCCATGATCGGTTTTATCGCACTGGCCGGCGTAGTGGTTCGAAATTCGCTTTTGCTTATCGATTTTATCCGTGACTACCGTGCCGCCGGATATTCCCTGGATGAAGCGGTCACCGAAGCAGGCGCCGTGCGTCTGCGGCCGATTCTGCTGACGGCCCTGGCGATTATGTTCGGCACAGCGGTGATGCTGACGGACCCGGTCTTCGGGGGGCTGGCCATCGCACTCATGTTCGGCACCCTGGCTTCCACGCTGCTGACCCTGATCGTCATTCCGCTGCTCTATTACATCTGGCAGAAACGGATAGAACGGCGGCAGACTGCAGCCTGAAACGACCTGGAATCGGATTCATATCGTGGGACGGTCTTCGGACCGTCCTTCGGGGCAGGGACGGTTGATCAGCCTGACACGGAGTTGACCACCGGAATGCTCCAGGACGTTCAGGCATCCGCAGTCCTGGGGGATTCTAAATAGATTTCCCAAGGGCATACCGAGGGCGTGACACAGGATGACCCGGTTGACCCCGGCATGGGAAACCACCAGGATGCTTCCGATCTCCCGGTCCCGGCAGATCGCATCAACAGCCGGGATGACGCGCTGCTGAAGATCGGCAAAGGATTCTCCTCCGTCCGGTACGTATCCGGCGACATCGTTTCCGCGGGCCTCCCACTCGTCCCGATACCGCTCCCGAACTTCGAGGGTGGTAAGCCCTTCCAGTTTTCCAAGCTCGATTTCACGAAGTTCCGGGAGAAATTGAACTTCGGCGGAAGTTCTCGAAGCGATGATACGGGCGGTTTCGGCGCACCGGGAAAGATCGCTGGCGTAGATTGCATCGAAGCATGTTTCTGCAAAGGCATCCCGCCATATCCGGGCCTGCTCCAGGCCACGGGAACCGAGACGGACATCGGATTGACCGATTAACCGCCGGGGGCCGTCGGATTCGATTTCACCGTGCCGAAGAAGGTAGATGGTCGTCATACAGGCCCCCCTGAAAAGTCGGCAAGTATTGTCAGAAACGAACGGCCGACGGCATGTTCTATTCGCTTGATGACGGCATCGGCGCAGGCCCTTCGTTTGTGAATGACGTCACGCGTCGACGGGTCATGGCCATATTTTGCCAGTTTGCGTTCGAACCGGGCGGACAGGGTCACCAGGGTGTCGCCCTGGACAAGCTTGTCCGCCAGGTACACCACCTCGGATTCCGTGATGGGAGATGTTTTGGGGACATCGATATCCATGTGGGCGGACACGATGTCCGTGATGCCTGAAAAGCCCATTTTCATAAGTATTTCGGCGCCCGCCGCGGCATGGTTCTTTTCTCCCTTGGCAATGTCGTGAAGAAGGGCGCCGGCGTTGATCCGTTCGAGATCGAGCGGGATATCGCACGCGGCCACTGTCTTTCCCAGATAGGTGGCCAGACTCGCCACCTGGCGGCAATGGGCGGCGGTTTTTTCCGAAAACATGGACGTGTCCGACAGCATCGCCGTGCATTCGGCCCGCGTGGGAAGCTCGTACCGGCCCAGGGCGGTTGAAAGTATTTCGTAACCCTCCGGGGTGTCCATGTCCTTTTCGATGAATTCATCGATGACCGGTATTTCTTTTGCGAAACGATTGTACTCGTCCAGAAAGCCTTTCAAACCGAAGGAAGAGTTGCAGGCAAGAATTTCCGGGATATGCTCCGAGGAGATGAGGGGCGGGTGCCCGCGCTTTCCAATGAACGTGGGATGAATGATTGAAAAATCACTTTTGAATGCATGCCAGGCATCCCGGATAACGGAAATGGTCCGCGGTCTTACGAGGGGGATATCCACGGGAAGCAGGAGAAAACAGTCGCATCCGGTTTCAAGCGTGGCAACCCCTTTCTGCACGGAAGAAAGCATGCCGCTTTCGTATTTTTCGTTGTAGATCCATTTCACCGGAAGGTCCGGAAACCGCCGTCGGATGCTCTGGCCAAGATGACCGATGACAACGCGGACATCGGAAATGCCGGCATGGAGAAACAGGTTCACGGACCGTTCAAGCACCGTTTCGGTCCCAAAGGGTAGAAGCGGTTTGGGAGACCCCATTCGACTGGATTCGCCGGCTGCCAGAATAATCGCGGTTTCGCCGGAAACATTCATGGGCTCTTCCACCTGATGCGGGTGCTCATTTTTTATTCTCCGTTCTTAATGCGGTTGAGACGCTGAGTGCTGACTGACGGCCGTCCAGAGCCGATGAAACGATACCGCCGGCATACCCTGCACCCTCGCCGCATGGGTAAAGGCCCTGAACCTGGGGGTGCATCCGGGTATCTTTGTCCCGGGGGATCATCAGGGGCGCACTGGTACGGGATTCCACAGCGATGAGAAGGGCCTCGTCCGTGACAAACCCCTTACGTTTTCTACCGAAATCTTCGAAACCCAGTTTGAGTTTTCGGGTTATGGCCGGAGGAAACAGGTCCCGGAGAGGCGCTGAAGTGACGCCGGGAAGATAAGATGTCTTCGGCAGTCGACTGGAGGTTTTTCCCGCGATAAAATCAGTCAGTATCTGGGCCGGTGCCTGTAATCCCGAGGCGCCGCCGAATTCAAACGCCCGTCTTTCCATGTCTTTCTGAAAAGCCAGAAAGGCAAAAGCGCCGTGGCGATGAAACGCCGGGATATCTTCCCATTGAATCTCCACCACCACTCCGGAATTCGCAAAAGGCGAATTTCTGGCGGCGTTGCTCATGCCGTTGACCACCAGTTCGCCGGGAAGGGTGGCGGCCGGGATGATATGCCCCCCTGGACACATGCAGAAAGAATAGACACCACGGTCTTCGATTCTGCTGACAAAGCGGTATTCTGCGGGCGGCAGGTTTGGATGCCGCCGGGGATGATGATACTGAATGGCGTCAATGAGGGCCTGGGGATGCTCGACCCGGACTCCCACTGCAAAGGGTTTGGGCAAAACTTCCAGGTTTTTATCTGATAGAAGATCATAAATATCCCGGGCAGAATGTCCTGTGGCCAGGATGACGGCGTCGGCTTCGAAAAGACGTTTTTCGTTCACCATCACCCCGCGGATGCGTCCGTTTTGCAGGACCAGGTCCGTTACCCGGCACTCAAAATGAATCTCGCCTCCGCATTGAAGGAGGCTTTCCCGCATCCGTTCGATAATGGCGGGAAGGCGGTTGGAGCCGATATGGGGGTGGGCGTCTATACTGATAGATTCATGGGCACCATGGGATATAAAAATATCCAGTATCGCGGAAACATCCCCCCGTTTGGTGGCTCGGGTGTACAGCTTGCCGTCCGAAAAGGTGCCGGCGCCCCCTTCGCCGAAGCAGTAATTCGATTCGGGGTTCACCTGGCCCGTTCGAAGAAGGGCGGTGATGTCCTTGCGACGCACAGCGGCAGGCTTTCCCCGTTCAATCACAATCGGTTTGATACCTTGCTCGATGAGCGTGAGGGCTGCGAAAAGCCCGGCCGGACCGGCCCCTACCACCAGGGCGGTCCTGTTTCCCTTGACGGGGGTGAGGCGGATGAGAGGTCTCTTTTTGTTTCCGGTTTCCCCTGAAATGAGTGCCACCTGAAGGGTATATCCCGGCCGTTTGCTGCGGGCATCCACCGAACGGCGAAGAATTTCAAACTCATCGAAACGGGCGCGGGCTTTTTCTTCCAATTTCACGCGGATTTTTTCCCGGTCGTTGATGATGTCCGGATCGATTTGTATCTGGATCGTTTCGCTCACTTGAAATCTTCTTTCTTAATCCCCAGCTTCTTCATCTTATTATACATTCCCCTTGGATGGATGCCTGCGATTTCGGCCGCTTTTCCAACCCTGCCGCGGGTTTCCTGAAGGATGATGTCAAAATACAGGCGCTCCACACGCTCCATCACCTCGGTCTGGACCTGGGGGAGTGTTTTGTGCGCCCACCGGCTCACATCGAACAGACTCTCCAGCTCGCTCCCGACCGGGTTTCCGCTGCCATTTATGAAAATATTGGGGAGATCGGAAAGTGAGATGGTACCGGTTCTGCTCAGAAGCATGGCGCGCTCGATGACATTCATGAGCTCCCGGACGTTTCCGGGCCAGTCATAACGGCATAGGGCATCCATGGCATCGTCGGAGAGGCCGGATATATCTCTTCCGACCTTGTGTCGATAAAAAGAGATGAATCGGCGGCTCATTGCCGGAATATCCTCCTTTCGTTCCCGGAGGGGGGGGATCGTGAGCATGACCACACTCAGGCGATAGTAAAGGTCTTTTCGGAAGGTTTTCAATTCGATCTCTTTTTCGAGGTCCTGGTTGGTGGCTGCGATCACTCGAACGTCCACCCAGATGGGATTTTCCGCGCCAATAGGACGGACTTCATAATCCTGGAGCACCCGAAGCAGTTTGGTCTGAAGGTGAAGGGGCATCTCCCCGATTTCATCCAGAAACAGGGTGCCGCCATGGGCCAGTTCGAACGCCCCCCGCCGGGAGCGTGCGGCGCCGGTGAAGGCACCCTGTTCATGACCGAACAGCTCGCTTTCCAGAAGCTGTTCCGGTATTGCCGCCGTATTGACGGCAATAAAAGGACCGGCGGAGCGCGGGCTTTCAGAATGTATCGCCTTGGCAAGATGCTCCTTGCCCACTCCGGTTTCACCGAGAATCAGAATAGGAGCGGCGCTCGGGGTGACATGCTGCACCTCTTCCATGAACAGTTGCATACTCTGGCTGTTTGAAACAAAATCGGACATTTTTGGAAGTGGAAGCCCTTTTCGGCCGAACCACTCCATTTGCGATAATTGGCGACGGGATTCCAGTGTTGTTTCAATGGCTTCCACAAGGCTTTTTCGCGAGATTCCGGCATACAATACCACATCGGCACCCGCCGCGGTGAATTGCGCCAGCTTTTCGGAATCATCCGAATCGCTCAGAACCACCGTGGTGGGCTGCTCCGGAAGATTATTCAGCGTTGAAATACCGATATCCACCGGCCGGGGAATCAGTCCCGCACCAATAACGATAATATCACCACAGTTCCGAAGCAATCGTTGCCAGGTATCGGATATCTGGCCGAATGCATCTACGCGAACGTCCGGTTGAGACAGCTTGCGTTCCAGGTGACGCTGAAGGGCGTTGTCTTTGATCGCAAGGGTCAGGCGAATGAGCATAATTCCTCCCAAACACATTAAAATTCAAATGATTCGGAAATAGCAATAAAAATTCGGTATGGCAATACCTAAATAGCTTGGAAAAGGCTGTGATCAAGATGAAAAAAAATTATATAACAAACCGAATAATAATGTAAAAACATATGCTCTGCCCCAGTGGTGCCGGTGGAGAAAACGGGTTCTGAAAAATATAGGTAACTTAATACCAGAAATATTAAAAACAGGTAAATTATTACCTATAATGTCCCGTAAAAGGCGATAACGAGATTTCGAGAAAAGCAATTAAGATGAATAATAAATAGAAGTTATGCGTTTTATAGCGATGTGGCATGCAATATGCTCAAGGTTTCGGCAAATGCTTCCGGATAAGACGGCTGGAGGTGCATAGTGGGATAAACTCTATTCGATAAGCAATCTATCCCATTAAAATAAGAGAAAAAAGCGGATGTGACATGAAAAAACAAGATTATGAAAATGATTTTGAAGAAGTTCGAAAGCAACCGATTTATCGAAAACGAAACAAGGGTACTTCCTTCGAGGAAGAGGATTACATCGAAAGGAAGCAGAAAAAATCCGGCAAACGATTTCATCGGAAACCCACCCCCAAGGACGGCTTTGGCGAGGAATAGGAGCGGAAAGGAGCCTGAACATGATACCATTGCAGAATGAAGAAGTATCTCCAGCCTCAAAGGGCGTCGAGATCATGGAACACGCACGAGCCATCAATGCCTGGGGAATCGCTTCCGCCATTGATATTTATGACTGTTCGCCTGAAAAGATTCGCGATGCGGATACCATACGTCGATTCGTCATCGAGCTGTGTGAATTGATAGAGATGAAGCGATTCGGAGACACCCATGTGGTTCATTTCGGCGAGGACGAACGCGTCGCCGGATACTCTATGGTACAACTCATCGAGACATCCCTTATTTCGGCTCATTTTGCAAATCAAACCAATGCTGTCTACCTGGATGTATTCAGCTGCAAGCCCTATGACCCGGAGATAGTGGAGAGCTTCTCAAGGAAGTATTTTGAAGGCGCTCACTCACTTCTTCAGGTGAATCTGAGGCGATAACCCGGTGAAGGTTCGGGTCAGCGAGGATTTGGAAGAGTGTCGTCGTCTCTGGTTAAACAGGCGTCCGGAATGCCTGTTTGATATGTGGTGGGTCCGGGAAGCGTTTGAAGAATCCTTCAGGCGTCCGCTTCATCTGATCGTGGCCGAGGAGAGGGGGGACGCCTGCGGTTTTCTTCCCCTCAGTTGGATTGAAGAGACTGGATGCATGGGGTATTTCCCGGGAGAAACATGGCGCGGCAGAACCTGGTTGGAGCAAAACAAGTTCCACGGATCGGGAAAAAACATTATTCGGGAACTTTTAGAGGCGGTACCCGAAGAAGCCCAATTGCGATATCTTCTTCCCGGACCTTGTCGAAAAACCAACGAGTCGCTGCACGAAGACGAAGTCGGATATTTATTCCTGCCGGGCAGCTACGATTATGATTTCGAAAAATACCGCCATACTTTTTCCCGAAAATCCAGGAAACAGCTCTCAAAAGAGATTGCAGGGCTTTCGTCTAAAGGACTTTCTTTTCGGTACGATCACATGCCGGATACCGATCAGATGTTTCGGATGAATCTGGAGGGGTTCGGGGAATACTCATATTTTTCAGATACGCGTTTTCTAACGGGATTTGAAGCATTGATCGCACGTCTCCATCAAAACGAGATGCTCAGAATCGTAACGGTTCTGATCGGCGGAAAGATCGCCGCGGTTGATGTGGCCGCAATATGGAAAAATTCTTGTACGGTGCTTGCTGGAGGGACTTCGTCCGATTTTCCGGGGGTAGCAAAACTGATCAATTTTCATCATCTTGAATGGGCTTGCAGGGAACATATTGATTCGGTGGATTTCCTCTGCGGGGATTTCGGATGGAAAAGGAGATTCCATCTGACTCCGCGACCACTCTATGAACTCAGGCTTTTCGGAAAAAACGATGCCCTTTCGGAAGCCGTCTGCAAGATACCCGAATATGCCTGATCGATCATGCGTGCTGGTGATCGGAACAACCACCGATTACATCGACTGGATTCGAAAGGTCCGTCCCCGGACGGCGATTTTCGTCACTTCTCCGGGAGAACGGAAAAACGCCCGCGAACCCGCCCCGCCCGAAGAAGAAGAACTCCTCTGCGATCTCACGAATACCCCCGTGGTGATCGAATCATTGAAGAGGCACCTCAAAAAATATGATCTGAAGCCGTTCGGTATCGCATGTTTTGATTGTGAATCGATGCCACTTGCCGCAAGTGTGGCCGCGTTCTTCGACCTTCCGTATCCTTCAGATGAAGCAATCGAAAACTGCAGGAATAAATACCGATCCAAATCACTTTGGAGAAAGAACGGGATCGGATGTCCGAACTTCCGTGAAATCGGATGCCTGCAGGAGTTAAGGACCTTTTGGGCGGAATGCGGCAGGCAGGTCGTGCTCAAGCCGCTGACGGGAAGCGGGAGCGAACTCGTCTTTGACTGCCGGAGTGTCGAGGAATGTGAAACGCATTATCATATTATCCTCGGGGAGCTTGAAAGCAGAAAAGAAAACAGGCTGTATTCAGAGGGAAACAATGTCGAAGGGAAAATCATTGCGGAGGCGCTGATTGAAGGAAGGGAATACAGCTGCGATTACTTTTTATCCGGTGACCGGGTTCGCATCATCCGGACTGCGGAAAAGATAAGACCCGCAAAAGCCCCTTTTGGAACCATCGGCGGATACGTGCTGCCGGCTTCACTGCCGGAATCCCTGAACGCGGGTCAGCTTTCAGAAACTCTCCTGTCGGCCTCTCTGGCCCTTGGACTTTCAAAGTGTATCTGCATGGCGGATTTCATGGTTAGCAGAGATCGCATCTACCTCCTGGAAATTACCCCCAGGCCCGGCGGTGATTGCCTGCCGCATCTTCTCCGTCGCGCATTCGGTCTGGATATGCTGGCATTTGCTGTCGATGCATCATCCGGATTGACGACATACGAACCCAAAGCGGCAGGCGGAACATCATACATGGGAATGAGGGTCCATGCGGAAAAGGCGGGGGTATTGAAACGTCTCGAAATATCGGACGAACTGCGGGAAGTCGACATTCTCGAGGTAAATTTTGTCCGGGAGAAAGGGCACCGGATCGTTATGCCGCCGGAAGATTATGAAAGCTGGTTTCTGGGTCACATACTTTTTAAACTGAAGCGCGACAGTGAGCCACAGCAGGAATACAAACGGGTTTTCGACGGGATTATCATGGAGATTGACGGTGAAGGAAAACGAAACGAATAAAACACCGCTGCTGCCTCCGGATTTGCTTCGGGAATTTGTAACGAGGCATTTTGGAAAACGGGACACCTATCTGGAAATGCTCGAGAAAGAGCCCTCACCCCTGTACGTTCTCGATCGAAAAGCGCTTCAGGAAAGCGCTGCGAATTTCAAATCGGCGTTTTCGAATGGTTTTCTGGATGTCCGGTTTTACTATGCCGTCAAAAGCAACCATCACCCGGATATTTCCGCAATTCTCCTGGAATCCGGATTCGGGCTCGATGTTTCAAGCGGCCTTGAACTTGAATTGGCCCTCGAGCTGGATGCCGGGGATATTGTTTTCAGCGGACCCGGTAAAACCGATGCCGAACTGACAATGGCGGTTCGGCATTGCGACCGGGTGACGGTATTGATGGACAGCTTCGGCGAACTCAAGAGGCTTGGCAACATAGCGAAATCCATGGATCGTGTGGTTCGTACCGGAATTCGTCTGACAACAAATCCCCGGGGATTATGGCGAAAATTCGGAATTTTGCCCGAGCAGCTCGACGATTTTATTGCGGCATCTGAAGATACGGGAAATATCCGCTTGGAAGGGATACAATTTCATACCAGCTGGAACCTTTCGCCGGAAACCCAGCTTGAATTTACTCGGTATTTGGGGAGTATCCTCGGACGGATCAAGAAGGCGCGTCGAGAGATTATCCGGTTTATCGATATCGGCGGCGGCTATTGGCCGCAGACAGGGGAGTGGCTTCACCCATCCGCGACCCCCGAGGGACTGCATATGAGCGCCCTCGGAAAACCACCGGAAGACCGACTGGAGCATTTCTACCGTGCAGCCGATCCCATAACGGTTTTTGCCCAAAAAATTCAACAGGCGTTCAGGGAGCATATCTTTCCGCATGTCCGCTGCCGCGTCTGTTTTGAACCCGGACGCTGGATCTGCCATGACGCAATGCATCTCTTAATGACGGTGGTGGATAAAAAAGCTCCGGACCTTGTCATCACAGATGCCGGCACCAATGCCGTCGGCTGGGAACGATTTGAAACCGATTATTTCCCGGTGCTGAACCTGACCCGCCCCGCTTTGACTGAAAAGACCTGCCATGTCCTGGGCTCCCTCTGCACCCCTCACGATGTCGGGGGGTACGCATACTGGGGGGAGGGCATCGAGCCGGGGGATGTGCTGATGATTCCTTCCCAGGGTGCCTATACCTACAGCCTTCGCCAGCAGTTTATCAAGCCGCTGCCTCAGGTGGCGATGTTGTGATGTATTAAGCCCGCCGGCGTCCATGCGCCCGAGCTCCCCAAAAGGTTTTTTTTACATGATCGGATTGAGAATCTGACGCTACAGCTTTGGGATTTTCATGCGTTGGATTTTTTCAATTTCTACGAAAGTGATAAAAGAACAGGGAAGATGAAAGAATGAATCATGGCAGCAGAATCATACCCACCGGGTTTCTTGTAAAATCAAGGTTTTCTTTTTGATCCGCCCCTGATATAAGAAAAATTCGAAGGATCGCTCGATCCTGCTGATCATGCATTCACATTACTTCGGAGACGGATAGCACCGATTGAAAAGTGAGGGACTTATATGCAATTGACATCTTATGGGGGCGTAAGGGAAGTTACCGGTTCCATGCATCTGCTCAGTGTCAACTCAGATCGGATTCTCCTGGATTGCGGCATGTTCCAGGGGAGAAGAAAACTGAGCGAGGAAAAAAACAGAATCCTTCCAATCGATCCAAGAATTATAACCAATGTCGTGTTATCACATGCCCATATCGATCACTCGGGGCGGATACCGCTTCTAACCAAGAATAATTTCCGGGGAAGGGTTATCTGCACCCGCGTCACCGCGGATGCATGCGAATATCTGCTGATGGACGCGGGACATATTCAGGAATCGGATGCCCAGTATTTGAACTACAAGGCCGTCCGGGCCTTTCTTCACAAGCTCAGCAGCTCTAAAAAAACCGGAAAGCTTTCCAATTCAGAGGCCAACAAGATCAAGAAACTTCTCAAAAAAAACGGCGGCATGGATACGGAGACCATCAGCCGGCTGATGAAGGAGCATCACCTGGAAGAAATTCAGCCCCTGTATACCGTAAAAGACGCTGAGGCCGCCCTGGAATATTTTGACGGGTATCCGTATCATCATCCGATCACCATCGGTGAAAAGATGAAAGCCACGTTTTATGACGCGGGCCATATCCTCGGTTCGGCCATTACGTTGATCCAGGCAAAGGAAAACGGGCGGAAAATAAACGTTTGCTACACAGGGGACCTTGGGCGATTCAATAAACCGATCCTTGAAGATCCTACCCTTGAATTTGAGGGCGAAGGCCGGCTGCCGGTGGATCTTCTGATTATGGAAAGCACTTACGGAAACCGGTTTCACGAACCCGTTCAGGACATCTCGGGGCAGCTCAAACAGATTATCCGGGAAACTGTCGAAAGGGGCGGGTCTGTAATTGTTCCGGCCTTTGCCTACGGCCGGACCCAGGAACTCATCTACATGATTCATGAGCTCTATGACCGAAACGAAGTGCCGAAAGTCCCCATTTACATCGACAGCCCGCTTGCCACCAAAATTACGAGGGTGTTCGGGGAGCACGAAGAGGCATTCGACCAGGAAACCCATGAGGCGTTTCTGGAAAAGGGCGAAAACCCTTTTGCATTCGGACAGATCCAGTATGTATCGACGGTCGAGGAATCGATGGCGCTCATGCGGGATGAACGGCCGCACATCATCATTTCCGCATCGGGAATGTGTGAAGCCGGGCGCATCCTTCACCATCTTCGTTACAAGATTCACAATCCCAAAAACACGATTCTTATTGTAGGCTTCATGGCGGAACATACCCTGGGGCGCCGGATACTTGATATCGGCCTGGGGCAGCAGACCGGGGAGGAGGGAACCGAACCTGAAGTCAAAATACTCAACAAGATGTATCCGGTCCGGGCCAAAGTGGTTCAACTCGGCGGATTCAGCGCCCATGCGGATCGGACGGAAATGCTCCGATTCCTGAAAGAATCGAACCTGGACATCCGGAAGATCGCCGTCGTGCATGGGGAAGAAGAACAAACCCTTGCCTTTGCAGAATTCCTGACATCCGAAGGGTTTTCAGTCGTGGCGCCCAGGGCGGGGGAGGCGATGGTGATTTAGTCAGTGTTCGACCTACACCACCACCACCCTTTTCACGGCTCTTACGATTTCCTCGGGTTCATCGATGATCTGAAGGATGTCCATATCTTCGGGAGAAATCATATGGTTTTGTAGCAACCGATCACGAATCCAGTCCACCAGACCTTTCCAGTAATCGGAGCCCACGAGAATCAGGGGGAAGGGACGAATTCGTCTGGTTTGAATCAGGGTGACGGCTTCGAACAACTCATCGAGGGTTCCCATGCCACCCGGCATGATAATGTATGCCATCGCGTACTTTACAAACATGACCTTCCGAATAAAAAAATAATTGAATTCGATCTGGACATTGGCAAAGGGATTGGGGTGTTGTTCAAAGGGGAGAATGATATTCATTCCCACCGAGGTGCCACCGGCTTCCGATGCGCCCTTGTTGGCCGCTTCCATAATACCCCCGCCTCCTCCGGTGATAACGGCGAATTTGGACTTTACAAAGAGGCTCGCGGTTTTTTCGGCAATCTTATAGTAAGGATCATCCGGTTTCATTCGGGCCGATCCGAACATGCTGACCGCCGGACCGATTTCATGCAGCCTTTCCACACCTTCCACGAATTCTCCGATAATCTTGAAGACTCTCCACGATTCCTGCAACTTGAAGTCATCTACAACAAACTGCTGTTCCATATTCCTCCTTCAATGACAAATAACGAATGATCAATGACGAATTAACCATGACTACTGAAACATAACCGCTTCCTATTTCTCATACGCCTGAAACGTCCTCATGAACTTGCGATCGATGCGATCCTTGATGACAAACGCCAGATGGCCGCCGAAGCGAAGAAACCATTTATAAAAAATTCCCGTTCCGTCTCCCAGGTTGAAGATCAGAAGGTAGTCACCTCCCGGATCAAAGGGCGTGAATTGTCCACCATCCAGGGCGGTTTTCAGATTGTGCAGAAGAACGGGATTCTGGCGAACCGCGAATACACCGACTTTATCGAGGGGGTGATCTTCAAAGTAAATACAATCGCCTCCGCCGAAAATTTCCGGGTGACGCTTGTGTTGAAGATAGCGGTTGACCAAAAGTCCGCCGTCCGGGCCGGTTTCAAGTCCGGAATTACGAAAAACCGAATTGGGTTTTACACCACTGGCCAGAAAAATGATATCAAAATCATGACGTTTTCCGGATGACTCCGTGATATAACCGGTGTCGATTTCCTGAACCACGCAATTTTCAATAATATCAATACCGCGTTTTTGGAGAGAAGAAAGCACTCTGGAACGAATCCCCTCCGGATGGTTCGGCATGAGGCGGCTTCGCGTCAAAATTTTTATGATGGGAGGCTTTATTGCCGAAAAGTTCGATAGACGATGAATGTTACCGGAAATTTCAACCGCCGAGGGGCCTCCTCCCACAATACCAATGCGGATCGGCTTCAAAGTGCCCCGGGCGAGTATTTCTTCTCTGGCGGCCATGAGTTTCTCGATGGGTTTCACGGTATAAATGCCGGCGCTGTCGCCCGTTACGATGCCGGTATCCACATGACTGCCCAGATTACAGGAAAGCACATCGTAAGGGATTGTTTCTCCGCTGTCCAGGTGAATGCTCCGACCGGCGGCATCGATTTTAACCACATTGCCGAGTTTGAAGCTGCCACCTTTTTTTTCCACCAAATGGCGGGTTGCAAAGCGGATTTCTTGAGGTTGGTAGGTCCCCCCCAGCATCCCCGGTCCCATTCCGGAGTAGTAGTGGTATTCTGAAGGGCCGATAACGGTAACATCATGTTCCTTTTCGATGAATTCTTCGAGGTGCGCCAGTGTCAACATATGGGCATGACCGCCACCGGCAAGTACCAGGCGCTTTTTCATTTTTCCTCCGATTCGAAAAGCCTGCCAAGCTGTTGGAGGTGCGCTCGCTCCTCGTCGGCGATTTGAAGAAGCACCGCCTTGCTCTTTTCGTCGGATACATGCGCGGATGCCCGCTGATAAAGGTCCAGTGCCTGGGCTTCGATGGCCATTGCCATTGAAACGATTTCCGATGTCACTTCCAGGTCCGGGTGATATTGTGCGAGGTATTCATCGGTGGTGAGTCCGCCTTCCATTGCCGGGGAAACGATTTTATTCTCGAATTCATCCTGACTGATGGAAACCCCACTGATTTCAAGATATTGGTTGAAGATACGTTCCTTATGCTTCAATTCGATTTCCGAGAGTTTTTCAAACAAGCGGCGGGCGTCAGAGTTTTTCACCTTTTGCATCATGGTCAGGTAAAACTCGCGAAGACCTTCCTCCAGAGAAAAGGCCACCACCAGTGATTCAGCTGGAGATTCGGCTCCAGAAAAAAGGCTGATGCCGAGTTCCTCCGGACCGAAGGCCGCATTGCTGTCCCAGGCTTTGATGCCGCCGGATAGGTTGTAGATCTCCTTGAAGCCTTTTCCGGAAAGCATCTGAGCGGCTACACGGCTTCGTCCCCCGATGGCGCAGTAGACGATTGTCGGTTTTTGAGGATCGAGCTCATCCAGGCGTTTACCGATATCCGGAAGGGGAACCAGCTTCGCGCCCGGAATATGGCGATCCCTGTATTCCTCCGGCTGACGTACATCCAGAAGGGTAAAGGTATCGGCGGGAATTTTATCCATAAACGATTTTGCATCCTGTGCGGAAAAAGAGCGAACCGGTGTGAAAAACTGTCTCCATTTCATAGTATCCATCCTGTTGTTTAGGGTTGGGCGTTGTCTTTTGGGGGCGGGAGCCCATTATTGGATTTCAAAACGGAAGTCCATATGTCGAATGATTTCCAAACATGCTTCCGACGCTTGATTATCGAAAATCGTGTCCTTATTTTTCAAAATTTCTTCGGTGGCGTCATCGATTCCAAATGCCGGGCGGTAAGGCCTGTGGGAGGAGATTGCTTCCACCACATCGGCGACCGCCATGATTTTTGCTTCGAGAAGAATTCCATTTCCTTTTAATCCACGTGGATAGCCAGAACCGTCCAGGCGCTCATGGTGCTGATACACGATTTCGGCAATCGGCCATGGAAAGTCGATTTCCTTTAAAATATTGAAGCCCACCTCGGGGTGTGTTTTTACAAGGTTGAACTCAAGTTTCGACAATCGGCTGGGCCTGCTCAAGATCTCGGCAGGTACGGCAATTTTCCCCAGATCATGAATTTCCCCCGCCATGCGGATGCCGGTAATTTGGTCTTCCGAAAGCCCCATGAACTTGGCAATCTCGACGGCAAGATCAGTGACACGCCTTTGATGGCCCGCCGTATACGGATCCCTGGCATCTATGCTCAACGACAGGGCATGAACGACCCCTTCAAGGGCCGCCATGGTCTGTCCCAGGCGGAGTGCCAGTTCGGTTCGAAGGGTTCGTTCCCTGAAAACTCTTTTAATTCTGATTTGAAGCTCTTTCAAATTGAAAGGCTTGTGAATAAAATCGCTGACGCCTTTGGCGATTGCCTCACCGTAAGAGAAATCCTTTGCATCCCCGGTGATCATGATCACATCCGGCCCCTTTAAAGACTTGATCTTCTCTGTGAGTGAAATGCCGGTCATTCCCGGCATTTCGATATCCGTTATCACCAGATCGATTTCTTCATTTTGAAGTATTTCAAGGGCCGAGTATCCGTCCGATGCTTCGAAACATGTATACCCCATCTGACGGCATGCCTCCAGGACCATTCGACGAAGCTGGTGCTCATCTTCGACCAAAAGGATGGTTTCCCAGCTGTTCGGTTTCGGTCTCATTTATTTAAATTATCAAAACGGGTGTAATTTTTCAATTTATTCCTGATTAGACATCTGGTAAATATACAAGAACACTTTATAAAGGATCATGAGGCCGCACCATTTTCTTTCCGCTTAGTGTAGACCCCTGAGTGGTTGTAATACACTGTATAATCAGGAGAATTTTATGAGATCGATTATCGCTTGCATTCTTTTTGTCTTGTTGAGTACCAGTGGTTTTGCAGCAGAATCGCCGTCTGCAAACAAGGCGGGAAAAGAGGACCAGCCAAAACAAACCACCTATGAATCGTTGGACAGCCTGTTCAGTCTCTATCAGCCCTATCTGTCCAATATTGGTGCTTATAAGCCTATTTATTTTCTGGTTGGAGTGAATCCCAAAGACAGCAGATTTCAGATCAGCCTCCAATACCAGCTGTTCAGTGAGGAGTGTCCCCTGGCATTGTGTGAACCATGGCTCGCCGGCATCCATCTTGGCTATACACAGACATCCTCCTGGGATCTGAAATCCAATTCCGCACCATTCGAAGATACCAGTTATAAACCGGAGGTGTTTTTCCTGACGAAGAATGTCTCGCTTCGTCCCCGGTGGACAAAGGGGCTTTTTTATCAATTCGGCTTGAAACACGAGTCCAACGGACAGGCCGACGAAAAATCGCGAAGCACCAATATGTTTTATGTAAAGCCGATCGGTATCATATACAGCGAGGCTTCCGGGCTTGGAATTCAGATATCACCACAGTTCACAGCCTTTTTCAATAACTCCGACAGCACCAATCCCCACATTGCAGATTATCGGGGACGGTTCGGGTTGGAACTCAAGACCGGGTGGGCCAGAGGGGCGGTCTTGGATTCCGTTTTTCGATTTGCAAAGAAAGGCATTTCCACACAACTGGATCTGACATATCCGATCAGTCTGTCCTTCTTCTCAAACCTCAGCCTCTATTTACATGTACAATATGCGGATGCCCTGGCTGAAACTCTTTTGAATTATAGGGAACGGAATGAAGCGCTGCGAATTGGAATCGCACTTGTACGCTAGGCGTAAAAACCGGGTCCAGAGGGCCCGGTTTTCAATCGCCCCTGAAATGAAACATCCCTATCCTGGGTTAAATACCAAAAAAATTCATTATGATATAGGAAAGACGCTGACGTAGCACATCGAAGGAATAGTGGCGTCTTGCCGTCTCGTAGTTGTGCTCCACCATGGTTTTTCTTCTATCGGGCGATTCAAGGATTTCTTTTACGGTCTGGACGTTGTTTTTTGTCAGGAACCCATCCATGACGACCAGGTCGAATCCCTTGGGCTCAATATCCTTTACGAAAGTCGCATACCGGTTGATGAGAAGGGGCTTGTAAAAATAAATCGCCTCCAGAAACGCATTCCCGAATCCCTCATAGAGGCTCGGATACGTAATAAAATCCGCATGGGGATAGATGTCCCAGAGGGAATATCCGCTCTTGTGATTTTCAGCATAATAGGGGTCGGATACCTTCAAATCTACCATCCGCAGATCCACGTCGTGTTCCAGGGCCTCCTTTTTAAGCCATTCCAGATACTCATACCCCTCATCTCCTGCCTCGTGGGAAATAACCAGCTTGTAGCGGGGGTCCTCAAGGTCTCCCACAAGCTGGAGCGAATGCTCAATGCCCTTCCGTTGGATTACCCGTGTAGGCTGCAGGATAATCTTGTCCTCCGGATTTAGGCCGATGGTGCTGCGAAATTCCAGGGAACCCGCATCGTTTCTCAAGGGGGGGGTGTCAAAATCGATAACGTTGGGAATAATTACCGATGTAATGCCCGCTCTAAGTGCAAGTTCCTCCTGGCCTGCGGAATTGATGACCACATGCTGGATATTCGGAAGATTCGGGGGAAAGCTCATCCGAAGATAATCCCCCACGGCGTTGACGATGAAGCGGGTCCTTTCCCAGTAAAAGTCATGATGATGGGCGATGGTGGGAAACTGCGTTTCCGCCAGAAATTCGGTGATGGCCACGCCCAGGGGAACATGAAGGGGGATGGTCAAGGCGTTCTGCACGATGAGCAAATCGATTTCGAATTGAAGGACGAACGCTTCGATTTTCTTTTTAAGAATTCTTTTCATGTGGTGGATAGCGGTTGTAACTTCCGGGGACCTTCCTTTCCGACCGAATATTTTTTCGCTGAGCCACTGATTTTCTTCATGCTTAAAATGCATTTCAGGGACCAGCATGCTTTCGGACGGTTTCCGCTCCAATTTCCCGGCCATCCAGAAACAACGATGACCGGCCGCTTCAAGAACCGCCGCCCATTTGCTCGATTCCATGGTGACGCCGTCGGTACCTGAAAAACGCGTTGAAATGAATCCGATATTTTTACCCATGAGAACTCCTTAATCGCTCTATCTACCACCAATTTTTCCTTTTGAAATAAAAGATCATCACGGCTGCAATACAGGCCATTACTCCCCATGCACCGGCGTATCCCCAACGCCAGTCGAGTTCCGGCATAAACTTGAAATTCATACCGTAGACTCCCGCCACAAAGGTGACGGGAATAAAAATTGTGGCGATGATGGTCAGTACTTTCATGACTTCGTTCATTCGATTCCCGACGCTGGACATGTAAAGATCGAGAAGCCCTGTGAGAATATCCCGATAAGATTCTATAATCTCAATCACCTGAACGGTGTGATCGTGAACATCCCGGAAAAAAAGCCGGGTTTGATCTGTAATGAGAGGGGAGTCATCATGGGACAGGCCGCCGATGGTTTCCCTTAAAGGCCAGATCTGTTTTCGAAGATAAACCGTTTCCCGCTTCAGTTGATGAATTCGTTCCAGGGATTCACGCTCCGGATTTTCCAGAAGCGCTTCTTCGAGGGTCTCAAGCTCTTCGCCGAAGGATTCGAGGATCTGATAGTAATTATCCACAACGGTATCCAGAAGTGCATATGCGAGGTAGTCGCTACCTGAGTTCCGGATTCGTCCCATCGCGTTATGGATACGTTGCCGGACAGGATGGAAGACATCACCGGGTTGTTCCTGAAAAGAAATGAGCAGTCGATCCGAAATCACCAGACTGACCTGTTCCGAGCTGATGACGCCCCCATGATAGCGAAGCATCTTGATGATGGCATACACATAGCCCTCGAAAATTTCGACCTTGGGGCGATGCCCGGTATTGACAATATCCTCAAGGGTCAGGGGGTGAATATTAAAAATCCGGCCGATGGATTCAATCAGGGTGGTATCATGAAGACCGTCGATATCGATCCATCGGATGACATCGGATCGCCCGGCAAGGGATTGAAGTTCCGATATGGAGGAGATACTCCGGCGGGCGGTGCTTTCGGCATTGTATTCGATCAGATCGATGGTGGTCTGATCCGCTTTTTTTTCACCGACATGAATCAAGGTTCCGGGGGCGGCCCCCGTTTTTTTGGATATGTATTTCAAGAATCGTGGCATGCGCTTCCCTCCAAATGCAGGTCAGAAATCGTATTCCCAGGTGATATCGGCGCTACTGGTGTGATCCTGGCCGATCTGTGTCTCCAGCTTGATATCGGGTGTCAGTTCATAAATGATCTCCTGGTAGCTGGCTTCGTTTTCGGAGAGTCCCTGGCGGTGAGAGACGAAAATTTTAGGGGTGATATATTTGCCGAGGGTCACGGAACCGAAACCGTTTTGACTGCTTCCGGAATCCACGGAAAATGAATCGATAAATGCCATATCACCCAGTAAATTCCGAAGTTCCCCGGCCAGAAGACCTCCGGTGTAACTGAGGGCGGACTTTTCAACGCTGAAGGCCTGATCTCCCCCCAGATCGTCGGTTGCACGGCCGAACACCAAATAGGAGATGATATCGGACTCATTCATGGCCGGATCGCTGCTCAGGTCAATGGACATTTCCTGGGCCGAACCGTATAGCGTCACGATAATCGTATTTGATTTTATGCGGGTCTGTGCTTCGATATTCAGATTCGGGTTGATCTCTTTAAGGCCCAGGAATTCAACATTTCCTTTGGTCAGTTGAAAGTTTTTCCCCATGAAGTAGTAGTTGCCGCGGATGGTGTTCAGGGGGCCGTATAGAAGAAAAGGTCCTCCCGGTTTTTTCCTGACGGTGATATCACCGGCAATTTCCGCGTTTACATCCTGTCCCTTCAACCAGGCGTTTTTGGGAACATGGACCCGGATATCGGCAGACAGTGCCGATAAATATGCCGGTTTCTTAGACTCGGAGGCCACCAGCATCGGTGATTCGCCGCCCGGGGCGCTGCTTTCAACGACCTGGATATCCGAATAATGCTGTCGGGACAATTGATTGAGGTCCACTTTGCTTTCCGTGATGGTAATGTCTCCCGTAAGCTGCGGCGTGTCGATGCCGCCGCTCAGGTGCAGTTCGGGTGATATCCGGGCTGAAATTGATTTCTGAAACGGGATGTAGAAATTTTTTCCGGTGAGGGTTAAATCCGTTTCAAAAGTTCGTCCGCCCCGGTAAAGGATTGTGCCGGAGGCCGTGAGGAGACCTTCACGGTCTCCTTCGATTCGCAGACGGTCGATTTTTACCCGGTTATTTGTAACGGAAATTTTAGCGTCCAGGGCCTCGTAGGTCAATTTGTTTCTGGGAAGAGAGAGATGCCCGTCTCGAATGGTGATATTTCCGATAGCCTCGGGCGAATGAAGGCTGCCTGAAATCGAGAGGTCCATATCGGCGACCGCATCCCAGTCGACCCCTTTGATAGTGGGAATCGGCAATTCGGAAAACCTCAAGTCGCGGGTTTCCAGCTTCGCCGAAAGGGCGCCCGGACCGGTTCCGATCCTGAAAGGCCACAGGGAAAAATCCAGCGGCACTTTGCCGGTGGCCGATAGAATCGAGGTGCCCTGTTTTGAAAGTGTTCCGTGAATGTCCGCCGTTCCATCGGCCAGGCCAACGTCGGCCAAAAGATCGGAACTCTGGTGGATGCCGTATCCGGAGAGGTTTTGCACATGGATGTGCGAGGAGATTACAGGCTGTTGCAGAGATCCTTCGATATTCGTTTGGGTGGAAAGAAGTCCGGAAAGACCGGACGCGCTATTCCAGGTTCCGGGAATACTCGCGATCTCCAGGTTGTCTATTCGAATCGATAGATTCTGTCTTCCATTTTTTGCAATGTTTCCGGAAAGCGAAAGGTTGGCGTTATTTAAGGTCAAGCCGCAGTTATGGATAGTTAACAAACCGTTATTTATTGAAAAAAAAACCTGTGACGTATTTGAAAGGGTCGAGGCCGGCCAAGGGGATGTCGTGGAAACAAGCAGCTTGTCGATGGTGAAATTCTGATTCAGGGTTTTCCACGATTCTGCACTGCCGTCGATTTGGGCCGAGCTGCCGTTTTCATGTTCGGCCCGGATACCGTAAAGGATACGATGGGGCAAAACCCGGCCGGAAAGCGAAAACGTCTTAAGCTGCTGACCTTGATAATTCGTTCCGGAGGATTCAACCGATACCCGGCCGGTAACATCCGGGTAAGGACCTTCCAGATGGGCAGCGCAGGTCAGTGAACGACTTTCGACCCCATCCAGAACCAGCTTCTTTCCGTTGAGGGCGATATCCAGCCTGCTGCCCGCAGATTGGGGGGGGCCCCGTAAACTTCCGGAAAGGTCGAGTGTTTGAGAGCGTGCCAGATTAGAAGAAAAGTTTACGGCCGCCAGATGAAATCCGGCATCGGGGTTTTTCGTCCAACCCGACCACCTGCCTGTCAGATCCAGACGATTGGCGTTGAAAAGATTCGACTCAATACCCTGAACCGTGACGGAAACATCGTCGAGGTGATGATTCGGGCCGGGGATTCCCTGCCATAATGCGGACGCCTGTAATGAATTTGCCCTGAATGAATCGATTGAAATATGGTCCGCACGAAAAGAAAATCTGGCGCGGGGCCGGTCGAACCAGCCATCGAGGGAGACGCTTAACTTGGATCCGCCTTTGACCGAAATCTTGGAAAAGGCCCGGGGGAACAGGGAGGACGGCGGATGCAGAAGCGTATCGGAATCCGGGATAGCGGCACTGAGCTTAAGCTCCGCATGATGATTTTTTGTGGAGAGGGTCCCGGATACCTGGAGATGGTTTTCCCCGGATGTGGTTTCAAACTGTTGAATGGCTAACATCCCATGAGACCAGTTTGCTGAAAATCGAATCGTGTCGAGGGAAATTCCTCCTGCGGATAGTCCCTGGATGCCCACTGAAAAACGACTGTCAATTCGATCCGTCGATTGAAGGCCGGTTCCTGACAGGGTGATGTCCGCCGAAGCGTTGCCGGACAGTTTTCCACCGATAGCAGGCCATAGCTTTGCCGGATCGAAACGGCGGAGGCTGGCGGAAAGATTCGTCCAGAGACCCCGGGTGTCATCGAAACCGATAAGCCCGTTTGTTTCGATGGAGGCCTCACCGACCTTCAGCGACAGGTGATGCTGAAATTCCTCGGGGGTTCCGGAAGCCGTAACAGTACCCGAGATCTTGGCGGGTGGAAAGCTGCGTAACGAATAAATTTTTGAGATCTCTGATAGATCGACAGGGTCTGCATTCAGTGAAAGCGAAAAGACAGGTGTTTTTTCATTAAACCGGCAATCACCGTTCAGGGTGAGCCGGGATCTGCCGCTTTGGAGTGCCATGTGGTCAAGAACCACTTCAAGGGTCGATGGAAGGAACGATAGTTCACCGGAAAAAACGATCGTCTGTTCGTGCGGCCGATTGACCGATATGGAAGATGGAAAAATTGAAAGCGCAATGGTCGAGTCCCAGTTCAAGGCGGCGGAAATATTTTCAATGGAAACACGTAGGTTGGAAGCGTCACTGCCGTCGGTTCCAGACTGTTCGATCATCGAATCGACGATCTTCATCTGGCGGATCCGGACAGTGTAGGGAAACGGAGCGTTCGGGGCGCTCTTTGATGCGTTGGAATTTTTGAGAAGCGTTGCGACGTTCCATTTTCCGCCCGGCTTTTTTTTGAGATTCAGATGGAGCCCCCGGACCGCGGCGTTCTCTATGTTGATTTTGCCAAAAAGAAGATCGGCCAGCCGATATCGCAGGGAAAGGCCTTCAACGGAAACAACGGGTTCGCGGTTTTCTCCCTCCAGCTCGATTCCTTCAAGGGAAATATCGGAAAGAAGACCTCCCTTTAAAACGTCTATATGGAGAGTGCCGTTAAGATTCGCGGAGGCCGTCTGTTCCAGAAACACCCGCAGACGGGTTTGAAAAAAGGAACTTTGGGAAAAAAGAACCGCGATTGCCACTATGACGACCACTCCCAATAGAGAATAAAAAAGCAGCCGGAATGTCATACGGACCGATTTCCCGGTCGATGTGTATTTTACATCGGAATCGCTCGAATTATGTTCTTTTTGAGTATCCACGAAACTGTTGCGCTGCCGATCACTTTAGATCTTTAAAAGGTTGAGATGTTTTTTTAAAATGCCTGGCCAATATTCAGATGAAGCCGCCATCTGTCCGATTTTACGGCAGGATAGCCTTCATTTTCCGGGAGGGCCGACGGATTGAGTTTGTAACCGAAATCAAGACGAAGCGGTCCCACCGGTGTCTTCACCCGAATCCCGGCGCCGGTGCTCCAGCGAAGTTCGTGCCTGTCGAATGAATACTGATCCTGATCCAGCATACCCCCGTCGAGGAACAGTACTCCAGATAAAATGCCGATGATCGGATGTCTGAATTCAATATTGGCAAGCAGTGACGAACGGCCGCCAATGGGATTCCCGGTGGCGTCCAGCGGTCCTAGCTTTTGAAAGGAATACCCTCGAACCGTATTGGCGCCCCCGAGAAAAAGTCGTTTTAAAATAGGGATGTCGCCATTTTTTTCAGGGTCGGAAATGGATTCGTATCGGATTCGTCCCGCCCATACAATTCCCAGGGGAAGTTCGATATATTTCTTGAATTCCACGGACGGCTTCACATACGTCAGACCGGAGCCCAGAAGTGTGGAAGCCACTTCAACGGAGGCGGTGACCGTGCTTCCCTTTTTGGGGCTCGGGTCACTGCCGGCGGTGTTTCGGATCAGCTGAAAAAAAACCGAGGAAACAAAAAACGAGTGATCTTTGCGAAAGGCTTCGATTTCAGTTGGGTCTACAAGATTTAAATCCTTGAGTTCGCTGTACTCCGGAAGATACGCAACCGAAAGATTGAGGTGATGTTCAAAGCCCCGGGTGAATCGAGCGGTACCGAAAAATTTCAGGCTTTCGTAGGAGTCATAAAACTCCTGCAAAACACCGGCCTCAGTCTGAAGAACGTTCCGGGCGTCCAGGAAATAGGGCTGGTTGTAACCGAGTGAAGCTTTTTTCAACAGGTCGGTCCGTTTCGCCTCGAAGGTGAACTTTCCGGCCCATCCCCATGGGTTGCGATAGGTATAGCCGGCCCTGAGCCGCACTCCGTCTTCGTCACCATAACCGACTCCCAGTTTGATGCTCCGTTTCTTTTTCGATTTTAATTCAAGGGTCATGGGAACGCGGCCGGTTTCGGGATCCGGTTCTCCGGGCTGAATGACGGCAGCCTTCAACACATCCAGGTTGTACAGATTGCGTTGGGATTGTTCGACTTTGGAAATATCATAAACTTCACCGGGATGGTAGGTTCTGGAGCGGGTAAGGATTTTCCCATTGACAATGGATGCACCTCCGGTCACCCGGGTCACTCCGAAATAACAGAGTTTGCCGGGCACAATGGAAAAGGTGACGGCGGCCTTGTTTTCGGAGGGGTAGATCAACGCCTTTCCATTGACCTCTGCCTGGGGATATCCGATCCCTCCCAGACGTTTAAGGATCAGTTCCTTTGATTCCCGATACGCTTTTTCTTCAAACCGCATACCCTTCTTGAGGGGGAGGGACTTCAAAAGATCATCAAGGCCGGAGGGAAGCGTCGCACCCTCCGGATCGATCACGATGTCCGCAACAATGACAGGGGCGCCCTCGTCAATCTGATAGGTCACCCGTACCGATGGGGAAGGTGCGTTTTTTTTCCCGATAATTTTCACCTTGTAATGAACCACCGCATGGTAAAACCCCTTGCTTTGATAGAACTGGGAAATGTGCTGGGTTTCATCATCCAGATCTTCTACGGAAGCAACCGGGTGTTTGCTCCAAATTCGCCAGGGGGCGGGGGGGTGAACCAAAAGGACCGAGCGTATCTCTTTCTTTTTCAAGAAGTGAGCCCCTTCGATATCGATTCGGCTGATACGAAATGTTTCCGGAAGATCGGCGGCAAGGACGGTGGCGGAAAAAAAAACCGACAGGATTAATATAAAAGTGCGGCAGCGGTAAGATATCGTCGGCGATTTCAACGGGGCGCAACCTTTTCTTATGATTCTTGGGAGCCGGTTCCAACATTCATCCCGTTGCTCCCGGGGGGGAGGGGGCTGCATTTGGATTCAGTATCATTCGAACATCGACGATACTCAGACCGTGTTCATGTACTACCACAGGGTTTAAATCCATTTCAAGAAGCTCGGGATAGGCTTCCATTATTTCGGAACACACCATCAACAGGTCCTCGATTGCTTTTTTATCGCGGGCTCCCTGGCCCCGGACACCCTCGAGGATCGGAAATGATTTGGTGTCTTCGATCATTCTTTTCGCGGATCGTCGGGAGATGGGAACCACCCGGAAGGAGACGTCCCGAAGGATTTCAACCATGATCCCTCCAAGCCCATACATGATGATAGGACCGAACTGTGCGTCGATTTTCGTGCCGATGATGATTTCCAGTCCGGGTTCAACCATGGGGGAGATCAGGATGCCCCGGATATCGGCGCCCGGGCAATATTTCAGTGAGTTTTTCATGATACTGGCGTAAGCTCCCCGGACATCCTCTTCTGTTTTGATATTCAGCCGAACGCCCCTGGCATCGCTTTTGTGAAGAATGTCGGGGGAAACGATTTTCATCGCCACTGGCTTGCCGATTTTTTTTGCGAATCTGACGGCTTGCTGCTCGGTTTTTGCCAGAAAACCGGCGGGGAGACTTGACGGCTCTTCATCGGCAGATTTTTTTCCCTTCTCGGAAGCGGGACGGCCGGGTTTTTCTTTCGAGTGGTTCAGGGCGCCGTGAAGTGCCAGCAGTTCCCTTCCTTCGGTTTCAAGAAGCGAGGTGCGGCCTTCGCTCAACGCCGTGGCAATGATTTTTTCACCGGCCGCTTTTCGTTTGTCCGGCGGATAGAGAACAAAGTTGGTTTTGGCATGATAGGCGCTCAGGTAACGTCCATATTCGCCAAGTACGCCGATGCATTTGCAGGCCACATCGATGGAATCGTACACCGGAATATTGTAGTAGCGAAGAAGATGGAGGGAATGGGGCTTTTCAAAGCTGTAAAGGCTGTGGACAACGATGGGTTTTTTTCGTGAGGCAACGAGTTTGCCCATCTGATGGGCCGCATCTTCCTCCTGCAATGCAAGCGAGCGGGCAAATCGAATGCCATAGCCGCCGAACAGACCCACCAGGAGCAGGCCGCCGACGTGGGGATCATTCAGGATAATCCGGGCGCAGTCTGCAAAGAGGGTCGGCGCCGCATCGGTCCCGCCGGCGACATCCACGGGGTTTCGAAGGGACGCGGCAGGGGGCAGGATCTCCCTCAATTTGTTTTGCGTATGTTCTGAAAGTTCAGGAATTTGAAGACCGAGGTCCGTTAAAAGATCGGCGGCAATGGTGGCATGTCCGCCGCCGTCGGCCAGGATAGCGATGTGGTTGTTTTTAATGGGCGGAAGACTTGAAAGCGTTTCGGCTACCGGAAAAAGTTCGTCTGCATTTTCCACAACGATGATCCCGGCTCGTTTGAAAGCCGTGGTGGCGACTTCGGAAATGCCCGCCATGGCACCGGTGTGAGAGCCTGCGGATTTTTTCCCGGTTGCGGACCTTCCGCTTTTCAGCAAAACGACAGGCTTCACGCAGGTGGTTTTATATGCCTGCTGAAGAAACTCGCGCCCCCGGCGCATTCCCTCCACATACATGAGGACGGCACGGGTATCCGGGTCATTACGAAAAAACTCAAGATATTCATGGAAGCTGATATCCGCTTCGTTTCCAACCCCGACATAGTAGGAAAAGCCTTTAAGGCTTTTAATCTTTGCTTCGGTGATCAGGCTCAGCGCCATGTTGCCGCTCTGGGAGATAAGCGCGATATTTCCCCTGGGTGCATCCCTGAGTCCAACCAAATTCAGGTTGCTTTTGAGGTTCATCATACCGGATGTGTTGGGACCGATCAGACGTACTTTTTGGGTTCGGGCAGCAGCGACAAGCTCGGCTTCCAGTTCCTGTCCCTTGGCGCCGGTTTCCCCGAAGCCTCCGGCGATGGCGACAACGCCTTGGATCCCTTTCCGTCCGCAGGCCTCAAGAATAGGCGGGAGCGTGGCGGCCGGAGTCGTTACGAGGGCAATGTCCACCGGGTCAGGAATGGATTCCACGTCCCGAAAACAGGGAAGTCCCAAAATTCGTTTTTCGTTGGGGTTAACCGGGTAGATCGATCCTTCGAAGTGCTCGTCCAGAAGGATCTTGATCGCCTGGTAACCTCGTTTCGTGGGGTTTCGGGAGGCACCGATGACGGCCACCGAATCAGCGTTGAAGATTTTTTCAAGACTCATGTCGGACATCCTTTTTCTTCCGGTTCTCAAATGTCTGCAGCGAGGCGGCCCGCTCGCGGGTCGACACACAGGCAAGACAGGCTTCGACTTCGAAATCCATCAATGCCTGAACGCTCGCCTCCCCGGATGCCATCAGCAGGCCTTTTTTAATCATGCGGATGGAAAAAGAGCTGTTCCGGGATATTTTCCCGGCCAGGGCCATGGCCTCGGACATCAGCCGGTCCGAAGGTACGCAGGTGTTGACCAGGCCGATAGCGGCGGCTTCACGGCCCGATATATTTTCGGCTGTGAACAGAAGTTCCTTTGCCTTGCCCGGACCCACCAACTGGGGAAGCAGTCTAAAAGCCCCGCCGGTAACTGACGAGGTGACCCGGGCTTCGGGAGATCCGATTTGCGCATCCTCTGCGGCAATTCGGATGTCGCAGGCAAGCGCAAGTTCGTAGCCGGAACCGAGTGCATAACCGTTGATCGCCGCAATAATCGGTTTTTCGAATCTGAGGATCTTTCGGGTTGTTTCCTGAAGGTGCTCCAGATAATCACGATACTCGGAAAGACTGCGGCCCTTGGATTCCTTGAGGTCCGCGCCTGTGGAAAAAGCCCTCCCGGCTCCGGTGATGATCAGGACTTTTATATCCGGATCATTCGATGCCAGGTTCAAGGCATCTTCAAATTCCATCCACAGGGTTTGGTTCATGGCATTGAGAACTTCCGGACGATTCAGGGTGATGACGGCCACCGGGTGGGGGGCATCATAAACGATACAACGATAATCCGGCATCGGGCTCCCTTTCAAAGTATGCATCGTGAAGATGCGGTTAAAAAATCCTTTCGGAAAATCAATGGCGGTTATCCAAAAACAGCCGGGTAACGTCTTTTATATGTAGGGAAATCGTAACAAAAGACAATTGCATGTCAAGAGAATTTCTTGTATATTGTCTCTTGGAAAATCCTTGAAAGGCTAACCCGATGAGAAATACCGGAAATAAAAATCTGATCGTGCTGCTGCTGTGCATCATTGTGACTGTCTGCCTGCCGGCGACGGCACAGCAGATTGACGCTACCGCCGGTGCGAATAATTCACCGGTCCTGAAAAACGCAGTGATGTGCGAAGGGGTCCGGGACGGGCTTCCGATCAACCAGACCATTATCTTCGAAGTATCCAAAACATCGGCATACTGCTGGAGCGAATTCGATCCCGTGTCGGTTGACGGGATTATCTATCATGAGTGGTATCGAAAAGGGGAACTCATCACCAGGAAGAAGCTGGCGGTACATACACCGAGATGGGCCTGCTATAGTTCTCTACCGCTTCGACAAGCGGATATCGGCCCGTGGCAATTGAATATCGTCGATGAAAATGGAAAAATTTTGAAAACACTCAGATTCAGCATTACCGAATAAATCCGTATGAATGCCATTTACCTGTTTTTTTCATCCCTCCGCTGGCAGGATATACTCGATATCTGCATCAGCAGCTATATCCTGTTTCGCCTGTACGCGCTTTTCAGGGGAACCGCCGCTTTCAGGGTGATGGTGGGGTTTTCATTTTTATGGCTTTTTCAAAGGCTTTCACTGACACTCGGCCTGATTGTGCTGAGCTATGCCATTCAGGGCATTACCGCCGGCGCGTTTATCATCATCGTTGTGATTTTCAGGAATGAAATCCGGACGGTTTTCCAGACCAAAAATGTGGTTGCCATCTTCTGGGGCGGGCCCCAAAAAGTCAAAAGAACCTCCATCGAGGCGGTCAGCGAAGCGGTTTTCGATATGGCCGAGAAAAATATAGGAGCGCTTCTCGTATATCCCGGAAAGGATGATCTGGAAGAACACGTGCAGAACGGAGTAAATTGGGACGGTGTGGTTTCCCGGGAGATGGTCAAAAGCATTTTCTGGCGGGGAAATCCGGTTCACGACGGGGCTGCCATTGTGAATGGCGACCGGATTGAACGGGTGGCCTGCATTCTGCCGCTTTCCTTGCGGGATGATCTTCCGGCCTACTTCGGAACCCGCCATAGGGCGGCGATGGGATTGAGTGAAAAATCGGATGCCCTGACCGTACTGGTATCGGAAGAAACCGGGCGTGTGATGACAGCCAAAGACGGGGTGTACAATTACCCAAAAACCCGGGGAGAACTCAAAACGGTTCTCGAAGATCATTTGGGCCGGAAAACCTTTAATATGAAAGCCCAGAAGAATGAACGGTATGAAATGATCGCCGCAGCCTGTCTTTCATTTCTTCTCGTGTCCGTTGCATGGTTCGGATTTACCCGGAACTCCGATACGCTGGTTTCCTATGATATTCCCATTCAGTATTCGGGGCGGCCGCAAGGAATGGACATCGTGAGTGCATCGGACGATACGGTCAAGGTTCAGCTTATCGGCGCCAAGACGCTTATCAGATCGGTCAGTGCGGACAAGGTGGCTGTCATCGTGGATTTGAGCAATCTGCCGGTGGGAACCAGCAGCATCAAAATTCTTCCGAGCTGCGTGTCCACACCACCGGGCGTCGACCTGAACCGGGTGACACCTTCCGAAATCGAGGTCACACTTGACCGTTCCGCCACCAAAAAAATTCCCGTTCAAATCGACTGGGAAGGGGAGTTGGCCGACGACCTTCTGCTGGAGAGTGCCACGGTGGATCCTTCGGTGGTTCAAGTAACGGGAAGGAGTCTCGAATTAAAGAAACTGGACACCCTTTATACGGAAAAGATCTCCCTGGACGGAATCGAAAAGAGCGGCAAAACAACCGCGTTGATAGCGTTTCCGGAAAACGTGAAAGCGTCACCCGGCTATCGAGACCGGGTGACGGTTACGTATAATGTCGTGCCGCGGGCGGATGCACTGAACACCGAACCGAAAGAGTAAAACGCAGCTGTGCCCGTGTTATTCCGGAAAGCCTTTAATCACTTTGAATGGTGATTTTTCTCGGTGCGGACTTTTCGACTTTCGGCAGCTTCAGACGAAGCACACCGTTTTTCAGGCGAGCATCAATCTTCTGCTGGTCTATGATTTCCGACAGGGAAAATTGTCGATAATAGGTGCCGGTTTCATATTCGACCAGGATAGGTTTTTCATCGGGCCTTCTGCCCCCGGAAGTTTCTCCCGTGATTGTCAGCGTGTCATCCCGAAGGTCAATCGTTAGCGAGTCAGGGGTTACGCCCGGCATGTCCGCAAGAAGCGTCAACGATTGATCCGTTTCAAAGATATCGACATCCGGAGTAAATATCAGACCGGTACGGGTGTGTTCCGCAGCTCCGGAAAGCTCATGTTTTTCTTTTGATTTAAGTTTGTTAATGGATTGATCATTCATCTTTACAGCCTCCTTTGAAAAGTTGACGACCAATGAACCCTTCAGTTGATAGTGATTTTCCTGGGTTTGCTTTCCTCAGCTTTTGGAACTGAAATGGTCAGAATTCCGTTGGACAGTTTTGCCTCAATTTTCGATGGCGCGATATCTCCCGGCAGGGCCAGAACGCGGGAAAATTTTCCGGCTTCACGTTCCCGGCGATGATAGCGGGCGCCTTCGGCTTCCGGTACTATTTTTCGCTCTCCGCTGATGGTAAGATTTTTTCCGGTGGCCTGAATGTCCAGTTCGCTCGCATCCATTCCGGGAAGTTCCGCGCGGATGTAATAATTATGTACATCTTCTGAAAGATTAAGGGCGGGAAATACTCCGGAGGGATGGTAGTTGACACTCTCTTTCTCTATACCGCCGGTAAAACGGTCCATTTGACGTCTCATTCTGTCAAACTCTTCAAATGCCCGCTTGAAGTTCCATGCGGGAAAACCGAACGAACTTTTGTAAATCATTTTTCCTTCCTCCTGTAATCAGTAACAGTTAAAAGAAACATTCGGTATTACCGTGAAGACATTTCAATGTAACAAAAATCTAAGTCGGCATTTAGAGTTGTCAAGAATGGCTTTCCAGGGCGACAGGCCGTTCACATATGTTTTTACAATCCATTACGGGAAAAACCGGAATTCATAGTTCCGGATCTGGATTGATCGATTTGAGAAATCGGAAAAGTTCCGATATACCTCCGGCAGGTCTCATAAATTGCTGCAGTTGGAAATGAAAAAAGGCGCGCATTTCAGTGGCATGTAACTTGCTCGAGGTATGATCAAAAGTCATCGTGACAACAGCGGGGAAACGGCAATCAAAGGGGGGTATATGAAAAAACCGGGAAGAGGCGGTATATTTTTTTTATCGATACTTGCATTCCTGATGCTGATGACGGGTTTTGTCTGGGGGGCTGACGTCACCATCAAGGGAAAAGTCGACGACCAGAGGCAGATCATCGGCAACGATGGGGAAACTTACTCGGTGGTGGAAAACGATATGGGCCTGGAAATTGTTCGCAAACACGTCGGTGAAACGGTTAAGATTCAAGGCGCTGTGAAATATTCAGAGGAAGATGACACGATGTTCATAACGCCAACCCGATATGAAGTTCTCAGTTCTGGAGAAACGGAAGGGCAAGGGGACGAAAACGCAGATGATGAGAGGATAAATGAAAAATAAAAAAAGCTTCCTTGTTTCCCGGGAAAAACGAGTTGTAAAAATGGTCAGGAAACCGCCCGCTCGATGCTTTCTTCCTTTGTCTTACATTGAATACATTTGGTGGTTACCGGCCTTGCTTCAAGCCTTTTGAAAGAGATCTCCTCTCCACATAGCTCACATATGCCATACGTACCGTCATCCATGCATTCAAGTGCATTCCTGATCTTGTTTATCAAACGGCTTTCCCTGTCGCGGATTCTCAGCAGGTTGCCTTGGGCTTCGTCATAGGAAGCGCGGTCCAAAGGATCGCTGAAATATCCATCCTGGGAGCGAACCCCATTGACGGTATCCCCCCCTTGCCTTAAAAGCGTGTCCAGTTGATCGTTGAGAATTTTTTTTAAGTATTCCAGCTCGTTTTGTTTCACATGTCCCCCTTTTATTGAGCATTGACGGGGTATAATCGGTTTTTCAAATTCAATGCGTCCGGATCGAAAAAAATAAAAACATCTTGAAGATTTTCGACCAGCAAATCATGTGCCATATGGGCCTCGTTTTTGCCAATTATTGAAGAATCGGGGACGTTTCCGTGAGGGAAATAATATTTGAACGGATGTCTATTCAATGATGGGAAAAAATATCATTCCTGCATCGGGTGATTATAAAAAAATAATTGACAAAAGAAGAACTTTTGGTTCATATGACCGGAAATTTCGGAACTGAAAATTCTTAAAAACCCGAGAGAAAATCACCTGAGAATCGAATGAAGACCATTCTGGTTATCGCCACTGAAAACGATGTAATAGACAAGATTCGTTTGTCGTTTCCTTCCGATGTGCAGATAGATATTTCATCTGATAACCAAGACGCCTTGGGTAGAGTCCAGAAGCGTCGTTACGATCTGGTATTCTGTGACCTCGAAATCCTCATGGCCCAGGCAGTCGCAGGTTCCTACAGGGATGCGCTTGCGCCATATCAACGTATCTTCCCGCTTGTGCAGATTATCGTTATGGCTCCCCAAAAAATGATCCGCCAGGCAGTGATGGCCGTCAAAGCGGGGGCATCCGATTATCTGACCTATCCGATTGAATCAAGCGAGATCAGCTATATCGCAGAAAATGTTGAGCGTTCAGCCATTCTCATGTCGGAACTGGATTATTTCAGAGAGCGATTCTGGAAAACGGATGCCCTTGATTTTGTCCAAACTCGAAATCAGGGAATGAAAACAGTATTTCAGAAAATTCAATCCGTTGCGCCGACACGTTCGCCGGTCTTGCTTTCGGGAGAGACGGGAACCGGAAAAGGACTTATGGCAAAGCTGATTCACAGGCACAGCAACCGGGCGGAAAGTCAATTCATCAGCGTCCATTGCGGCGCAATTCCGGATACGCTGCTGGAAAGCGAGCTTTACGGATATGAAAAAGGCGCTTTCACCGGGGCTTCCAGAAGAAAGCTCGGGAAATTTGAAATTTCAAATAACGGAACGATATTTTTGGATGAAATCGGTACCATCAGCCCGCCGGGTCAGATTAAATTACTTCAGGTGCTTCAGGACGGCACATACAGTCGAATCGGCGGTGAAGAAATACTGAAGACAAATGCAAGGGTTATATCCGCTACCAATTCAAATCTGAAACAGATGACGGAAGAGGGTCAGTTTCGAAAAGATCTGTACTACCGTCTAAATGTCTTTCCGGTTGAAATACCGCCCCTTCGGGAAAGAAAGGAAGATATACCGCTGCTTACCGATTATTTTCTGAGAAAACTGAACGCGGATTTCCAGAAGGAAATTCGCGATGTTTCCATTGAGGTCCGGGAGGCTTTTCAGAGGTACTGCTGGCCCGGAAATATTCGTGAACTGGAGAATCTTCTAGAACGTGCCTATATCCTTGAAAACGGCAGTCAACTGACACCGGGGAGTTTCCCGAAAGAATTGTTTGAAGATAGCACTTTCCAGGAAAACGGTACGGAACACGATATAAGGCCCCTTGCAGAGGCGAGACGAAAATCAACTGAAGCCTTTGAGACCGAATACCTCAAAGAGCTGATGGCCAGAAATCGGGGGAAAATCAATAAATCGGCGAAGGATGCAGGAATCACCCCGCGTCAGCTTCACAAATTGATGGTGAAATACGGTTTACGCAAGGAGGAGTTCAAAGGAAAAACGGATACGGATTTTAACCGATCAGGAGGGAACTGATTTTAATGGCATAAACTTTGCTCGAAAAAAGGCAGCACGGCATCTTATAAAAAAAACAAAACGTCCCTATGAGTGAAAAAATGCCATTGAAAAGCCGCCTTTTTGAAGCCATGGGAATTGTGGTTCCGGCGGAATGGGATCCCGAAGGGAAACCCTTTGCATGGGTGATTTCCACCTATGATGAGAAACTCTATCGGATCGATACCAGGACGCCCAATGGACTTGCGCTGTGCTCCTTCCCAGGAAGAAAAATACGTGTTTACGGATACTTGAATGAAGGAGAAGACGGGAATCACCAGCTTACCGTACAAAAATACGCACTTTTGGACGATTTGGAAACAATTCGATGAAAACGACAGAAAAAAAATTATGGAAACGATTGATTTTCGTCCAGTAAAGCCTTTTCCAGAAGTTCATCCCGCCCATAGATATCTTTATTGAAATGGATGGCACCGTCGGGTTCCGTTGTCACCGTAAGGTATACCACATGAATGGGAACCGGGGTTTTCAGTGAGATGATGCGTCTGTCTCCGCTTTCTATAACCTCCTGAATTTTTGCTTTATCCCATCCAGCTTGATCATTCCCCAGAAGATAGGCCGCCAGCTGCAGCGGATGGCTCAACCGGATACAACCGGAACTGAAGGTTCTTTGCGTCCGCAGGAAAAGGTCTTGGGCCGGTGTGTCGTGAAGATAAACGGCAAAACGATTTGGTAACATAAACTTAATACGTCCCAGAGAATTTTTCGGTCCTGGATCCTGCCGGAGTTTATATACGGCCATTTTTGAAGAGGTAATTTCGGACCATTTGATTTTGGACGGATCCAATTCATGGGCATCCGGCTTCCACCCATCAAACAAGCGAATCTGCTGATCCGAAAGGTAATCGGGATCTTTTTTAAGTTTGGGAAGAATATCCTTTATCGCGATGGACTGTGGAATATTCCAGTAGGGGTTTAGTTCTATGTATCTGATATAGCTGCTGAAAACAGGTGTTTTCCGGTAATATTTTCCAACAATCACCGGCATTTCCAATTCAAGATTCGATTTACTGAAAACCGAAAGGCGAAAACCGGCGATATTGACCATCACGTAAAGTGGGCCAAGATCCCTAGAAATCCAGCGCAGCCTTTCCATATTGACAATGATTTTGCTGATTTTTGATGAAACAGGAATATTCATGGCGCTTCGGGTTTCCTGGCCGATGATACCGTCCTGATCGAGACCATGCCGACGCTGAAAATGTTTCACCGCCGTCGACAGATCGTCATCGTATAGAGTCGGATCACCGGATCGATTTTCAGAAGCAAGATCATTCGTTATCGTGAGGCGACTGCGAATAACAGGGATTCTTTGGTCGCGATCACCGGGTTTCAGAGTCGGGCCTTCCGGTATACTGGGCCAGCCTCCATTCTTTTCAATTCCCCGATAGAATTTTAAAATATTTTTCAACTCGCGATACTGATCGGTATCCGGAGGTTGGGATTCCATGAAGGCGGCAAAATCCTTTGCTGCCAGAGCATCCGATATCAATTGAACAGGATCGATGCTCCGATCACGGGCACAGGTAAAAAGATCGGGATCTTTCAGGCAGGGATCGATACGTCCCTCCCGTACATCGGATACATAGGCGTGCAGTGCCGTGGTGAGAAGGATGTCGATTTTTGCCAACGATGTCGAATCTGTGGCGTTCCAGTATGATTCGATCCGGGCGATCTGATAGTCATTCGGATTTAGCCCTTCATCCGCAGAAGATCTCAGGTATTTGAAGAGGACGGAAGCAGACAATGTAGGCCCCTCTGGGGTTACCCATAGGGGTTCGAATCCATTTTCCCGATACACGCGGGCCATCACCGGATTATCAAGGTCTGGATTGACAGCTTGGGATTCCGATGAAAAAGGATCGGTGGGATTGTATCCAAGCTGTTCAAGAAGCTCGCTCTGTATATCTTCAAGGGTAGCGGCAATTGAAAAGCGTCCAATGAAAAGAGGCAATACAATGACAATGAACAGGAAAATGGATCTGAAAAACCGATTCGGATTGTTTAGCAACATCGTCCCCTCTTGAAATTCACTTTATTTTCATATCTTACATTTAAATTATCAACATTATTTGACCCACATCAAGCATAATGATATATACCACATGATTGCGCTCGACGGGGATGAGACATAAAGATTTCCAAGCGGCGGGCCGATAAAAATGTTAACGATATCCGAAGTTCGTGGAGTGGCATGGATATCATTTGATGACAGGATTCATTATTGGAGTTAGACAGTTTTGCCTCAGTCCCTGTTTAATCGACGGAATTTCTTGAAAATCGGCATGATAGCAGCTGCCGGTCTCATGTCTCCTATTTTCCGGAAAAGTGCGTTCGCTGCATTGATAAAGGACGAATATACCCTCAAATTCTACAATATCCATACCGGGGAATCCTTGAACGCGTGCTATTGGAGCTGTGGGCGGTACAACGAAGACGAATTGTCGAGCATCAACCATTTTTTTCGTGATTTTAGAACCGACGACATCAAGGAAATTGATACTCGTCTGCTCGACCTGTTGTATGCCATATCCCGAAAAATTCCCCGAAACGTTCCTTTGCACCTCATTTCCGGGTATCGCAGCCCTAAAACAAATCAGTTATTGAGGCAAAGCAGCAGCGGTGTCGCCCGAAAAAGCCTTCATATGAAGGGCTACGCCGCAGATATTCGAATTCCAGGGATGAAAACCGCAAATCTCCGAAAGATTGCTATAGATATCGGTGCCGGCGGTGTCGGCTACTATCCGAAATCAGATTTTGTCCATGTTGATATTGGACGGGTCAGGCAATGGTGACCGGCAACGAGTGAAAATTCTGGTTATTCCCGGATAAATGTGTGAAAAATAGGTTCACGGACCATTCCCAAACATCCGCCCCATAGTTTGAAGCTCCTCCGGTTTCTTGACAAAACCTTCTTTCTGTGAAAATAAATAAAATTATGAAAATCGCCGACCATGGAACTTAAATGCACGCCTGCAAAGGGCTCTCCAATAATTGATGTCTAAAATAAATGAGCCGATATCGTTTTTCGGATACAGTTGAAACTTAAAAGAAGTGAAAATACAAATGCGGATAAGGAAAAAGATTTTTTTTGGCGCACTCCTTGCAGTTTTCTTGACGTTTGGAACTGCAAACGGTGCCGGATTTAGTTACCAGATGATCTCGAAGTCCGTCCCTGCTGCGAAATGGAAAACGGTGATTGGATGGCTTCATCAGCAGCACACGGTTGCCGAAGGTGAGACGTTGCTGGATATCGCCAGAAATTTTGGACTCGGATGGAACGAAATCGAAATTTTGTATCCGAATATCGATCCATGGCTTCCGGATCCGGGAACAAAATTAGCAATGCCGGTCTGTTGGATTCTTCCTTCCGGGAAGCATGAAGGGATCGTTATCAATATCCCGGAAATGAGACTTTACCGGTATATACCCGGAACGAATATGGTTGAAACGTACCCGGTGGGAATTGGTACCGAAGAATTTCAAACCCCTTTGGGTGATTACCAGGTCGTGGAAAGGCAGAAAAATCCCGTATGGACGGTGCCCCCGTCCTTGAGGCAAAAGTATAATTTTACTTCCATGCCGCCGGGGCCTCGAAATCCTCTCGGCGCCTATTGGTTGGGACTATCTGCCCATCACATTGGAATTCATGGAACGAATTTTCCTTGGGCGGTGGGCCGTCAGGTAAGCCGTGGATGCATACGTCTTTATCCGGAAGACATCAAACGGTTGTTCCCTGAGGTCGCTCTCGGAACGAAAGTTCATATTATTTACGAGCCGGTGAAAGTGGGGGTTATAGATGGGGATATCTATATCGAGGTCCATCCGGACGCCGAAGGAAAGACAACAAACGATTTGCATCAGATTGCCATGGATCGTTTGCAAAAATTGGGGAAGCAATGCTATGTGTCATACGATTTGGTGAAAAAAGCCATACAGGATAAAAACGGGATGCCGGTACGAATCGGATCCATCCAGGGAGGAGGTGATGAAGGAGCATTTCGTGCAGAACAAAAGAAGAATGAAACGTTGAAAGAAGCAATTAATTAAGACGTGGGTCAATCAACTAACTAATATGAAGGAGGCATTCATGACTGGAAAAAATGTAGTAAGGATAGTGCTGGCGGGTGTGTTGCTCTTGACCTTGGGAATGGTATTTTCGGGTTGCGCTACCGATAGACTGAACGCTGTCGAAGCGCAAAGCGCCCAGGCTCTCAGCAAAGCAGAAGCTGCATTGGCCGCTGTTGACAGCGCGAAAGCGGCTGCAAATACTGCTTCTACAAAAGCGGATGAGGCTGCTTCGAAAGCCGATGCTGCTGCTGCGAAAGCCGATGCTGCTGCTGCATCTGCTGCACAGGCCGATGAGGCTGCTCAGAGCGCTGCCAAATCAGCTCAGAAGGCGGAAGCCGTTTTTATGAAAAACATGGGGAAATAAGCTGACGGACTCTGATTGAGTCTGGACAACCTATTTTCGACAGAGTAAGTTGGTAAAGAAAAAAAGGGCACCCGGAAAACCGGGCGCCCTTTTTTATCTTATTTTTATCTTAAGTTGAAAGTGACTAGAACAACCCGGATACTTTTCCGGTGGCCGGATCAACGTCGATTCTTCTGAATGCCGGATTGGAGCCCGTACCCGGCATGAGGCTGATGGTACCTGCACACGGGCAGAGGAACTTGGCGCCGGAGTAGATAAGAACGTCTCTGATCGGAAGCGTCCAACCCTTGGGAACGCCCTTGACAGTCGGATCATGGCTGAGGCTCAAGTGCGTTTTTACCATCATGGTGGCGAAGTCCGCATATTTCGGATCTTCCTCGAGCATTTTCGCTTTGGCTTCGGCCTCGGGACTCCAGGAAACACCGTCCGCGCCATATACTTCCTTGGCAATGACAGCCACCCGGTCACGAAGCTTCATCTCCAGAGGATACAGAAAGTTGAAGTCGTTTTCGTCGTTGCAGGCATCGATGACCGCATCGGCGAATTCCAGTGCCCCTTCACCGCCTTTTTCCCAATGTCTGGACTCGGCGCAACGGGCACCAGCGGCTTCAGCTGCTTTCTTGATAATAGCGACTTCGGCGTCCGTGTCGGTGTAGAAACGGTTGACACAGACCACCGGATTGATGCCGGATTTACGAATGATGCCGATCATGTGGACCATGTTTTCGACACCCTTTTCCAACAATCCGAGATTCTCCTTGGTGTATTCTTCGGCAAGCGCCTTGCCTGGAACCACTTTGGGACCGCCGCCGTGCATCTTGAGGGCGCGGACGGTAGTGGTGAGTACCGATACATGCGGTTTGAGGCCGGAGAAGCGGCATTTGACGTTCCAGAATTTTTCGAAACCGATGTCGGCGGCAAAACCGGATTCTGTCACATGATAATCGAACAGTTTCAATCCAACGCGGTCTGCGATAATGGAGCTCTGCCCCACGGCGATGTTGGCGAAGGGACCGGCATGCACGAAGCAGGGCTGGTATTCCGCGGTGCACATGAGGGTGGGGTTGATGGTGTTTCTCATAAAGGCTGCCATGGCATTACCCACTTCGAGGTCCCGACAGGTAACCGGCTTCCCGCTCTTGTCAAATGCCACGGTGATGTTGTTGATGCGTTCCTTGAGGTCCGCAAGGTCTGTGGCCACAGCCAGAATCGCCATCAGCTCAGAGCCGACCGCGATGCCGAATTTACTCTGCATGGTGAATCCGTCGGTCCGGCCGCCAAGGCCGATGACGATGTTTCGAAGCGCCTGGGCGCAGAAATCGATAATCCACCCGAGCTCGACCCGGGTCGGGTCGATGTTGAGGCGTCTCATGCCGGTGAGCCGCTGAAGCTGTTCATCGTTGTAGTTTCGTTCGTGCTGCATTCTGGCGGTCATGGCCACCATGCCGAGGTTATGGGCATTCATGATATCGTTGATATCACCCGTCAATCCCAGTGAAAACTCCGTCATCGGGATGAGAAGCGAATTGCCGCCGCCGGCTGCGGTCCCTTTAACGTTCATGGTGGGGCCACCGGAGGGTTGACGAAGGGCGCCGCCGACATTTACACCACGTTTACCGAGACCTTCCATAAGTCCCACGGACGTCGTGCTTTTTCCCTCACCCAGAGGAGTGGGGGTGATGGCGGTGACTTCGATATATTTTCCATCCGGTTTATCTTTGAGCCTGTCGATAACCTTGAGAAAGTCGATTTTAGACAGCCTCCCCATGGGAAGCATTTCAGACGGATCAAGTCCGAGTTTCTCGCGCCAATCTTCCGGCATGGGCATGTTTTTTTCCGCTTCCTCTGAAATTTGCCAATCTTGCATGTTTACCGCATCGTAAGCCATCGATCCAAACCTCCTTTTTTCATTGTGGGTTATTAGTGTTTGTTTATCGGAGCAGTTGCAGTATCGCGACCATTCGTTAATGATCGTTTCGCATCTATCTTATATTTTAGGAGAAAATTAAAGGGCTTCCTTTTTTTCGGGTGGTCCTTTCTCGACTCGCGCGGCTGAACATTGTTAACAGGACATATCTACTGTTTTAGAATCAACATGGTAATAAAGCATGAGTTTTGCATTTTGGCAAGGGCAAAATCAACAGATTAAAACGACTTGTCTCCGCTGCGGTGCAGACTGTAATAAAAGCCCTTTCGGGCCATTAGCGATTCATGGGTGCCGGTTTCGATGATCCGTCCCTTTCGAACTACAAGGATTCGATCAAGATTTCGAACCGTGGCAAGCCGATGGGCCACAACCACGGCGGTCCGGTTTTTCATGAGATTGAACAAAGCTTCCTGAATTTTAAGTTCGGTCTGAGAATCGATGAAGGAGGTGGCCTCATCCATGATGATCAAATCGGGGTTTCGTGCAAACGCCCGTGCAATGGAAATCAATTGACGCTCTCCGCTGGAAAGGGTCCCGCCTGCCTCTGAAAGCTCGGTGTCAATCCCGTTGGTAGCTCGTCGCACAAGATCCGTGCAGTTGGAGACGGACAGGATGTTTTCAAGGGTTTCGGTTGAAATGTCCTTGTCCCCGCCTAAAATATTTTCCCGGATGGTTCCGGAGAAAAGAAAGGAATCCTGCATCACCAGTGCCATTTTAGACCGGAAAGCTTCCGTTGGCAAAGATCGAAGGTCCCGGCCGTTGATGGTTACTCTTCCGGTGGAGGGATCATGGAAGCGGGTGATCAGGTTGATCAAGGTCGTTTTCCCGGAGCCGGTGGGGCCGACGATCCCCAGGGTTTGCCCCGATTGAAGATCAAAGGAAATGTCCTTCAGAACCGGTTCCCCGGGAACATAGGAAAACGATACATTCTCGAAGGCAATGCTGGAAAAAGGCTCGATTTCGGGTGCGATGGCGGGCTTGATGCCGGGCCGGTCATCTGCCGAAATTTCCAGACGCTCTTTGCTGTCAAGAATCAGGAATATCCTTTCGGCGGAGGCGAAGGCATTTTGAACAATATTGTATTTTTCCGCCACATCCCGGATAGGTCGGAAAAACATTTGGATATAGGAAATAAAGGCCACCAGATCTCCGAGGCTGATGTTGTTGGACATTACCCTGGAGCCGCCATAATAGATTACACAGGCCACGGCTGTGTCGCCGAGAATTACGACCAGCGGCATAAACATAGCCATCAAATGTATCTGATCCATACCCGCCTGAAAATTTTCGTGATTAAGCTTTTCGAACCGGCGATAATTTTCAGCTTCGTGGCGGAACAACTGGATCACCTTCATGCCGCCGATGGTCTCAGAGAAGCGCGTGTTTATTTCCGCAATCTTGACGCGAAGAATCCTGAAATTTTTCCGTGCTTTCTTGGCAAACCGCATGGCGGCAATCCAGACAAACGGCAGCACGATGAACCCGACAAGTGTCAATTCGAGGTTGATGCTGATCAGTATGACCGTGATTCCCAGCAGCAGACAGACATCGTTGAATATGAAGGCGATCACGGTGGTGAAGAGCTCATGCATGTTTTGAATGTCATTGGTGACACGGGTCACCAGACGTCCCACCGGGTTTTTGGAAAAGAAAGAAACGGAAAGGCCCTGGATATGACGAAAGAGCGTCACCCGAAGATCGTGCATCAACCGATGTCCAGTGTATTCCATAATGATTTTCTGGAGAAAGTTGAAACAGAAATCCAGAAGGACCAGCACCAGGAAGGCCAGCGTTACAACGACGACACCATGGAGATCGGACTGCCGTATTTTCAGCAGTTCCTGCCGGGGAAGCTTGCTCAGGTTTTCATAGGAAATCAGTGCGCGCTGTCCCTGTACGATAAAAAGATCGGGGTGCTTTTGAATGATTTCAGTAGCTCCGGGGGTTGAAAGATCGGTTGAATAATACCGGATTTTTTCTTTTTTCGCCTGATTCACCGGAATGTTTTTTGCGGCGCCTGTATATACCGTCGGTACAATGTACCGGTCGATGGCGATCTTGGTCACATAGGGCAGGGCGACATTTATAACGGTGATGAGCACAACGATCAGAACCGACAGAATAATTTGGGGCCTATAGGGCCTTGCAAACGGAATCAGCCGCTTAAAGAGGGTCGTGTCATACCGGCCATCCGGCATCTCCTCCTCTATATATCCGTTGTCATGATGCATCGAAAGCCTCTTCTATTTCCTGGAGCCGGTATGTTTTCGCATAATACCCATTCGATGCCATCAACTGGGCATGGGTCCCGGATTCGACAATCCGGCCGTTTCGAAGAGTGATGATGTGGTCGGCAAAAGAAAGTGCTCCGAGACGGTGAGATGCCATAACGAGGGTTCTGTTACGGTTGTCGGATCGAAGGGCACGGATGATGGCATTTCCGGTCTGGGTATCCACCTGGCTGATGGGATCATCGAGAAGCAGGATCGGTGCATCATTCATCAGTGCACGTGCCAGAGTAACGCGTTGCTTCTGTCCCCCAGAAAGGATGATGCCTTTTTCTCCCACGAGCGTATGGTAAGCCGCGGGAAATTCAGAAACATCATCATGGAGGCTCGCTGCCCGTGATGCGGAAAAAAGATCGGTGGATAGGTCTGAATGATTCCCCATAAGAATATTCTCACGAATAGTGCCGGCAAACAGAAACGGTTCCTGCGGAACAGCTGCAATGCCGGCCCTCAGGTCCTGAAGTCTCAGTTTGCGGATATCACATCCATCCAGGAGGATTTCACCTTCGGAAACGTCGTATAGCCGTGGAATCAGATTCAGGAGCGTCGATTTCCCGCTGCCGGGGGGACCAACGATGCCAAGCATGTCGCCGGGCTTCAACCAAAAGTCGATTTGATCAAGGACAGGGGCGCTTCCCGCAGGCGCCCCGGGATAGGAGAATGAGACGCCTCGGAATTCGATGGATCCTTCATTTTTTTTAATCGGCCGCGCATCCGGTGCATCCATAATTTGCGGCCGGGTATCGAAAATAACCTGCAGGCGGTCAAGGGAAGCCTTTCCGCGTTGGATCGAGTTCGAGACCCACCCCAATGCCATCATGGGCCAAGTGAGAAGTCCCAGATAGCCGATGAACGCGACAAATTCCCCCGGGGTGATGTCCGCAGAAATGGTTTGTCTGCCGCCCAGATAGAGCACCACGGCATTGCTCAAGTTGGTAAAAAAAACCATCATTGGGAAAAAGGCGCCGACGATTTTTGCAAGGGACATATTACTGGTAATATATTTTTGTGAAATCTCGGATACTTTTTGAGCCTCCTGCTCTTCACGCAGATGGGCCTTGATCAGCCGGATGCCGGCAAAACGTTCACGAACTGCCTCGGTCAATTCGGAGAAATCTCCCTGGACTTTTCCATATAGACGATGCATGCGGCGACTGAAAAAACGCGCACCAAAAACGGTGAAGGGGGCCGGAATCATGGCGAAGATGGTCAATTTGACATTGATATAGGCCATGAAGCACACTGTGGCGATTCCCAGAACAGTGGCATCCGTGAGCGCCACCAGTCCCATGCCGATGGCCATCCGGATATTCATCAGGTCATTGGTGGCGTGGGCCATGAGATCGCCGGTTCGCATCGTGTCGAAATATGCCGGCGACAGGGTCTGAAGATGGAAAAGAATACGGTTTCGAAGGCCTTCTTCCACTCGGCGGGACGTGCCGATCAGGCAGCGACGCCATCCGTAACGAAAACACCCGATCAAAACGCCGGCAAAAAAAATTTTGAGACTCCAAAAGAAAAGCGATTGGCGGTCGGCTGTGAGATAAGTGACCGCATCGATGGCTTGGCCGATGATGCGGGGAATAATCAACTGAAGAAAGTCGACGATGATCAGGCTCAGGAGTCCGAAGGCGATGATCCATCTGCGTTCATAAAGGTATGGTTTTAACAGGCCGAGTGTTTTCAAAAAAGTGGCACCATGGGTTTCAGGTTAAAAGTGTCCATATTTTATGTCCAATGCCGGTTGCTCCGTCAACAGGTAATTCCGGGCAAACATAAAAATTGTTTTGGCTTGCGGCTCAAATAAAGTAATATCACAGGATAATAGATTTCAGGCTGCCGGGAGATTATTGAGAAAAGAGGAAATAAAATAAAATGCGTTATCGAAAACTTGGAAAAACGGGACTCTCTGTTTCCGTGCTCGGATTTGGCGCCATGCGGCTTCCCATGGTTGGAAATGACCTCAGCCCGATCGAGCGGTTTGACCCGTCCCGAAAAATCGATGTGGAGGCGTCCCTGGAAATGTTCGAGTATGCCGTTTCAAACGGGATCAATTATTTCGACACCGCCTACGTGTATCAGGACGGGCAGAGCGAGATGACGATGGGAAGGGGACTGAAACCCCATCGAGACAAGGTGCTCATTGCCACAAAACTGCCCACCATGATCATTCAAAAAACCGAAGAACTGGAAAAATCACTGGAACTGCAACTGGAGAGGCTCGATACGGATTACCTGGATGTCTATCTGGCGCATTCTTTGAACCGAGCCCTTTGGGAACACATGAAACAGGTCGGCATGCTCAAATTTTTCGACCGTATCAGATCCAGCGGGAAGGTTCGGCATATCGGATTTTCCTTCCACGATGATGTCCGCGCCTTTAAGGAAATTTTGGACGGCTATGACTGGGAAATCGCTCAAATCCAGTATAACTATTTCGACGAACATCACCAGGCCGGAAGGGCGGGGCTCGAATACGCCGCAGAAAAGGGAATTGGGATCGTCATCATGGAACCGATACGAGGGGGCAAACTGGCGGATCCGGTGCCTGCGAAGATCAAAGAGATATGGAACGAAGCGGATGTGAAAAGAACCCCGGCAGAATGGGCGCTCCAATGGGTTTGGAATCACCCCGAAGTATCTGTTGTCCTGAGCGGTATGAGCACCATGCAGCAACTCATTGAAAATGTCGCAAGCGCCGACAGGGCGGCATCAGGTGATTTGCCGCCGAAGGATCTCGCGCTTATTCAAAAAGTGAATGACGTGTACAAAAGCATGGTACCGATCGGCTGTACGGGGTGCGGATACTGTATGCCCTGTCCGTCGGGAGTCAACATCCCCATGTGTTTTTCGCTCTATAACGATTTTCACGTTTTTAAAGAAGACCGGGAAACAAGCATTATGCTCTACAATTCGCTAATGAGTCCGGATGAACAGGCTTCGGTTTGCATTGAATGCGGGGAGTGTGAAGAGAAATGTCCTCAACATATTGATATCCGAGAGAGACTGAAGGCGACCCATGAGGTTCTTCACAAAGAAGGGTAAAAACCCGTGTTGGGTGTTGTATCAGAGACTTTCTCCAATGATAGCGTCCAATATTTTCATCATGGTGTCGATTTCTTCCATGGACACGTTCAAAGCCGGCATGAAACGAAGAAGTGTGGGGCGCGGAGAATTTAGAAGAAGGCCGGCTGCCAGCGCTTTATCGACAATTTTCGAGGCAATTTCACGTTTCAGATCAATTGCCGCCAGGAGACCTTTTCCACGAACTTGCCCCAGTTGATGGCGGGCCGAAAGCTGCGCGAGCCTCTCCATGAGACAGGCTCCACGGGATTCGACCGTTGAGAGGAAACCGGGTGCAAGTACCGCATCCATCACCGCACAACCTGCGGCGGTCATGAGAGGATTTCCGTTAAAGGTCCCCCCCTGGTCGCCATGCTCGAAACAGCAAACGCTATCCGTGGCCGCCAGGGCCGCCAGCGGAACTCCCCCACCGAGCATTTTTCCCAATGTCATGATATCCGGCAGGATACCGGAATGCTGATATCCCCAGAGCTTGCCGGTTCGGCCCAGGCCGGTCTGGATTTCATCGACAATCAGAAGAAGCTCCTTTCGGTCTGCAAGCTCCCGTAAGGCCTTCATGAACCCTATTTCTGCCGGGATAACTCCGGCCTCGCCCTGAACGGGTTCCAACATCACGGCAACCGTCCGGTCCGTAATCAATTTTTCCACCGATGACAAGTCATTGAGTTTCGCCTTGGGAAACCCAGGAACCTTTGGTTCGAAAAGATTCTGAAACTGCGGCTTTCCGGAAGCCGACATGGTCGCAAGAGTCCGGCCGTGAAAGGAATTTTCGAAAGTAATGATTTCATAAGCGCCGCCCTTGTTCAGCGCTCCCCACTTGCGTGCCAGTTTGATGGCCCCTTCATTGGCTTCAGCACCGGTATTTGCGAAAAATATACGATGAAAGCAGCTGTTTTGCGTAATGCGAGCGGCAAGGGAAAGGGCGGGTTCGTTATAGAAAGCAGGGCTTGGGGTGATCAGTTTTCTCGCCTGATCGGAAAGCGCGTCGGCGATAATTGCAGGGCTGTGGCCAAGGCAGTTCACAGCCCACCCCTGAACGAAATCAAGGTATCTGCGTCCCTCGCTGTCCCATAAAAATGAACCTTGCCCACGAACGAAAACAACAGGCGGACGAGCGGTAATTTCCATCAGGGGCCGGGTGGAATAATCTTCGAATTTCAATTGCGGTACATCCCGGATTTCATCATTGAAAAATGATCCTATGAAAAAGAGGGGGAATTCCCCCTCCTTTTCATCCATTTTATAATCATAGAAATGACTTAAACGTTTCGGTGACAGAATCTAAACCCGGCCGCCGAATACGCCGGGTTGTTCCTTACGGTTTTTGACCCATTCCGGGCTACGGGAAAGGGGTTCGCTGTAGGGATATGCCTCGATGTCCAGTTGACGATCATGTTCACCTTCACGTATGCGATCACGGCATCCAAGGCGACATTTGCCTGTGATATCTCTTTTTGGAATTCTTTTCATTATATTATCCTCCTGTTGCAAGGATTTTATCAGGTAATGGATATCGAAAAATGTTTTCGTATTCTGAAAATATACACGAAACAGCATCAGTCAAGGGAAGGGTCGCGAACGAAAGCCGTTTATGAAAAGCGGCTGGTGAAAACGTCCCGCGGTTGTTTTGATCGGCATGATAACTGGAATGCGAGACGTTAGGCATAACCGAATTCTGTTTATCAGTAAGTGTGCCCCCACCGGATATCCCGTATGAGAGGCTATTACCTGACATTTTACTGGAAAAAGGAAAAAAATATTTTGCTGTTGGTCGTTCAGTGATTCAAAATTATCCAACCCTTTTGCGATAACCAGATCCGCATTCCGGTAATGATCTAAAAACTCCCCACTGCAATCATCGATGAACGTACCGGGTGAAACAGACCCTTTGTCGATAATTTTCGCTGTTTCATGAAGACCGCATGCCTCTGCGTCATTGATAGTGGCGTTATCAAAAACCGGCTTACCATGAACCGCCACCGTCACTTTGGCGGGTAAAAGCTGTTCGATCAAGAGCCGGTCAAAGACAATTTCTCCTGCACGATCGGTAAGATAAAGAATATTATTGGCATTTTTTAAGGAATTACGGAATTCTTCACGATTTTCCGGAAAGGGTTCAGTCAAAGCTCTATGAAAAGAGTCCCGAATATTTCTTGTGGTGATCCTCGTATTTTCCGGGATATTTATCACGTTCCCGGCGATTGCGAAACGGACTGCGGTCATTAGCGGGTCGGAGGCAGATTCAGTTCGTAATTTGAGCTCCGGTAGAAGGCTCAAGGCCGGTTGAGTGCAACGCTTCCTTTCAGAATGGAAGAGGTCCGTGTGGCCGGCAACTTGTTTCAGCAGACAGTGAAACTGTTGTGCCAGCACCTGTGGCATTTGATTAAAATCCGCTTCGACCGCAGTTGACATAACGCGGGTCATTTTTTATATATCATTGTATTCATTCACAAATTCAAATGACTTCAAATTGATGCGGAATGACGATGGCGTTGCGCTTTGCCTCGCCCCGGGTTATTGATCCCGGAACAGTCATCTTTTTACAATTTTCAATTTGCCCATGTGATGAATATGGTATATGAAACCTCACTTGTAACCACAGGCCAATATTTTCATTAATAGATAAAGAACGATTTATAAATCGTTTCCAAGATGCAGCGGCCGGTTTGGATGTATGGGAAACATCAAACATCGGCAAAAAAAAAGAGGAGGATATATTATGAAATCAGGTAAAATATTTTCGATTTTTATGTTGTTGGTGTTTGTATCGATTCCCATTGCATCATATGCCGGCACCCTTGAAGACGGAACCAGCGCCATGGAAAAGGGCGATTATCAAACGGCTTACAAGCTGCTTTATCCGCTCGCGGAACAAGGCGATGCCACTGCGCAGGACTCTATTGGATCCATGTATTGTGAAGGACTCGGTGTTGAAAAAGACGAAGCCCAGGCCGCAACCTGGTTTGAAAAGGCCGCTGACCAGGGGTATGCCAAGGCTGAGAATGCATACGGAGCCATGCTGGTCAATGGCGAGGGCGTCGCGCAAGATGAACAGAAGGGAATGTCTTACATCCTGAAAGCCGCAAGACAGGGGCTCGAGGTTGCACAACGCAATTATTATCAACTGAATTTAGAGGAAGCAAAAAATAGTAATTATGCAGCATTGCACAATGTCGGATTGATGTGCCTGAGGGGTTGGGGAGGAAATAACGATGCGCATGACTGCATAAAAATATTGGAAGCAGCCGCTCAGAACGGATATATGAAGTCTGCCAACGTTCTTTCCAAGATTTACGAGACCGGAAAATTCGGTATTGAGAAAGATGCCGAAAAGGCCGCTTTTTGGAAGAATTTTGAGGAAAATCCACCGCAGGCGGAAGCCCCCGCAGCAAATTAAAGGCGTCCATCCTGAAATCTCACATCAGGGAATATGCTTATCATTTCAATTTCTAAAGTGGGGCACAGGCCTGTGCCCCACCTTGCTCCTCCAGTTACTTCTTTCATAACATCGATATTGATAATTAAAGCTGTCGAGCAAGAAACCTCTTGATCGAGTCGAGCACCCTTTGGCCGGCCCGCATCGAACCGACGTAGATATTCACATCGTCAGCATACCGAGTGAGCCTACTATGCCGTCGGCTGACTTCTGCCAACTCATCCTGGCACCTCGAGATGCCGGTAGCACAGGGCAGGTTGACAGATCTCCCCGTGTAATGCGCTTCCACCTTGACGCTTATGCCCGCCGCATTTACGGCCATGCTTTCCGTCCAGGTATCGGACTTTGAAGATATTTGCCTCCTCATCCAGCATAGCCGCCTCGTATGCGGTTTCTGTTCGTCGGGCCAGCGCTTTGCCTGCGGCTTTCAGATCCCTCCTCGCGGAGGGCACGCTTGCCATCCGGTTAACACTTTCCCCTGTCGGGCGCGTAGAGGATTTACACCTCCAAGTGGATCCGACATGCCGGGCGCACAAACAAAAAGGGCCGATCTTTCGAAAGATCGGCCCTTTTTTATCAGTCAAGAAGCATTTACATGATGTTTATCATTATGAAACGGTGCTGCACTCCGCGCCTGCATTTCCCCGGTCGTAATCAGGCTTCCTGCCGATGATGAAGAGGCAGATGATGGCGATTATGACAAGACCCACCATGATTTTATATGCCAGAGCAAGGTCCCCCTGATTGGCATCCATGATGAAGGACATGAAGGGCAGGGCAAAGGCCATCATAACGGCCTGAATTGCCATGATCCAACGGTTTGCTGCCTGATATTTATCCCTTCCCCATACGTAGGTGGTAATGGACGGATGCAGGTTCGGGGTTCCGCCTGTGACACCGGCGAGACCGATGGCCGCAGTGATGATCAGCGGGATGTTGTTCTCCGTCATAAAAAGAAGTGCAAAAAGCGCTATCAGGAAGGTTATCGACAGCACTATGGAGGCAATCACTGTGCCGAATTTATCGTCGATGACGCCGAGAATAAAACTGATGGGCATGCCCAGCACAGCCGCCACCGCCAGCCAGAATAAATAGATGGTCTGATTGGTACCGGTCCAAGCCAAACGGGGCACATAAAAGGCCATCATGGCTACAATGCAGAACTGAAGGATACCGAAGGAGATAATAAGCCACCAGGAACCGGCATTGGAAAGGACCTCGCGCAACGGGATGGACTGGATTTCACCGGTGGACGAAGCGATTTCGCATTCGGAACCGTCGGGATACAGTCCGACATCTTCGGGGGAGGATTTGATAAAAATTGACACCAGAATCCCCAATAGCAGAACTGCCACTGCGACGCCGATATAAGACTCGGTCAGACCGTAATGATTGACGCCCCAGGTAAGTGTTGCAATCCCCGTTGCCGTAAAAAGGGGGCAACCTATGGTAATAATGCCGAGTGCACGACCTCTCAACTGGACAAACCAGTTGGTGCACAGCATATAAGCGCCCATCTGAAGAACCAGGACCAGCAGGCGGACCATGAACAGAGAAATGCTAAACATCACTTTGTTCATTCCGGAAAAAGCCAGTCCGACACATGCAAGGGCCAGAAGTATGATCCCCGGAATCAGAACCCGTGTTACGCTGAAACGGATCATCAAAGTGCCCACCAGGACGGTGGCCGGGATGACAACGAGAGTCCCCCAAGTGACCGGGTTGGTTATCGTGAGGGCGCTCCAGCCGAGCTTTGTATAGTAGGTGGTCAGAACATTGAGGTGGTCGTTCTGGAGCCCTGAGTAAAAGTACATGAGGAAAACCCCAAGTATCCAGACAGGCAGTGCCCTCTTCCAATAAGCACGATTTTCAAACATGTTTTCCCTCCCTTGATCAAAGGTATGTTGTTCTTAATTAGGAACGAATCTGTTATTAAAGCTCTCTATTCTGCATCGAGTTCATACAGTTGTCCGTCGAATTGAATGCTTGTGCTCCCTTTAAAGCATATTGAAAACGGATTTTGCTGATTGGAATCGAAATCAGAAATATGACACATCAGCCAGAAAATTACGCAAAAGAAGGAGTGTGTGTCAAGGCTTTTTTGCCGTATTACCGTTAATATTGGTACGAATTTACAATATTTAAGGCGAACTCAACATTCTCTACCCGGACATCAATCCCGGCAAGAAAAGAGCCAGTTGGGGAATTAAAATCAGAAAAATAATTTCACACACATCCGCGATGATGAACGGGATGACCCCTCGAAATACGGTTTCCATTCGTTCGCCGGTAATCCCTTGGATAACATACACATTGAGTCCAACCGGCGGTGTGATAAGACCCATTTCGGTGACCCGTACGACAATGATGCCGAACCAGATGGGGTTGAAACCGAGCTGCTGAATGATTGGATAAAAAACGGGAATTGTCAGAAGGACAATCGCGAGGGAATCCATTATGCATCCGAGAAGGAGGATCACCACGAGAATAAGGGCGAGAATGATATACCGGCTGACCGGAAGTCCTGAAACAAAGGTGGCAAGTTCGAAAGGAAGACGGCTGACGGAAAAGAAATAACCCAGAATCATGGCCCCCAGGACGATAAGAAACAGCATGCCGGTGGTGTTAATGGTGCCTGAAAGGCTTAATTTGAAATTTTCCCAGGTCATCTTTCGGCGCATCAGCGCAAAACAAAGCGTGCCGAAGGCACCGATCCCCGCCGCTTCGGTGGGAGTGAAAATGCCGGCATAGATCCCGCCGATCACCACGATAAACAGAATGAGCACTTCCCAGACCTTGGTCAGTGACAGAAGCTTTTCCCTGGTAGTGTATCTGGGTCCCGCTGGGGCGAGTGCCGGGTTTCGGCGGGTAAGAACGGAAATGGTGAAAATGTAGAAAACCGCCTCCAGCACTCCGGGAATGAATCCGGCCAGAAACAGCTTGGCGATCGATTGTTCCGTGATGATACCGTAGATGATAAGGATGACGCTCGGCGGGATGAGAATGCCGATGCTGCCGCCGGCAGCAATGGATCCGGTGGCAAGACCGGGGTCGTAATTGTATTTTCTCATCTCCGGCATTGCCACGCGGCCAAGGGTGGCTGCCGTGGCAAGGCTTGAGCCGCTGATGGCCGCAAAACAGGCGCAGGCCACCACGGTGGCCATGGCAAGCCCGCCTTTCAGATGGCCTATGAATTTATGGATGGTACGGTAGAGGTCTTCGCTCATGCCGGCGGCAAAGCCGAAACTGCCCATGAGGATAAACAGCGGAATGACGCTCATATCCCTGCTGGCAAAGGTGGTGTAGGGGACGGTTTTCAGGAGCGCCAGCGCTTTGTCAAAACCAAGGATACAGGCGAAACCTAGAAATCCCACGAGGCCCATGGCTATGCCGATATGCATCCGGGAAAAGATCAGCAAAATGAGAACGAGAATGGCAATATACCCCAAAATGGCCGGATTCATTTCGTATCGCCCTCCTCGTTGGGAAAGAGCAGATGCCGCACGAGCACAAGAGCGAAAAACCCGATACCAACGGAAATGGGGATAATAAACGGGTAGACCGGTATCAGGAGAACGGAAGAAGCAATGTGATCATGGTAGGTCTCACCGACATACAGGATGTTCTCCCAAGTCACCATCAGGGTGAATACCAGCGTGAGAATTGAAATAAATATATCTAACGATTTTTGTATAAATTTAGGGAACTTTTTAAAAAATAAATCAACCGATACGTGACCTTTCTGCTCCGCACAGTAGGCGATGCTGAGCGGAACGATGATCGCCATCATATATTCGGACAGTTCAAAAGCCCCGGCAATGGGACGCCTGAACACGTATCGCATGATTACGTCGGCAGCCGTCAGAGTCATCATCATGGCCAGCACCCCGGCGCTGACGGCCAGCAGCAGCCGGGTGATGGCGTGGATTGTTTTGTTCAAGGTTCTTCACTCAGTTTGATTGCGGTATCGAGGATTTGCGGGGCGTCTGCATACCCCATATCCTGCATGTGCTTTGTCCATTCCGACCATATGGGTTTTCCGCCGACCTGAAGCCAGCGTTGTCTTTCCTCCGGGCTCAGTTGATAGATATTGTCGGCATCGCCTTCTTCCTTGATCTTATCGATGGCAACCGGCTTTGCATTATCGAAAAAATTCCGTCCCCAGAATTTTGAACCCTCCAGGCCGCTGACACTCATAATGGCGGTCTGTACATCCTTTGGCAGGCTGTTCCATGTGGATTTGTTCATGACAATCGAAAAATAGACAGCAGGGAAGGGCACTTCCGTATAATATTTGGCAACTTCATAAAACCGATAGGTGTGAATCGCCTCCCACGGGACCCCCATACCATCGATAACGCCTTTCTGGAGCGATATGTAGGCATCCGCCATGGAGACGAACAGAGGAGCGCCCCCAAGGGCTTTGACCATTTCGGTGGGCGGGCCCCCGGTCATCCGGATTTTGAGTCCCTTGAGATCGTCCATGGTTTTAACCTGCTTTTGGGTGGTCATCAGAATGTAAGGTTCGCTGGTGTAGAACAGAAGCACCTTGACATCCTTGAATTCATTCTGAATTTCCGGATACTGCTCATACAGTTTCCACATCACCTCACTGCCTTTTTCTGCGGTTTTGAAGGGAAGGGCCGGGAGGCTGATGACATCGGAAAGGGGGGTCATGTTTGGATAGTATCCGTGGCAGATCCATCCGATATCGGCGATTCCGGTTTTGGTGCCGTTCCACAAATCCTTCGCCTTCAAAAGGGTCTGGCCGTAGTAGGTATCGATTTTGATCTTTCCACCGGTGGCTTTTTCAACTTGCTTCAACCACGGTTCGACACAGTTGATGGTGCTCCAGGCGGTATCCGGATTCTGCTGGGCATATCGAAGTGTAATGGTCTTGGGTGCGGATTTTTGCGAACTACAGGAAAGAATCGCCAGAAAACAGACCGATAGAACCAGTATCCCTAACTTTTTCATGAATTCTCCCATCTTTACAAATGGTTGGGTGAACATCACAACAAAGAAACCTGTGGGACTGCCGTTTACTATTAAGATATTACGTGAGGATTTTCAACAGCAAAGCTATTCCTTCTTTTTCAAAAGGGCGGCCAAATCGGCAAAGGGCCTGTAGCCTGAAGATGGTGCGGAGTCTTCCCCGGGGAGTGTGACGCCCGCGTGGGCCGATTCTTCGAGATAGCGCTGATGCTCATTGTCATGACAGTAAAGGCAGAGGAGCTCCCAATTGCTGCCGTCCGGGGGATTGTAGTCATGGTTGTGATCCTTGTGGTGCACCGTGAGTTCCTTGAGCTTTTTTCCTGAAAAGTCTCTCCCGCAACGGGCGCAGACATGGGGAAAAAGCTTGAGGGCGCGTTCCCGGTAAGTACCCTCTCGACGTTTTTGAGCTTCCCGGCTCTGGGCGATGATGTCGTCAAGTTTCTTTCCATCAGGCTTTGTATCGTTTTTCGTCATCGGTTTCCCTTCTTTGACTCCAACGCTTCCCATCGTTCGTAAGCCGATTCAATGTCGCGTTCGAGAGTTTCAAGGCTCGATTTAATACGAGTTATTTCAGATCGTTCCATTTTATAGAAGGACGGGTCAGTCATGATTCCGTAAAGAGACTTCTGCTCGGACTCAAGCGCTTCTATTTTCCGGGGAAGCGCCGCAAGCTCCCGTTCCTCCATATATCCAAGTCTCTGGGATTTGACCGGTTTTTCCGATGGAACTGTATTTTTCTTTTCTTTTTTATCATTGGACGGCATCGTTTTTAAAGCCGGACGCTGGAGCAGCCAGTCGTCATATCCGCCTGCGTACTCGGTCAGTACCCCGCCGCCTTCAAAAACAATGGTACTGGTGACAACGTTGTTGAGAAAAGCCCGGTCGTGACTGACCATCAGGAGCGTTCCACTGAAATCGAAAAGACGCTCTTCCAGAAGCTCGAGAGTTTCCGCATCGAGATCGTTGGTGGGCTCATCCAGGATGATCACATTTGCCGGACGGGTGAAAAGTTTTGCCAGAAGGAGCCTGTTCTTTTCCCCGCCGGAAAGTACATGGACCGGCGTCCGGCATCTTTCGGGAGAAAAAAGAAAATCTTTAAGATGACTGATAACGTGGCGTTTTTCGCCGTTGAACACAATAAAATCATTACCCTCTACGATGTTGTCCCGGACGTTTTTCTGCTCATCGAGCTGGTCTCTGAGCTGATCGAAATAAGCCACCTGAAGATGAGTGCCGTGCCGGACGGAACCCGAATCGGGGGGCAGTTTTTTCAAAAGGATATTCAGAAGGGTTGTTTTGCCGGCGCCATTGGGGCCGATGATGCCTACCTTGTCCCCCCTCAGGATCAATGTCGAAAAATTCTGAATAAAGGCAGCCCCTTCATATGACGCCGAGATATGTGACGCCTCAATCACCAGTTTGCCTGTGCGCTGCGCCTCCTGAATATCGAAACGAACGTTTCCAGTTTTTTTTCGTCTGGCACGAGCCGTTTCCCTCATTTTTTCAAGCGCACGGACACGACCCTCATTTCGGGTCCTTCGAGCTTTGATGCCCTGCCGTATCCAGGATTCTTCGCGGGAGAGTTTTTTATCGAACTGAGCGTTTTGTGCAGCTTCGGCTTCAAGGGCGGCCGCCCTTCGCTGCAGGTAGGTATCATAGTTGCAGCTGTACGAACTCAAAGACCCTCGATCCAGTTCCAGAACCCGGGTAGCGATTTTTTTCAAAAAAGCCCGGTCGTGTGTGACGAACAGAAGTGTTTTGACGAATCGGAGAATATAATCCTCCATCCACAGGATCGAATCGATATCGAGATGGTTGGTTGGCTCGTCAAGAAGCAGAACATCCGGGGCTGATGCGACGGCCCTGGCAAAAAGGGTACGTCGTTTCATACCGGCGGAAAGTGTCGAGAAGCTCGCTTTTGGTTCCAGGCGCATTCTGGAAAGCGTTTCTTCCACCTGTCGCGTAAGATCCCACCCGCCTTTCGCATCAAGGTCCTGTTGAAGATGGTCCCGAAGCTTTTTTTCATCCGGGGACAAATTCCCCTTGTGGGTGGCAAGCCGATTGAATTGTACGAGGGACTGTCCCACGGCACCCAGTCCCACGGCTATCACGTCGAAAATCGATCCATCGTCTCCCTCAGGAACATCCTGGGGCAGACTCGCCACGGTCACCGCGTTTTGGTACAGCACTTCACCGCTGTCGGGGAAAAGCTTACCGTCTATCACTTTCAAGAGGGTGGATTTGCCTGTTCCGTTTCGCCCCAGGAGACAGATACGTTCGCCCCGTTCGATTTGAAAAGTGATATTTTCAAGCAGCGGGGGATCGCCGAATCCCACTGTCAGCGATCGTGTTTCGATCAGTGCCATGACATCTCCAAACGATCCAAAATTCAATACAAGGTAAACTTGGCAATTATAGCATCCAGGCCGGCATTTCGAATCGGTTTTTCCCAATCCGGCGTCAAAGCCATGTGTTTGAGCATTTTTCGATTGCCGAAAAAAATATACGCTTCGGACCCTGCACATCGCCGCTTCAGAAAATCACCGAACATTTTGTACAATTGGCACAAGTCGCTATCCTCTCGCTGGCGGATACCGGAAGGTGGATTGACCAGCAGTACTCCGCCGCGAATACCCGGATGGTCATTAAAATCCTGTCGAAGAACCTGGATCGAATCTCCGCCGGGGAGCACGCGTCGATTGACATGAGACGCCATGACCGCCATGGGATCACAGTCGCTTCCGAAGATAATTCCCTCGGGAGGGGAGAAAATGGCATCGTCCGCTTCCTTTTTTACGTTTTCCCATAAGCCGGCATCAAAATCGGGTAAAAATCGAAGACCGAAGTTTTTTTTGAGAAACCCTGCCGGAATGTGGCCTCCATGCATCAGCGCTTCGCACAGAAGGGTCCCTGATCCGCACATGGGGTCATGGAGAGGCCTGTCGCAGTTCCACCCGGACAGGATCACCATTGCGGCCGCAATGTTCTCATGGAGCGGGTCCGCTATGGTCCGTTGGCGATACCCTCGCCGATGAAGGGAGCCGCCGGATATATCAAGACTGACGATCGCCCGTTCTTTTTCGATATGAAGGTTCAGCCAGATGTCCGGTTCGGATTTATCGACATTGGGACATACGCCGCCGATGCCTCGAAAGTGATCTGTTATTGCATTTTTCAGACAAAGAACGGCGAATTTGGAGTTTTTCAAATTTGGATTGTTTTCACCGGTACAAAAGATGCCAAATGTTCGGCCGGTTGATAGAAGAAGATCCCAAGAGATTTCTTTCCCGCCGCTGTAAAGATCATCCGGGTTGCAGCAGGGGAAGGAAGCGAGGGGTGCAAGGATGCGGTTTAAAAGACGGGCTGTATAATTTATTCGATAAAGGACCTCGGGGGTTGCAGAAAAACGCACACCTCTGAATTCCGCTTTTAAATGTCCCGCGCCGAGTTGTTCAATTTCCTGAATTGCAAGCGCTTCAATTCCTTCGGGAACCTGTGCAAAGTAACGATGGGTGTCCTCATAGATGAACGGCTTGTTTTTCACTTAAAATTCCATAAGATAATTGGGACAAGGCGGCTCAGTACTCCGCACCCGGGTGTCGTGTTAATGTCTCGAAATTTCGGGATTCTACTGGTTTTGCTCATAATGTCAATGAACAGATTGACGGATCGGTTTACATTTTTCATCTAGGTATGATAATTGCTGATTGATTTTTTACTCAATATTTTTCAATGCGTAGCCGATTTTTATAAGAGGGCGGGAAACGAAGTGTCACTTGCGGAAAAAACCACGGAGCTTGGAGATAGGACGGGCGTTGAAAAGAATGGAGCGTGAAAAAAAATATCGATGGCCAATGCTGTTTTCGTTTATTTTATTGGGTATGATCTTATCGGGTTCTTTAGCGTCTGCCGAGATTTATGTTTACCGGGACGGAGGGGGCGTTCTCCATTTCAGCAATGTCCCGACCTCAACGAATTACAGAAGCTACATGAACGAGTCTGACATTGATTCGCTGTTTTCTCTCACCACCAGCTCCTACGATGATGTGATCGCCGATGCCGCCCGCGCAAACGACCTCTCATTCTATCTGATCAAGGCAATGGTTCACGTGGAATCGTGTTTCAATCCCTATGCAATTTCAAAAAAAGGGGCGTTGGGGCTGATGCAGATCATGCCTGAGAATCTTAAACTGCTGAACATTGATGATCCGTTTGATCCTCGGGAAAATATTATGGGAGGCGCTATCTATTTAAGAAAAATGATGAGCCGTTTTCACGGAAAATTGGAACTTGCACTTGCGGCTTACAATGCCGGTCCTTCGGCCGTGGAAAAGTATAGCGCAATACCGCCTTTCCAGGAGACGCGTGAATATGTCCAGAAAGTCATGAAACTATACCAGCGATACCGGAATGCATGATGCAAACCATCGATAAAAGGTGAACGGTCAAGTTGGATGATAAAGAAAAAAGCGAAACAAAATTGAATAACCTGTATGAAACATAATTGAATCATTAAAGAAGTATAATATATATAGTGAGTTGTGCAATATTGAGCCGAATATTTAAGCCATACCGATACAGAAATGTAGCGAGAAATCGTTTCAATCCGATAAAAAAACCTGAAAATCGCGACGCAATACGCCTCCCAAATTCAAAAAACCACATCTAAAAAACAAATAACCTGCTGAATAAATTATAGTAAAAAGTCTAACAAAGAATCTGCATCCAAATGGATGGCATGCTTGTTGCTGGAATCAAAAACCGAACACGTGTTCAATTTTCAAGAATTCCCATCGATGGAGGATACACTTCGTTATGTGCAAATTACAAGAGATGAACAAAGCCCTGGAACCTCTCAAGAACGGCACCACGGTGATGATTGGCGGATTCATGGGGGTCGGCGCACCCCATACCATCATTGATGCCCTCGTTGAAAAACAGTTGAAATCACTGACGGTGATCGCCAATGATGCCGGCACCCCTGGAAACGGCATCGGGAAACTGGTTGAAAATCGGCAGATTGACAATTTGGTCGCATCCCATATCGGGCTGAATCCCACTGCGGGAAAACAGATGAACAATAAAGAAATGGCGGTCGATCTCGTGCCCCAGGGAACCCTGGCGGAACGTATTCGCGCTGGCGGTGTCGGTCTTGGAGGCGTCTTGACCCCCACCGGCCTGGGGACGATTGTGGAGGAAGGAAAGCAGGTGATTGAATCGGATGGAAAGAAATATCTGCTTGAAAAATCGATGAAGGCGGAAGTCGCGCTGGTGAAAGCTCATAAAGCCGACCAGAAAGGAAACCTCATTTTCAGGCAGACGGCGCGCAACTTCAACCCGCTCATTGCAACCGCCGCCGATTACGTTGTGGCTGAAGTTGAAGAATATGTCGATGACCAGTATCTGGCACCGGATGAAATTCATCTGCCGGGACTCTTTATTGACGCTATTGTTCTTTCGAAAAAAAATGATGCTGAAACATGCTAAGGAGGTGCTGAATATGGATGGCAGGGAATTTATCGTCAGAAGAATCGCCCAGGAATTCAAGACCGGAGATGTAGTAAATCTTGGGATCGGAATGCCGACCAAGGTCGCCAACTACATTCCGGAAGGTGTAGAAATAATTCTTCAAAGTGAAAATGGAATGGTTGGTATGGGACCTGCGCCGGAACCCGGAAAAGAAGATGGGGATCTCATCAATGCCGGTAACCAGCCGGTAACCTATTTGCCGGGAGCTGCGTTTTTCGACAGCGCCTTCTCTTTTGGAATTATCCGGGGAGGGCATGTGGATTGTACCGTTCTGGGAGCTCTTGAGGTGGATCAGGAAGGCAACCTGGCAAACTGGATCATCCCCGGAAAAATGGTCCCTGGAATGGGGGGCGCCATGGACCTGGTGGTAGGTGCGCGGAAGGTCATTATCGCCATGGAACATGTGAATAAAAAGGGTGAAGCCAAGATCCTCAAGAGATGCCGCCTACCGCTCACAGCCCAGAATCAGGTCAATATGATCGTGACGGAAATGGGAGTCATGGAAGTCACCCCCGAAGGGTTGATGCTGACGGAGATCGCGCCGGGCCTTTCCATAGAAGATGTACAGAAGGCCACGGAAGCGGAGTTTATCGTGAGTCCCGAATTGAAGGTGGTGTTTGGAGATCAGGAATTGGCGGCATAAGGAATGCGCGGATTTGAAGCTTGAATAACAGTTGACAAGGAAAGTCAGCTGTAGCAGATAGCAGGGGGCGAGAAATCTCGCCCCCTTTTTTTATTTCAAATCGGAATCCACCAGTATTATATAGAATTTTTAACACGTGAGGTGATTCATGAGACTTCAGGAAATGATCAAAAAAGATCTTACAGAGGCCATGAAGGCCAAGGACGAAGGGCGAAAAAATGCCATCCGGGTAATTCTTGGAGAATTTGGCAGGGCAGGGACAAAAGAACTTCCGGACGAAGAGGTGATCGGGATCCTGAAAAAACTAATTAAATCTGAAAGGGAACTCCTGGCCCAAAAAGGTAAAAGTGAGTCGGAATTCATCGATGTCGTTGAGGGATACTTACCTCAAATGGCCACAAGGGAAGAGATCATTGCCTGGATAAACAAAAATGTGGACTTTTCCCTCTTTAAGAATAGGATGCAGGCAATGGGCCCCATCATGAAGCATTTCGGGGCCACGGCGGATGGAAATGAAATTAAAAAAATTTTGCAGGAGATGTGATATCCGAGCTTTTTATTGTGATCATGTTTAAGAGAGGAGAAGCTTTTGGGAAAAGCGAACATTCTTGTGGCAGGTGGCGCCGGATATATCGGCTCGCACATGGTAAAAGAGCTTCTTGATTCCGGTTTCGATGTGATCACCCTCGATAACCTGTCCACCGGGCACAGGGATATGGTGTCCGGGGGAACCTTTGTCAAGGGCAGTCTCTCGGATCAAAAACTTCTGGAGGACCTTTTTTCAAAAAAGCCGATCGATGCCGTTATGCATTTTGCCGCTTATTCCCTGGTGGGAGACTCCGTGATAGCGCCCATTGATTATTACGAGAACAATTTCAGCGGTACACTCTCTCTGGTGGCCGCCATGATGCGTCACGGGGTCAAACGATTTATTTTTTCATCCACGGCCGCCGTTTACGGGGAACCGGAGTACACCCCCATTTCTGAATCGCATCCATGCCGTCCAACAAATCCATACGGCGCATCGAAGCTTGCCGTAGAAAGAATGCTCTCGGATTGCGATGCCGCCTATGGCTTGAAATACATGAGTCTTCGGTACTTTAACGCCGCCGGTGCCGATGCCTCCGCGAAAATCGGAGAACGGCATGTGAGGGAAACCCATCTGATTCCCCTGGTCCTTCAGGTTGCCCTTGGTAAACGCCCTCATATCGATATTTTAGGAACTGATTATCCAACCCCCGATGGCACATGCCTCCGGGATTACGTCCATGTAACAGATCTGGCATCGGCGCATCTTTTGGCACTCTCGGCGCTTCTCGAAGGAAAAGACAGCGCCCTCTACAACCTTGGCAATAGTACGGGGCATTCCGTCCGCCATGTCATTGAAGTGTGCCGAAACGTTTCAGGTAAAAAGATCACAACGAAAGAAACCGCCCGCCGTGCCGGGGATCCCGCCGTACTTGTCGCCGACTCACAGAAAATCAGACGCGACCTCGGATGGAGACCCCGATACGAAGATCTGGAAAACATTGTTGAATCCGCATGGCGGTGGCACCAACATCAACCTTGACACGTGCAGTACTTGTGGCATAGATTGACGCCTCATTTGAGATACGAAGTCGCGGATTGCGGAGGAATCAATGGATTATAAAACGACACTCAATTTACCGGACACCCGGTTCCCCATGAAGGCCAACCTGGCGGCCAAAGAACCTGAACAACTCAAGGCGTGGGAGGACATGCGCCTGTACGAAACCTTGAGAAAGACATCGGGTACGAAGAAAAAATATATTCTTCACGACGGCCCTCCCTATGCAAACGGGCACATTCATATGGGAACGGCCATGAATAAAATTCTCAAGGACATCGTCGTCCGGTCCCGCCAAATGTCCGGATTCGACGCACCTTATGTGCCGGGATGGGACTGTCATGGCCTGCCGATCGAGCATAACGTGGACAAGGAACTGGGCCCGAAAAAAAAGGAGATGTCCCAGACGGATTTCAGGCGGAAATGCCGTGCCTATGCAGAAAAATTCGTCGGCATCCAGCGGGAGGAATTCAAACGGCTGGGCGTTATGGGGGAATGGGAGAATCCCTATCTGACCATGGCATATGAATATGAAGCGGTGATTGCCCGGGAATGCTGTAAATTTGCCTTGAACGGCGGACTTTACAAGAGCAAGAAACCGATTCACTGGTGCCCGCGGTGTAAAACCGCTTTGGCGGAAGCTGAAATTGAATATGCGGATGAAAGCTCACCCTCCATTTTTGTCAAGTTCGCCTTGAAAGAAGACATTGGAGATGTGAATCCGGTACTGAAAGGCAAACCGGTGTCACTGGTGATCTGGACCACCACCCCTTGGACCATTCCTGCAAATCTTGGGGTCTGTCTGCATCCGGAATATGTTTATGCAGCGGTTGAGGTAGATAGTGTCAACATATTGATATTGGCAAAAGATCTTGTCGAAAAATGCATGGAGATATTCGGCGTGTCGGAATACCGAATCCTTGCGGACTTGAACGCGTCGGATTTGGAGCGCAAAACCTGTCGTCATCCTCTCTATGACCGCGATTCCCTGGTGGTATTGGGGGAACATGTCACCCTGGACGCAGGGACCGGATGTGTCCATACGGCGCCCGGACACGGCCGGGAGGACTACGAGGTGGGACTCAAATATGGACTCGAGGTCTATTCGCCGGTCGATGAAAATGGAAGATTCATCCAGTCCGTGGAAGGGGTTGCCGGTGATTTTATCTTCGACGCAAACCGGACGATCAACGAGATGCTTCATGAAAAAGGTGCGCTTCTGTCCGAAAGCGTTATGTCCCATTCTTATCCCCATTGCTGGCGGTGCAAGAAGCCGGTTATTTTCAGGGCCACGCCCCAGTGGTTCATCTCCATGGAAAAAACGGGACTACGGGAAAAAGCCCTGAAGGAAATCGACCGGGTTCGGTGGGTTCCCCATTGGGGACGGGACCGGATTTTCGGGATGGTGGAAAACAGGCCCGACTGGTGCATCTCCCGTCAGCGGGCATGGGGGGTCCCCATCACCGTCTTCTATTGCCGCGAATGTGAAAAGATACATATGAGCCAGGAAATCGCGGGCGATATCTTTGAGTTGTTCAAATCCAACGGCGCGGACATCTGGTTTGAGAAAACCGTGAAAGACCTGTTGCCGGAAGGTGCAAAATGCAAATTCTGCGGCAGCACCGATCTGGTAAAGGAGGATGATATTCTGGATGTCTGGTTCGATTCCGGTGTTACCCATGCCGGCGTACTGGAATCAAGGCAATACCTTGACTGGCCGGCCGATCTCTACCTGGAAGGCAGCGATCAGCACCGGGGATGGTTTCACAGCTCCCTTTTGGAATCGGTGGGAACCCGGGGACGGGCGCCTTACAATGCGGTGTTGACCCATGGATACGTCGTCGACGCCCAGGGCAAGAAGATGTCCAAATCCCTGGGGAATGTCATCGCGCCTGAAAAGGTGATCAAACAATATGGAGCTGAAATTCTCCGGTTGTGGGTGTCCGCTTCCGACTATCAGGATGATGTTCGTATTTCCGAAAATACGCTGAAACAGATGAGCGATGCCTACCGGCGGATTCGAAATACCTGCAGGTTCATGCTCGGAAACCTCAGTGATTTTGATCCGTCAAAGGATATGGTTCCCTATGAATCTCTGCTTGAAATCGATCGATTTGCGCTTCATGGTCTTCAGGAATTGATCAGAAAATGCATAACCGCATACGATGAATATGAATTTCATGTCATCTATCATTCACTGTTTAATTTCTGTACGCTGGATCTTTCGGCTTTTTATCTGGATGTGCTCAAAGACAGGCTCTACACCTCTTCCAGGACATCCCCGGCCAGAAGAAGCGCTCAGACGGTCATGTACCGGATTCTGGATTCACTGGTCAGGATCATGGCGCCGGTGATGATCTTTACCGCCGAAGAAATTTGGAAGCACATGCCGAAAGTCGCCGATGGAACCGAAAGCGTCCACCTGACCCAGATGCCGGTGTTTGATAAAAACCTGTGCGACGAAACCCTTGCCACGACCTGGGAAAAAATTCTTTCCGTACGTCGGGAGGTTACCAAGGCGCTGGAAGTGGCCAGGGCCGAAAAAAAGATCGGACATCCGCTGGATGCGGAGCTGACCTTGTGGTGCAGCGATGCACTGGCCGATTTTCTTTCCCCATACGGCGAAGAACTCCGAAGCATTTTTATCACCTCCATGGCCCGGATCGCCGAGGAATCGCAAAAAGTCGCAGATGCCATGGAAACAGAAATGCCGGGACTGGCCATATCCGTGGCGCGTTCATCGGCGGAAAAATGCCAACGGTGCTGGGTGTATGATCCAACGGTCGGAAAAGATCCAGCGCAACCGGAGATCTGTGAGCGTTGCAGAACCGCCTTGTCGGAAAGTGACGCAGAATCATGATGAGCACTTCCGAACCGTGTACGTTGCCGGGAGAGGATAAGAGCGGCCTGGTGAAGCTGGTGATGATTGCCGGTCTTGTCGTGATTCTGGACCAGGCCTCCAAGCTCATCGTTTACCATGGGCTCGCACTTTATAATGAAATCGTTATCATCCCTGGATTTTTCAGCATCGTTCACTATCAAAATCCCGGCGGGGCTTTCGGTATTCTGGCGGGCACAGGCAATGGTTTTCGGCAGGTCTTTTTTCTGATCGTGTCCATCCTGGCGCTGGGACTCATATATTATTTCTACCGATCGACGCCAAGATCCCACCGTTTTTTATCGGCAGGATTTGCGATGATTTTCGGCGGAGCAATCGGGAACCTTCTGGACCGTTTCCGTCTTGGGCAGGTAGTGGATTTTCTCGACGTATACGTGAACGGGTGGCATTGGCCGGCATTCAATGTGGCAGACAGCGCCATTACCATCGGTATCTGTATTTTTGTGTTACATCTGTTGTTCGGGAAAATGCCGGATAAAATTATCGGTAAAAAAGAATCGTAACATGCATCCGATTTTATTTAAAATAGGAAATATTACACTATATACGTACGGTCTTTTTGTCGCCCTTGGTTTTTTGACCGCCATATGGCTTGCACAAACAGAGGCGCGTCGGGTGGGGGTGAATCCCTCCTATACCCTGGACCTTGGATTTTACATGCTCATTGCCGCCATTATCGGGGCGCGCATCTTTTTCCTGGCAGTCAACCCGGATATCATTGCGGAAAGCCCTTGGGCGATTTTCCAAATCTGGAAGGGCGGACTCGTTTTTTACGGAGGCTTCATTGCCGCACTCATTACCGCCATCGTTTATGTGAGAAAAAAAAAGATAGCGTTCATGAGGATAGCAGACATCTTTTCACCTGGTATTGCCGCGGGGCATGCCGTGGGCCGAATCGGCTGTTTTTTTGCCGGATGCTGCTACGGGAAAGCCTGTGATCTGCCGTGGGCGGTTGTTTTCAAGGATCCGCTGTCACTTGCCCCCACGGGGATATATCGTCATCCCACACAGCTATATTCTGTTGCCGGCAATTTCCTGATATTCTTATTTTTATGGTTTTACCGAAAACGCACAACCTATCAGGGACAGCTTTTCTGGCTCTCTGTTCTTCTTTACGGGTTGGTACGGGCGTTCATAGAGCTTTTCCGGGGAGATCCCCGGGGATTTCTGTTTGACGACGTTTCAGTATCTCAGGGGATCGGTGTTCTCATGGCCGCTCTGGCCCTGGTGATTTTGATTCGCAAGCGGAAAAGTGCATAGAAGATTTAAGGATCGTCTCCATATGCCTGAAATCAGTTATAAAGATTTTGACGGCCATTTAGAAACACTGGAGAAAAGCCGAAACGCTCAAAAGCCCCAGGTATATCTTTTTCACGGTGAAGAGCTTCTTTATAAAAAAGCGTTTGAATCATTCCTTGACTTCCTCATTCCACTGGAGGATCGGGTCGTAAACTGTGAACCTGTGGACGGCGCCCCAGAGAACATTCGAGAAGCCGTTAACAGGGCAAACACCTATTCAATGCTTTCCGGGAACAAAATTATCGCGGTCCAGGAATCAAGGATTTTCTATGGGAATCAGGAAAAAGGAAAACTGCTGGATCAGGCGAAGGAGGCATTTCAACGGGACGACAGGAAAAAAGCCTCAAAATATATCCTGAGTCTTTTGGGAAATCTTCAGCTCCAGCTTGAAGATGTCGTTAGTAAAGAGGATCTTTCAGCCCGAATTCCAGACGATGGGGACGGATCGGATACCGGGTGGATTTTAGAAATCCTAGAATTTTGCAGGGAAAACGGTCTTTCCGTTCCCACGGCCGACCGGCCGGATCAGTTTCTGGAAGCGGCAATTGAAAAGGGATTTCCGGAAGGAAATTATCTGGCGCTCACCACCGATCTTGTGGACAAACGGCGCAGCCTGTTCAAATGCATAAAGGAAAAAGGCGTTGCGGTGGATTGCTCGGTTCCAAAAGGGGATCGCCGGGCGGACCGATTGATTCAGGAGGAGGTGCTGAGAAACCGAACCGAGACGATCCTGAGCGCCAGCAAAAAAAGCCTTTCTCCACCGGCCTTTGCTCGTCTATATGAGATGACCGGGTTTGACCTGAGAACCTTTTCGAACAATCTCGAAAAATTGATTCTGTACATCGGCGACCGATCTGTCATTTTGCCGGAGGATGTGACGGCGGTACTGGAACGAAGCAGACAGGATCCGATTTACGAGCTGACCGGTGCGTTGTCGGATCGTGATGCGGCGCTGTCGCTGAGGCTTTTGGATTCCCTGCTGCAATCGGGGCTTCATCCCCTTCAGGTCTTTGCAGCGATCGTCAATCAAACCCGCAAGCTTCTGATCGCCAAATCGTTTATTCGAAGCCCCCAGGGACGCACATGGAAGCCGGTAATGCCTTACAACGTTTTCACCTCACAAGTGCTTCCCGGCATAACGGATTATGACCGGGAGTTGCTCTCTCTTTTCGAAAGCTGGGAAGACATGCTGAATCCGGAGGACCCCGAAGGGGGGGAGGAGAGAGAAAAATCAAGAAAGAAGAAAAAGAAAACCCATGGACAGAAAGTACCGGCGGACTTACTGGTTGCCGCAAACCCGAAAAACCCCTATCCCATCTACCTGACTCTCAAAAAAGCGGACAACTTCAGCGATCAAGAATTGGCGGAGATCTACGCAAAACTTGGGGATACGGATATGAGGATGAAACGAAGCGCCCATGATCCGAAAATCGTCCTCGAAGAGATTATATTAAGGATTTGCAATACACGGTGAAACCCCTGTCTTTTCGAAGAATGGGGCCGTTCGATTTTTATGTTTTGAACCATTTGCGATAACATGTTTATATCGGGAATCTGTGGAGAAAAAGGAATGCCAAAAACCAAAATCATCTGCACCATCGGTCCCTCCAGCGACTCAGCGGAAGGCATCCAAAACTTGATCCAAAACGGAATGAACGTGGCGCGCCTCAATTTTTCGCATGGAACCCTGTCGGAGCATCAGGAGAAAATTCGTCTGATTCGTTCCTTTTCAAAGGAAATGGACAAGCCGGTAGCAATTTTACAGGATTTATGCGGACCGAAAATAAGGGTAGGGGAGGTGCCTTCATCCGGAATTCGCCTGGTGCCGGGGCAAACCTTTTCCCTCACCGGTACCGATGTGGAAGGGTCTGAAGACCGGGTATCCGTGTCCTATACGGAACTCGCCGGTGATGTAAAAATCGGAGACCGGATTCTTCTGGCAGATGGGCTTATGGAACTCGTTGTGGAAAGGATCCAGGGAAAGGATATCGCTTGTAAGGTCGTTACGGGCGGAGTTCTGACATCCCACAAAGGAGTGAATCTGCCCGACAGATCCCTCAATGTCCGGTCGCTTACTGAAAAGGATGTAACGGACCTGATGTTCGGTCTTGAGCATGGTGTCGATTTTGTCGCGCTTTCTTTTGTGCGTACCGCTGAAGAAATAGCCCATGTGAAGGAGTTGATCAAAGATGCCGGTCATAAGGTTCCGGTCATTGCGAAGATAGAAAAGCATGAAGCCGTTTCAAACATTGATTCCATCATGGCGGCTGCCGACGCCATCATGGTGGCCCGGGGGGATTTAGGGGTGGAAATACCGCTGGAAACGGTTCCGGGTATTCAGAAGATGCTAGTGAAACGGGCGGGAAATATCGGGAAGCCGGTCATTATCGCCACTCAGATGCTTCGCTCTATGGTGGAATCCCCCAGACCCACCCGTGCCGAGGCGGCGGACGTGGCCAATGCGGTATATGAAGGCGCAGATGCAGTGATGCTTTCCGAAGAGACCGCCAGCGGATCTTTTCCGGACCAGGCAGTTGCATTCATGAGGAAAATCGCCACCAGCGCTGAAAATGATTTCCGGCACGAAAAATATCTTGAACCGCTTTTGGAAAAGGATGTGTCCGCATCCGTAGCCTACGCTGCTTGCGTATTGGCGGATCACCTGGATGCTAAGGCAATTATCGCCACCACGAGATCCGGAGCAACGGCAAGAAATATCGCCCGCTTCCGCCCACGTCCAAAACTCATCGCCTTGTCTCCGGATGCGGAGACCGTTCGGCAGTTGTCCCTGGTTTGGGGATGCATCCCTTGCTGTGTCCGGGAAACGCCGGATACAGACGAAAAGATCGAAAATGCCGCAAGGGCTGCCTTGGAAGCCGGATTGGTGGCCAACGGTGATCTGGTGGTCATTACGGCAGGTCACCCGGAATACCGGGAGGGGACAACGAACATGATTCAGGTAAAAAGGTTATAATTAGAGTATATACGGAACCTTGGTATTGTACCCCTTATACACCACAAATGTCTCGACAGATTGGACGTCCTTCAGTTTGGAGACTTCATTGGTGTAGAATTCAAGAAGACCAAAATCCTCCTTCAGCAGCACCGTGACGATCAGATCGAACCTTCCGGTGACGACGCATACCGAGACAACGCCCCGAAGCCGGCTGAATTCTTCGCCTTTGTTGACAAGATCCATGGTGTCAAGCTTTACACCGACCAGTACCAGTTGATGTCTGGGAAGCGCCTCGGGATCCACCAGGCCTGCGATGTCGAGGATTCCGTCCTCGATCATTTTGGCGACCCTCGATCTCACCGTGTTTTCGGAGAGAGAAAGTTCGCTGGCAATGGCATTAAAAGATTTACGGCCTTCTTTCAGATGTTTGATGATTTCAATGTTGGTTCCTGTCATTTTCATATGAATATCGGCTCCTCTATGAGAAAATAGTCAACCTGATTTAAGCAAGATACCGGCGTTTGTCAATGAAATCATAGAGGTTTTAAATCATCCATTATCCTCCACCATTCCCTGGTGAAACAAGGTGTGGTGAAAACTCAGGATGGTGGATTCCTGACCGCACATGTTACCGAACCGGGTGGGCGTTCCGAAGATGCTGCCATCCGCAGATGCCAAATCGTCGACCGTTGCAACCGGAATATCCGCCATCGCCTTTCGGGATAAGGCATCCGGACGGTTTGTCAAAAAGCTGGTCATGGATCCGTAGACTGTTTGAAAAGCTCTCGTGCATGATAGGAGCTGCGGACAAAGGGGCCGCTGGCGACCTGCTGAAATCCGAGATTGAGTGCCTCGAGGCGCCATTTTTCAAAAGTCTCAGGTGAAATGAAGCGGTCCACGGGAAGATGATTTCGGGTCGGCTGCAAGTACTGCCCCAATGTCAGCAGACGGCAGTTCACAGATCGAAGATCTTTCAGCGTCTGCCGAAGGTCGTTATCCGATTCGCCGATTCCCAGCATCAGTCCTGATTTGGTGGGGATGTCCGGCCGATAGGATGCCGCCTGTTCGAGAAGCGCCAGAGAGCGTGTGTAAAATGCCTGGGGACGGACCTTTTCATAAAGGCAGGCCGCGGTCTCCAGATTATGATTGAGCACATCCGGTCCGGCGGATAGAACGGTCCGGAGCGCTTCAGAATCTCCCTGAAAGTCAGGAATCAGTACTTCCACGGACGCACCGGGAATGACTTCGCGTATTCTTTTGACGGTTTCTGCAAAATGAGCTGCGCCGCCGTCGGAAAGATCATCCCGGGTAACCGAAGTCACGACAACATAATCCAACCCCATTTTGCCGGCCGATGCGGCGACTCTGACAGGTTCTTCCGGATCAGGCGGAAACGTTGGCCCATGGGATATGGCGCAAAATCTGCACGAACGGGTGCATTGATCTCCCAGTATCAGAAATGTCGCGGTTTTCCGGGAAAAACATTCCCAAATATTCGGACAGCAGGCCTCCTGACAGACGGTATGAAGGCGGTCGCAAAGAAGCTCTTCCCGAAGTGCCTCAAATGACGGACCGGTGGGAAGGCGCCGGGTAAGCCAGGGCGGTTTTTTTAGCTTGTTTTCAATAATGTGCCATCCTTTAATCGTTGAGAAGAAACGGCGTGAAGTTCAATGCGGAAAATATCTTCGAGATGACACTTCAGCGCCTTTTTAGCGTCGCTTACCGAAACGCAACTATCGGACTCCCTGTCCAGGGAGGTTACCTCTATGTCCGTAAGGCCGCAAGGGTGAATCCATCCGAAGGGCTCCAAGGAAAGTTTTACGTTCAGTGCAATCCCGTGGTAGGAAACGCCGCGCCGAACCGCAATGCCGATAAATCCCATTTTTTTCCCCCCGACCCACACGCCGTGGTTCCGAGGGTCTCTGGCAGCGCAAACCCCGAAATCGGCGGCCGTCCGGATCATGGCCTCTTCCAGTTTTTCAACAAAACCGGCAATCCCGCTGCAAGCGTTTTTCAAATGAATGATGGGGTATAATACCAGTTGCCCGGGGCCGTGAAAGGTGATGTCACCGCCGCGCTCGATATGAATGAGCCCGATGCCGGTTTCGGATAAAAAAGTCGGGGGAACTTTCAAATTATCCAGGTTCCCTCTTCTGCCGAGGGTGAAGACCGAAGGGTGCTCCAGAACCAAAACAGCGTCCCGATCCAGTTTTCCTGTAGCTCTGGCCTCGAGTACCTGCAGCTGAAGTGAATGGGCCTGCTGAAAATCCATCAAACCGAGATCTGAAAACCAACAGGGACGGGGAACACTCATGGAAGCCCTTTCAGTAATTGAAGCTCATGGAGCTCTTTCATGTTGGAAGTTCCTTTCTGCTGAACTCGGAGCACAGTTAGGGTCGTTTCAGTTCAAATATTTCGATGTGTCGAAAAGTGCTTCTGTCATTTTGTTAGCCGGGATTGCCGCGACGGGTCAAGTAAAAAACCAATCGTGCGGGTTCCGAGAAACGGCATCATCTAAACCCTCAATTCATCGATGTTCTGTAGAATTATTTTAAGTAAGCCGAACGAATCGCTTGAAAAACCGAGACCGCTCTGATAGGTGGGAGCAGGGTTAAAAACCCTTTCTACAGGACCAATGGTTAAAACAGGAGGCCTTATGATCCGAGTCGGAGTTGTTGGCGCAACCGGATATGCCGGCGCGGAACTGGTAAGAATACTATCAGGACATCCAGACGTAGATCTGACGACTCTGGTGTCGCGCCAATATGCCGGGGTCGGTTTTGATACTGTATATCCGTCGCTAACAGGGATCGTTTCGAAAACATGTGAGCCGCTGGTGCTGTCGAACCTGTGCGACAAGGCCGATTTTATCTTTCTGGCGCTTCCCCACAAAGTGCCCATGAGTATTGTTCCCGATCTCCTGGAACGGGGAAAAAGAGTTGTGGATCTTTCCGCCGATTTCAGATTTCGCAATGCCGACGCCTATGAAGCCCATTACCAGGCACACACGTCCAAAGACCTGCTCAAAAAATCGGTGTACGGACTGAGCGAAGTGTTTCAGGAATACATTAAGGACGCAGATCTTATCGGCAACCCGGGGTGTTATCCCACCAGTATTCTGATGCCCCTGCTGCCGCTGGTGAAGAACAACCTGGTGGATTGCGCCACCCTCGTTGCCGACGCCAAATCCGGTGTCAGCGGCGCAGGCAGATCCCCATCAATCCCGACCCAATACTGTGAGGTGACCGAATCCTTCAAGGCATATAAGGTTGCGTCACATCGTCATAATCCGGAAATCGACGAGGTTTTGAGCGACTCGGCCCAACAGTCGGTTCACGTCACCTTCGTCCCGCATTTAATTCCCATGTCCAGAGGGATGCTCTCAACGATCTATGCCGGTCTTTCAAAGGGGGTGGGCAGGGACGAGATCATGGAATGTCTCGGGAATTTTTATGGCGACAAGCCTTTTATTCGACTTTATGACGAAGACCGGATGCCTGAAACACGATTCGTCCGGGGGACGAATTATTGCGATATCGGCTGTCGGGTTGATCCGGAAAACAGAAGACTGATTATTGTTTCCGCCATCGACAACCTGGTAAAGGGCGCTGCCGGCCAAGCAGTACAAAATATGAATATCATGACGGGACTTGATGAAACCGCCGGCCTGAATCAAACACCCTTTCCCGTCTGATGAGTTGATTGTTTTGGTATTTGCAGTACCTTGATATACGTTAATAATGCTAACGAATGCTAACGAATGCTAACGACTGCCAAAAAAGGAGACCTAAAATGACAGCAAAACTTATCATGGGGACTGAAATTCGAGAAGAAATCCTGGAAGAAATCAGCGCCGAGGTTAAAGAAATCAAGGAAAAACACGGAATGGTTCCAGGGCTTGTAACCATCCTGGTGGGTGAAAATCCAGCTTCGATTTCGTATGTGACGCTCAAAATCAAAACAGCACACCGCGTCGGATTCAAGGAAATCCAGGACAGCCAGCCGGTGGACATATCCGAAGCGGATCTTCTGGCATTGATCGATAAGTATAACAAGGATGATTCCATCCACGGGATTCTGGTTCAATTACCGCTTCCCAAGCATATCAACGAAAAGAAAGTGCTGAATGCTATCGACCCGGACAAGGATGTCGACGGCTTTCACCCGGTCAATGTCGGCCGTCTGATGATCGGTGGCTCTGAAGTAAAGTTTCCTCCCTGTACTCCCGCCGGCATTCAGGAAATGATCGTCAGATCCGGTCAGGAGACCAAAGGCGCGGAAGTCGTGGTGGTGGGACGTTCCAATATCGTCGGCAAACCGATTGCCAATATGATGCTTCAGAAGGGCCCGGGAGCCAACTCCACCGTCACGGTTGTTCATACCGGCACCAAAGATCTTGCCTTCCATTGCAAACGGGCGGATATCCTGATCGTCGCCGCCGGGGTGCCGGGTCTCGTAAAACCGGAATGGATCAAGCCGGGCGCCTGTGTCATCGATGTCGGTGTCAATCGTGTAGGGGAAAAGATAAGTGAAAAAACGGGGAAAAAAATTGCGATACTCAAGGGTGATGTGGATTTCGATGCCGCCAAGGAAATTGCCGGTTCCATTACGCCTGTCCCCGGAGGTGTCGGTCCCATGACGATTACAATGCTCATGAAAAACACCCTGCGGTCTTTGAAATTCAAATTGGGAATTGATTAAGACACATTATCTCATCGAACCGGATGAAATTGTATGAAAGGGAGTGGAGACGCTCCCTTTTTTATTCGGATCGGTTTCCAAGTGCTTTAAAAGATAAAATATTTCCTCTCTCCCGTGAACGAATGAATGTACACAGTCATGCAAGCTCGTTTTAAAAAATATATACGTTATGTCAAAAAAATGGCACGGTAGATGGTCTGCTGTTTAAAAACAAAAAAAACATCGAGGCGCCATGGAACCGTAGGGTCCTATAACAAACTGTAATTTAATGTATTATCTAATGCGTCACATATGACCAAACAGCGACGAAGAATCATTCCTTACATTTTCGGCGTGTTGGATGTTATTTGGTACTAAATTTGCTGCATGTAATTGCCGATAGGTTTGTAAACTGCGGACGTTATTTCTTTAAAAATTTGCGCTATTGACATTGGGGAGGAATTTGTGCTAAGCGACTTCGGGATTATCCGGTTCAACTTGGAACGTGTTGATTACAGCGCTCTATGTGGGGATTATCCTTGTGATCGCAGTTACTTAACCATGATCATATATAAACATTCTTCAAGACGGAACTGTTGACAATGAGACGAAAAAATTATTCCTTCCTAATTTTCAATCACACCGGTTCCCCCATTAAAAGGCTTTCGGTTTCTCATAAACTCATCGGCGCATCTATTTGTGTCGTTGCAATTTTTTTCATCGCCCTGACGATTTTTGCCATTAATTACGTTTCCCTCATTAAAGGCGCCGATAAGGCAATCGTGCTGGCAGGAAAAATTACCCAGAAGGATGATCTTATCGATCAACAGCGGAACCAGATTCAGGATTTTGCCGTCCAAATAAATGAACTCAAATCCGAACTATCGGATTTGAAGGATTTTGAAAAAAAGATGCGCATTATTGCGAATCTTAATGTTGATGAAGATAAAAACGAAAACTTGTCGGGTGTCGGCGGATCCATGCCCGACGATCTGGATCCAACGGTCGAGATGAAGGCAAAACAAAGTGCCCTCATACAGGAAATGCACGAACAGGTAAATCACCTGGATCAGGTGGCGGTTTCCCAGCAGGAACGATTCGAGACTCTATATAAGCACATGGAAAAGCAGCGGAATATGCTCGCCTGCACCCCCACCATTCGACCGGTTGATGATGGTTACATCACCTCTAATTTCGGCTATCGAATCTCTCCGTTTACCGAACGAAAAGAATTTCACAAAGGATTGGATATCGCGGCCAAGCTGGGAAGCCCCATCATTGCAACGGCAGATGGCGTAATCTCTTTTGCCGGCAAGAATGGACTTCTGGGAAATATGGTCGCCATTGACCACGGGTATGGGATTACCACCCGCTATGGACATTGTTCGAAAATTCTTAAAAACAAGGGGGATAAGGTAAAACGGGGCGATGTGATCGCACTGGTCGGAAATACGGGAAGGAGCACCGGACCGCATGTCCATTATGAAGTGAAACTTAATGGCGTCCAGGTGAATCCGGATCGATATATCCTCAATTGAAATCTTTCATCTAAAAGGGCTATCCACATATCGCCCTACCTCTCTTTTTTAATGTGTTCATGAGTCCTCTCTTTCAGGACCACCCCGAATAGCCCATGGTTGTGTGCTTGAAGAAATCAATTCCGGTACAATTTCCAATATTCGGATAGCTGTGGTTTTTTCATTAAAATGTGCTATAAGAACCGTGAAATTACGGTAGCGCCTATCTTTGAACTCGAAGGGAAAAGCAAATGGTCATCGACTTTCTGACAAAGGTTTTTGGGAGCAGCAACGAGCGGAAGATCAAAAAAATTCGACCTATTGTAGAAAATATTAATGCGATTGAACCCCAGCTTCGGGATTTATCGGATGAGGCCCTGCGGGCATATACGACAAAGTTCAAGGAACAGCTTGAGCAAGGCGCCGAACTGGATGATATTCTTCCGGAAGCGTTTGCGGTTGTGAGGGAAGCATCGGTTCGTACGCTTAAAATGAGACATTTCGATGTACAGCTCATTGGCGGCGTTGTCCTCCACGAGGGGAAAATCGCCGAGATGAAGACCGGGGAAGGGAAAACGCTTGTTGCCACACTGCCGGCATACTTGAATGCCCTGAGCGGACGTGGTGTTCATATCGTTACCGTCAACGATTACCTGGCACACCGCGACACCGAATGGATGGGGAATATCTATCGGTTTTTGGGGCTGACGGTGGACTGTATTACCCACGACCTCAATGATGCCGAAAGACAAACAGCTTATAACGCAGACATTACCTATGGCACCAACAATGAATTCGGTTTTGACTATTTGAGAGATAACATGAAGTTCAGGTACGAAACGCTTGTTCAGCGGTTGCCGTATTATGCCATTGTTGACGAAGTGGACAGTATTCTGATCGATGAAGCCAGAACCCCTCTCATTATTTCCGGACCTGCCGAAAAGTCGACCCAGTTATATTACCAGGTAAACGGCATCATTCCCGGGATGGTGGAAGAGAAGCATTACACCATTGATGAAAAACAACGAACCGTCATTCTGACGGAAGAGGGGGTTGCAAAAGCGGAACACCTTCTTGAAGTGGACAATCTTTACGACCCCAAGCATATCGACCTCCTGCACCATACAAACCAGGCACTCAAGGCCCATAAACTTTTCAAACGAGATGTGGACTACATTGTAAAGGATGGAGAGGTAATTATCGTCGATGAATTTACCGGCCGTCTGATGCCGGGCCGCCGTTACAGTGAAGGCCTTCATCAGGCCCTTGAGGCAAAGGAAAATGTAAAAATCGAAAATGAGAATCAGACACTTGCCACCATCACCTTCCAGAACTATTTCAGGATGTATGAAAAATTGGCAGGTATGACCGGTACTGCGGATACGGAAGCAGCCGAATTTAAAAAGATTTACGATCTTGACGTCATGGTGATTCCCACCAACATGCCCATGATCCGGAAAGACCATGCGGATATGATCTACAAAACCAAACGGGAAAAATATGATGCCGCCATCGAAGAAATTGTGGAACGGCATAAAAATGGGCAGCCGGTGCTGGTGGGTACTATCTCCATCGATGTCTCCGAGAGTTTCAGTAAAAAACTGAAACGTCGGGGAGTTCCCCATGAGGTGCTCAATGCCAAAAACCATGAGAAGGAAGCCGAGATTGTTGCAATGGCCGGGCAGAGGGGGGCGGTAACGATCTCCACCAATATGGCCGGACGTGGAACCGATATTGTCCTCGGGGAAGGGGTGAAAGGTCTTGGCGGACTTCACATTCTCGGAACGGAACGGCACGAGAGCCGTCGAATCGACAACCAGTTGCGGGGGCGTTCGGGCCGTCAGGGGGATCCAGGCTCCTCCCGCTTTTATCTTGCGCTCGAAGATGATCTTCTTCGTATCTTCGGAGGAGAAAGAATCACAAAAATCATGGAACGCCTCGGCATGAAGGAGGGGGAACCGATTGAACACGGCCTCATCAGCAAGGCCATTGAAAATGCACAAAACAAGGTGGAAGGACACAATTTCGATATCCGGAAACATCTTATCGAATACGATGATGTCATGAACCAACAGCGGGAGGTCATCTATCGGCAGCGGCGGGAGGCCCTTGACGGCCGGAGCCTGAAACCGGTTATCCTGGATATCATCGGTGAAAAGTCCGAGGACATTGCCTGGGGATATGCCGATGAAAAGCTGCCGGCGGAAGAATGGGATTTGAAGGGCCTTGAAGAGGCGGTTTTCAAACAATTCAATTTCCGTATGAAGAAACTGGATAAGAACACGCTCGATAATCTCACCGCCGAAGGGATGGCTGAAACAATCCAGGAAGAGGCACATCGTATCTACGAAGAGCGGGAAGCCTCCATCGGGGAAGAGCATCTTCGACAAATTGAACGAATCGTGATGCTGCAGACCGTCGATAACCTATGGAAAGACCACCTGCTGAGTATGGATCATCTGAAGGAGGGCATTGGTCTCCGGGGATATGCCCAGGTGGATCCGCTGATCGTGTATAAAAAAGAAGGCTTCGAAATGTTTCAGGAAATGATCTCCCGAATCAAGGAGGAGACCATCGGGATCTTGTATCGCGTCCAGGTGGCGGAGCCCGAAAAGATGGAGGTTGCACGACAGCCGGATCCCCAGCGGCTGGTGTTTTCCCATGGAGATGGATCCACCAAGAAAAAACCCGCAAAGCGTCAAGAAGCCAAGGTCGGACGGAACGATCCATGTCCATGCGGAAGCGGTAAAAAATATAAAAAATGTTGTGGCGCCTAATTCGAGTTCTCTCTTTACAAGCTCATTTCCGGATGCTTATAATCCAGGCAGAGGAAATCGGTTTTGACGGGAAATCCATTCCGGCGTCGTTTTAGAAATATAATACACCGGAGGGGAATTTCCGTACACTGCATCGGGCTCGATAAATGAACGATATTACTCCTGATATAATTGAAGAGACCCAAACGCATTCGGAGGAACAAGTTCGTGAGCCTGAAATGTATAAGGTTTTTCTCCATAACGACGATTATACTACTATGGACTTCGTCGTTGAGGTGCTGATGGTTGTATTTTCAAAAGAATTTCAAGAGGCAACCCGTATCATGCTTGATGTTCATCGTCACGGCATTGGACTGTGCGGCGTGTACACGTATGAGATCGCTGAGACAAAAGTGGAAACTGTGCACGCACTCGCCAGGGAGAACGGGTATCCCCTAAAGTGCAGCATGGAGGCGTAGGTTATGATCAGCAAGGAAGTGAGTGCTACCCTTGGGTTTGCCGTTCGGGAGGCAAAACGCAGGCGACATGAATATGTATCCGTGGAACATGTTCTGTTCGCCATCCTCCATGATAGCGAAGGAACTGAAATCATACATAATTGTGGTGGAGACCCCGAGGAATTGAAACAGGAACTCGAGACCTTCTTCACGGAAAAACTCGAAACCATTCCGGAAGGAAGCGAATATGTACTCCAGCAAACCGTGGGGTTTCAACGGGTTATCCAGCGTGCCGTCAATCATGTCCGATCAGCTGAAAAGAGCATCGTCGCCGTCAGTGACGTGTTGGCGTCCATATTTCTCGAGAAGGATTCACATGCCGCTTTTTTTCTGACGGAACAGGGCGTTTCGCGTGTTGACGTGCTGACTTATATCTCACATCAGCTGCCACGGCCGAATGAAAATGAGATTCCCGGAGAGAATGAAAGACAAGAAAGGGAAGAGCGGAAAAAAAAGGCTGATCCCCTTGCCCTCTATACGATTGAACTTGTTCAACGTGCCAGTGACGGAAAACTCGATCCGCTGATCGGCAGAAAAATTGAACTCGAACGAACCATTCAGGTATTGTGCCGAAGACGCAAAAACAATCCCGTGTTCGTGGGGGATCCCGGCGTGGGGAAAACCGCCATGGCCGAAGGTCTCGCCATTCGCATCTTTGAAAATAGTATTCCGGATTTATTACAGGGAATGCGCATCTACTCCCTTGATATGGGAGCGTTGCTGGCAGGTACAAAATTCCGCGGTGATTTCGAACAGCGTCTGAAGGGAGTGATCAGCGCACTGAAGAAAAAGAAGGACGCGATTCTGTTCATTGACGAAATCCATACCATCGTGGGCGCCGGCGCCACCAGCAGCGGCTCAATGGATGCATCGAATATCCTGAAGCCTGCGCTGTCAACCGGGGACATCCGCTGCATCGGATCCACCACCTATGAAGAATATAAAAACCATTTTGAAAAAGATCGTGCCCTGTCAAGACGCTTTGAAAAGATTGAAATACGCGAACCGAGCCAGCAGGAATCGGTTCTGATTCTGAAAGGACTGCGTTCCGTTTACGAGTCCCATCATGGAATCACCTACACGGATTCGGCCCTGAAAGCGGCGGTGGAACTATCGGCCAAACATCTTAATGATCGATACCTGCCGGACAAAGCCATCGACGTCATTGACGAGGCCGGAGCTTTCGTGCGTCTCAATGGTGCCGGCCGGCGGAAGAAAATTCATCCTGCCGATATCGAAAAAATTGTCGCCAAGATGGCCAGGATCCCCATGAGGAGTGTTTCCAGTTCGGACAGATCCAAGCTTCAGACACTATCCGAAAGACTGGGACAGGTCGTCTTCGGTCAGGAAGATGCGATTCGTGGACTGGTAACGGCCATCAAACGGTCGCGTGCAGGACTCGGATCTCCCGGACGACCGGTGGGTTCCTTTCTTTTTACCGGGCCCACGGGTGTCGGAAAGACCGAGGTGGCGCGTCAGCTTGCGCTCTGCATGGGGGTGGAGTTTATCCGCTTTGACATGAGCGAATATATGGAAAAACATGCGGTGGCCAGACTTATCGGGGCGCCGCCGGGATATATCGGATTCGAGCAGGGAGGACTTCTTACGGATGGAATCCGAAAACATCCCTACTGCGTGCTCTTGCTGGATGAAATCGAAAAAGCCCACCCGGACATGTTCAATATTTTATTGCAGGTGATGGACCATGCAACTTTAACGGACAACAATGGGAAAAAGGCTGATTTCCGAAACGTTATCCTGATCATGACTTCAAACGCCGGTGCCCGTGAGATGAGTACCCAGAGCATCGGTTTCGGGGAAAAAAGCTCTGATGCCCCCGCCAAGGGGAAGAAGGCCGTAGAACAGACCTTCAGTCCTGAATTCCGCAACCGTCTGGATGCCATTATTTCTTTCAACGCCCTTTCCCTGGAGATCATGAAGCTGATTGTGGATAAATTCATTGGCGAGCTGAATGGTCAACTGGCAAACCGAAAGGTGACTTTGAATCTATCGAATACCGCAAGAGAATGGCTGGCCAGAAACGGGCATGATCCCATATATGGTGCCAGACCGCTTACGCGGCTTATTCAAACCGATATCAAGGACCACATCTCGGATCAAATCCTGTTCGGGAAGTTGGAAAAAGGAGGCGCTATCTCGGTTGAACTGGAAAATGGAAAGCTGACTTTTTCCTTTACGCTCGATGACATTGAACAGATAGAGGAACTTGCGGAGGCTCCCCCCGCGATTTAGCGGTCGATGGCCATTTATTCATGACGACTTTTCTTCTCTCGGAAGAACTTTTTTTCCCGCCCCCCGGTCTTGCCAATCCTGACGGTCTCCTGGCCATTGGGGGAGATCTGAGTGAAGAGCGTCTGATCATGGCCTATCAAATGGGAATTTTCCCATGGTACTCCGAAGGAGATCCGGTCCTATGGTGGTCGCCGGACCCGAGACTCATCCTTCTGCCCGAAGAATTTCATGTATCAAGGAGCCTGAAGAAGGTAATTGCACAAAAGCAATTCCAAATTACCTTCGACACCGCTTTTCAGAATGTGGTGACCGGATGCAGCGGTCGGCGGCCAAAATCCCGCGGCACATGGATTGTCCCTGAAATGGCGGCTGCCTACCAGCGGTTGCACGAATCGGGAATCGCGCATTCTGTAGAGGCATGGCAGGGGGAAACGCTGGTAGGGGGATTATATGGTGTGAGTCTCGGTGGAAGCTTTTTTGGCGAATCCATGTTCTCGCATGTCCCAAACGCCTCCAAAGTGGCTATGTGGGCGCTGGTTTCCCATGTCAAAAAGAAAGGATTTGACCTGGTGGATTGTCAGGTAACCAGCGAGCATCTTCTGAGATTGGGTGCAAAAGAGCTGCCCCGAAAGACTTTTCTTGCCATGCTGAAAAGAGCGATGCAAAAACCTACCTTGACCGGAAAATGGAAGCCTGAGATTTAAGAGAGAAAAAATCACTGCTCCGGAAGAACCGCCTCCGTCAACTCTCCCATGAACCTGCCGACGGCAACCTTGCTTTGAATTTTCACGGGGATATGGCGCCGGTCTGCAGTTATCCAGATTTGAATATTCGAGTCTTTGCTTTTTTCAAAAACACCGCCGACATCCTTGAGATCCGGTTCGATCAGTAAGGTATCATAGGTGCCGGCGGGGACTGTTATGGTTTGCCTTTTGATAATGTTGCCAATGCCGATGACGCATTTTTTTCCGTCGGAAACAGGGCGTTCAATACTCGAAATGCCTTCCAGATCCGAGAACCGGACATAATAGAAAATCCCTAATGGATCGAATGCTCCCGGCAAGAGTTCGACCGGAGGTTTTTTTTTGCCGTCTTTCTCATAAACGACCTGTTTGCTTTTCCAGTCGAAAGTTGCGGTAATATTCCGTTTGGTGTTGCCCTCCCGTTGCTTTTTTTTATAAAGCAAGCTGTGGGTCATCCCGGAATCCGCATACGAATCGATACGATCCCTGACTTTGTAAAACAGATCGAGGAAGGAGTTGGACTTTGCCGTCATAACAAAGTGAAAGACCGTCTCTCCATCTATTTCCGCCATGGGCTCCACTTTCAGTTCCGCTTCTCCGGCAGGAATGAATTCCCAACGCAACTGGAACTTCAACTTTTCGCCGGGCTTGAATGGCGCATCGGATGCGCAGACCGCTGCGGTCGGGGAGAGGAACAAGATGATAAAAAGAGCTGTAAAAAACTTATGAAACATGAGTTTTAAACCTGGTCACGGTTATGGGGATCCCTTTACACCTGGGCGCCTTCCATGGGGGCCGCACCCAGAGGCGTCGTCGCTTCGCCGTTGATTTTATCCCCGTCCACCGTGGCGCTGTAGGTTACGTCAAAGGAGCCCATCGGCGTTTTGGTTTCCGCCTGCCACTTAAGTTGATTGCCGTTGATGCGGCCGCCGCTGAAATTCGATGCGCCGAAGGGGGTTTGCATGCTGCCGCTGAAGGAGTTTCCGGATGACCGGATGGTCAAATCGCCCTCCAGGGAACCCATGGGGGTTTTGACCGTTACGTGATAGGTACCGTCAAAAGGCATATCGCCTCCTCTTTGCAGGTTTCCGACATATGGAGTGTCGGCTCAAGGTGCGGGTTATTGGGCAATATCCCGTTCGATAAGGCCTCCCGGTCCAGGGGCGGACGGGGAGGGGGGAGCGGATGCCTTTTCGCTCGAAGCACCGCTTGAAACGGGTGCGGCTGACTGCTTTCCAGTCGGACTCGATATTCCCGCCTTTACTTCAAGTGCACCGATTCTGCCTTCCATCTGCCTGATTGACTGTAGCATGCCGCCGGTCTGTTTGTCATTCTGTGCCCGGTTTGCCTTCAACACATTCTCCACGTGATCGATCTCCGTTAAGAGATCTTTTTTAGACGCTTTGTCCGTCTGTATGGCATCCAATACAGCCTTTAATGCGTTTAATTTTTCCGAGACCTGTGCGGATGAAGCCTCCATTTCAGTGAGAGTAACTTTCAGCTTTGCAGACATGACCGCAGTGTCGGCGGTGTTTTTCTTGACGGATTCGGTCAGTGCGGCAACTTCATTTTCGACATTATTGACAGAAGCGGAAAGTTCTTTTTTATCTGCCTTGGTCGACTTGAGGCTTGAAACGGATTTGCCGACTTTTTCAAGTTCGCTTTTGACGGAAGTCAAGGATTCCGTCAGCTTGTTCTGACCTTCGGTAAGGTTTTTAAGAGAGACTTCCAGGTCCGAGAACTTGTTGGAAAGATTTGTAAATTTCGATTGAAGATCTTCTGAAAGATGCTGCGTTTCCATGGACCCGGAACTGTGTACCGACATCAGCCTGTTTCGAATATCGAAATAACCGGCAATCATGGCGCCCACCAGAATGACGATGAGCACATAGGGGATCCATGTGATATTCCGATCCGGCTGCTGCCCCCTGTTCATAATTATGGCTTCAGAGGTCTTTGGAGTTGGTTTCCTGACATCGTCCTGTTCGAGCAAACCGTCATCCAGACTGATTTTAAATTCCTGATCCGGTTTATCGTTCATTTATTTATTCCCATTCGATAGTGCTTGGTGGTTTGGAGCTAATATCATATACTACCCGATTGACACCTGTCACTTCATTAATGATGCGGTTGGATATTTTCCCCAGAAGTGCATGGGGGAGTTTCGCCCAATCGGCGGTCATGGCATCCTTGCTGGTTACCGCCCTAATTGCGATGATGTTTTCATAGGTGCGTTTATCCCCCATGACGCCGACGCTTTTGAGCGGAAGCAGCACGGCAAAGGACTGCCAAAGCTTCTTATAGTAGCCGTTTGCCTTTATTTCGCCGATGAGAATGTCATCCACCTCTCTGAGGATATTCAGCCGTTTTGCGGTGATATCGCCCAAAATGCGTATGGCCAGACCCGGTCCCGGAAACGGTTGACGCCATACCAATTCATCCGGAATCCCAAGTGCTTTTCCGAGTTTTCGGACCTCGTCCTTAAAAAGATATTTGAGCGGCTCGACCAATTTAAGCTTCATTTTTTTGGGAAGCCCCCCCACATTATGGTGGGATTTAATCACTGAGGACGGACCGCCGAAAGCGGAGCGGGATTCGATGATGTCCGGGTACAGGGTTCCCTGGGCTAAAAATTCCGCCCCTTTTATTTTTTTTGCCTCCGCTTCAAACACGTCCATGAAAATACGGCCAATAAGTTTGCGTTTTTTTTCTGGATCCGTAACTCCAGACAAAGCGGACAGGAATTGTTTCCCGGCGTTGACAAAGCGGATATTGATGTGAAGATTCTCCGTAAGCACTTTTTTAAGCTTGAGAGCTTCGTCTTTGCGAAGGAGTCCGTTATCGACGAAAATACAGGTCAGACGATTTCCGATGGCCTGATGGATCAGGACTGCGGTGACTGTGGAATCCACGCCGCCACTGAGTCCCAGAATAACTTTTTTATCTCCGACCTGTTCGCCGACTTGCGTCACGGCGTCCCTGGAGAAGGACGCCATGGTCCAGGAACGCTTGCATCCGCAGACTTCCTTGAGAAAATTACCCAGCATTTTTTTTCCGAACTGGGTATGTCCCACCTCCGGGTGAAATTGAAGCCCGTACAGCTTTTTCCTTGAATTCACGGTGGCTGCCACCGGTGTGTTTTGAGTGGAGGCTGTGATGACAAAGCCATCAGGAAGGGCCTTGATGGAATCCCCGTGGCTCATCCAGGAAGTGGATGTTTTCGGAATCCCCTCGAAAATACTGGATTTTTTTTCAAGTTTCAGCTCTGCAAAACCGTATTCGCGCTGTTTCGACCGTTTTACATCCCCACCGAGTGCGTTGACCATAAACTGCATGCCGTAGCAGATCCCCAGAACGGGGATTCCGAGATCGAAAATGCCCGGATCGACCTTGGGACTTCCCGTTTCATAAATGCTCGCGGGGCCGCCGGAGAGGATGATACCTTCCGGTTTAAGGCCGCGAATTGTTTCAATGGAGATGGTCGGGGGTTCAATTTGACAATACACACGATGCTCTCTCACGCGACGTGCAATCAACTGGTTATACTGTGAGCCGAAATCAATGATTAAAATCATGAGGATTCCTCATTTATGTATATTCTGTGATAATGGACTGTCTTTAATTGCTTTAAGAGTGTGAATATGTTAAAGACAACAGAAAAAGTCAACCGTATTTTAATGTTGTATGAACCTGTGATTTGTTTTGTGAACGGGGCGGTCTGAAGGCGTGCTGATTCAAATATATGAGGTCCAGGATCGCGATGAGGCGGAAGCCCTCATTGAAATGGGAGTCGATCACATCGGATCCGTATTGTTGTCCTCGGATATATTCAGAAAAGATGCGCTTTGGGAAACCCTGAGATATGTTTCTGATTGCGGCGGGACGAGCAGCATGATACCGCTTTTTCTTGACGTTGAGCAGATTTCCCGTTCCCTCGACCATTTCCGTCCCGGTATCGTTCATTTCTGCGAGTCGCTGGAAGAAAGTGAAGGTGCCGAGGGGTGCATTGCGGCGTTTGAAAGGCAGTCTCTTATCCGTGAACGATTCCCGGAGATTCGCATTATGCGATCCGTCCCCATCGGACCGGCAGGCAATTCCGGACACGTGCCGACGTTTAAGATAGCAAAGATGTTTGAACCTATCTCTGATTTTTTTCTTACGGATACGCTTGTGGTTTCCGACTCGGAGAACACCGGGAATTCCCAGCCAGTCAAAGGATTTGTCGGAATTACCGGTAAAACCTGCGATTGGGGGATGGCGGCTGAACTGGTTCAGGAAAGCGGCATCCCGGTGATACTTGCCGGCGGCATTTCACCGGACAATGTCCGGGAGGGCCTCGAACAGGTGAAGCCTGCCGGCGTCGACAGTTGCACACTTACCAATGCCGTGGATGAAAATGGCCGTCCGGTTCGGTTTCGAAAAGATTTTAAAAAAGTAAAACGCTTGGTGGACTCTGTCCGCCATGTTGAAAACCATATCGGAAACCAGATTGAAAACCAGATAAAAAATTAGAATATCGATGAAATAGAGGAGCAATAAATTATGTATGAAAGTGGAGACCTGCGAAAGGGGCTGAAAATCGAGATCGACGGATACCCCCATGTGATTGTTCAATTTGAATTTTCGAAGCCCGGCAAGGGACAGGCCTTATACAAATGCAGACTGAAAAACATGATCACTGGATCCCAGTTTGACAGAACCTATCGGTCCGACGAAAAATTCAAGGAGGCAAACCTTGAAGAACATGATATGGAATATTTGTACTATGATGGTGAAAATTACTGTTTTATGAATACCAGCAATTATGAACAGGAATTTCTCACCCCGGATCAGGTCGGGGATGCCATCCATTTTCTTAAGGAAAATACGGTGTGCAAAGCGCTTTTTTTCGATAAAAAAGCCATAGGGCTTACGCTGCCGAACTTCGTGGAACTCAGAATCGATCACGCGGAACCTTGGGCCAAGGGTGATACCGCGTCCGGAAGCACCAAACCGGTGACCCTGGAAACCGGATATATCCTTCAGGTGCCTCCCTTTATCAATGAAGGGGAAAAAGTACGAATTGATACGCGAACAGGCGACTATGTTGAACGTGTGAAAGGATGACCACATGAAAGGTGATCGATACGGCTTTGGTGAATACTGCCGCAAGGCAGGTTCGATCACCTTTATCATCTGGCGCACAGCCGTCCTGATCGGAATTTTGGGTTTATTCTGCGTTTCCGGGTGCGCAGGATCCAAAAAAACGAACTTCTTCGTCCTTTTTCCACTGAGTGCTCCGTCAGCAACGTCCGGTTCATGGAATTCAAATACATCAGTGGGTGTCGGTCCGGTAACCATTCCGGAATATCTGAATCGCCCACAGATTGTGACCCGGCCTGGAAAGAATGAAGTCTCCCTTGCAGAATTCAATCGTTGGGCCGAATCGCTTGAAGTTTCCATTCCAAGGGTGATCGCAGAGAATCTTTCCACGCTTCTTGACACGGATCGGGTGTATACATTTCCATGGCGCGGCAGCCCCCCTGAATATCAGATACGGATCGAAATTCTACAGTTCGATGGGAACACTTCGGGAAACATTGAACTGCTGGCCAGATTGACCCTATTGAAAGACGGCACTGCAACACGAATCAACAGGCATAAATTCTACATTAAGAAACCGATTGCCGGACAGGGGTATGAAGGGATGGTATCCGCCATGAGTCTGGTCCTGTCTGACATGAGCCGATATATTGCCGGCGAGATGATGTCAGACCCATCGGACAACGGCAGTTTAGGCACAAAAAAGACCCCATAAGTATTTCACAATGAATATGGATCTTTCATGAAACACGTTGCGATGCTTAGGGGGGCGATTCAACGATATGCATGGGGCTCCACCACCGCCATCCCGGAATTTTTAGGAGAAGCACCTGATGGTGGTCCCCAGGCGGAACTTTGGCTCGGCGCCCATCCAAACGCTCCGTCGTCCGTGAATGTCGATGGTCGTTGGGTGCCAATAACACAACTTTTAGAAAAATCCCCGGACGATATTCTCGGTTCAGCCAGCGTCAACGCCGATAATCAGTTCCCATTCCTATTTAAAGTGCTGGCGGCTGCAAAACCACTTTCCATCCAGGCACATCCCGATGCCCGCCAAGCCATGGAGGGCTTTTCACGGGAAAACGCGCTGAATATCCCTCTCGATGCGCCACAACGTAACTATAAAGACGGCAACCACAAACCCGAATGCATTTGCGCGCTGACTCCCTTCTGGGCACTGAACGGATTCCGAAAAATTCGGGAAATACTGACCATGGTTTCAGAACTGTGTCCGGTGACCTTGTCCGGAGACATCGCACTCCTGAAATCGAATCAGAACTCACAAGGACTAAAATGTTTCTTTCAAAGCCTGATGGAAAAAAAGAAGAACGAAGTCCGTTTGATAGTGGAAGAAACCGTCCGAAGCGCGAAGCAGTTTGAGAAACAAGATTCTTCGGCCTCATGGATTCTTAAGCTCCATGAAGCCTATCAAAGAGATATCGGTGTGTTGGCGCCTGCGTTTTTAAACCTTGTTTGCCTGAACCCCGGGGAGGCCATGTATCTTTCTGCCGGTCGTCTTCACGCCTATCTGGAAGGTGTCGGTATAGAGATTATGGCCAATTCGGACAATGTGCTTCGCGGAGGACTTACGCAGAAGCACATTGATGTACCCGAACTCTTAAAGGTGCTTCAATTTTCAGAAACGTCTGTCGATATTCTGAAGCCTGTCTCCACCGTGCCGGGTGAAATGGTCTATGAAACACCCGCCGAAGAATTTGTCCTGTCCGAATTGACGGTAAAACGGCACCAGCAGTACGAAAGCCCGACGCATCGAGGGGTCGAAATCCTTCTTTGTACGCAAGGCGACGCGGACATTTATGAGGCTGACTCGCAAATACAAGTGCATATCAACCGTGGTATGTCTTTGCTGATACCCGCCTCGGTGCTCCGATACGACATTTCCGGCGACGCCGTTTTTTATAGGGCATCTTCGGTTATTTCAGGAAAATAAAATCTTGACTTATTAAAAACATTTTTTTATTCTTTCATAAATTTCAATCAAACGGACAGGTCACATGTATCGTTTTTTTAGCGGATCTTATTTTTATTTTAGCTTTTTCTGGCGATTTTACGCCCAGGATCCGCCCGGAATGTGATGGTAAATATTATATAGCGAAAGCATCAAAGCCGAGGGGATCCGATAACCCCACGGCTTTTTTTTCGGGCAAAAGGCCGTGGAGACAACTTCACGGCCTTTTTGCTTGAAAAAAGGAGGGTGAATATGACATTACTGGGTAAAAAGATCAGACTGGAGAGAATTCGAAACCGCAATAGTGGGAAAACCGTCATTGTTCCAATGGATCATGGAATGACGGTGGGACCGATCCCAGGCATCGTCAACATCGAGGATGCCATTGAAAGGGTGGCCCTTGGGGGGGCAAATGCTGTTGTGGAGCATAAAGGGCTGGTGACCAAAGGGCTCGGGCAGAGAGGGCAGGATATAGGGCTGATCATACACCTGTCCGCCTCCACGCAGCTTTCGCCTTTCCCAAATGCCAAAACACTGGTTTGTTCTGTGGAGGAAGCTGTCAAATTGGGGGCGGATGCGGTCTCCATTCACGTTAATTTGGGAAATGGAGATGAAAAGGAGATGCTGCGCGATTTCGGATACGTTTCCCATGAGGCAAGAACATGGGGAATGCCCCTGCTGGCAATGATCTATCCAAGGGGGAAGAAGATAAGGAACGAGTTTGATCCGGATGTCATCAAACATGCGGCCAGGGTAGGGGACGAAATGGGCGCCGATCTTGTCAAGGTTTCTTATACCGGTTGTCCCGAAAGCTTCCGGAAGGTGGTGGAGGGATGCAGTATTCCGGTTGTCATTGCAGGCGGGCCGAAAATGTCATCGGATCACGATATCCTCGAAATGGTCAAGGGCGCCATGATGGCAGGTGGTGCCGGGGTTTCGATGGGGCGAAACATTTTCCAGCATTCGGATCCGACCCGGATGCTCATGGCTGTTTCCGGAATCGTACATGAAGGCCTGAGCGTTGACAGCGCTCTTGAAGTGTTGAAGAGAATGGATCGGGAAGCTGCTTAACCTCTGAAGTTTAGCCCCCGGCTACTGGATTCGAATATGTTACGGGAAAAGGATATCAGTCATGAAAAAAGTATGGGTACAAATCGATCCATGGAATAAGGAAATGGTGATTACGGCCATCGAAGGCGGCGCAGATGCCGTTGTGGTTCCGGAGGGATACAGCACGGAAGTAAAAGCACTGGGCAAAATCCAGACCATATCTGAAGACGGCGACCTAAAGCCGGGGGAGCAGGTGGCTTTTTTTACGATCCGGAGCGGAAAGGATGAGGCTGAAATCGTTCGGCTGAGTCGGAACAGACAGTTGGTGCTGGAGTGCACGGACTGGACCATTATTCCCCTTGAAAATTTGATTGCCAAGGGTGCCGATGTGATTGCAAGGGTGGAAAACGTTACAGAGGCAAAAACAGCCTTCGGGATTCTTGAAAAGGGTGTCAGCGGTATTTTGATTCAGTCGAAGGACCCGGCTTCCCTGAAAAAAATTCTCTCCGAAGTCAAGGGAATGGAAGAGAACACCCAGTTGTCGGTAGCGGAAATCATAGAAGTCAAACCCCTCGGCATGGGAGATCGTGTTTGCGTCGACACCTGTACCGCCATGAAACCCGGAGAAGGCATGCTGGTTGGAAACAGCAGCAATGCCTTGTTTCTCGTTCATGCCGAAAGCGTTTCAAACCCTTATGTCTCTCCCAGGCCATTCAGGGTAAACGCCGGACCCGTGCATGCCTACACCCGCGTTTCAGGAGGAAAAACGCGCTACCTGTCGGAGCTCTCATCCGGCGATTCGGTGATGCTCGTTGATTTCCGTGGAAAGACGACGGTGGGGATTGTCGGGCGGCTGAAAATAGAAAAAAGACCGCTGATGCTTGTGACCGCAAAAGTCGGCGAAATGCAGATAAGCACGATCCTCCAAAATGCCGAAACCATCCGGCTTACGGATCCGGAGGGCAACCCTCTATCCATCGTGAACCTGAAGGAAGGCGATAAGGTCCTGGTGGCGATTGAAACAGGCGGACGGCATTTCGGAATGAAAATAGAAGAAACGATCACGGAGAAATAAAGCGTTTTCATAAACTAGACCGACGATTATTGCGTGACGCACTTACCGGAATGAAGAGGAGTATTCATGGGCAGGAAAAAAGATGAAAGCTCACATCCCCCCCAGAACATCGAAGAGATGTTGAAAGAGTTGAGGGACAGGATCGACAGTATCGACAATCAAATTTTAAATCTTTTAAACCAGCGACTGGGAGTCGCCAAGGAGATCGGCAGATGCAAGGGCCGGTCCTCCGAGGTCGTCATGGACAGCGCAAGGGAAACAAATGTTGTCAAACGCTTGTTTTCATTAAATAAAGGACCAATGAGCAATGAGTCGATCCAGCATATTTTTACAGAGATATTCGGATCTTCCCGGGAGGCTCAGCAACCTCATCTGGTGACGTATCTAGGGCCCGAGGCGACCTATACGCATATCGCGGCGAAGGCATATTTCGGAAAATCCGCGTCCTTCGTTCCGCAGCCCAGCATTCGCGATGTTTTTCAGTCGGTGGAAAAGGGCGATGCCCATTACGGGATCGTGCCGGTGGAAAACTCGATTGAAGGCGCCGTCAATTATACGCTTGATCTTTTCTACGAATCGGAGCTGAAGATATGCGCTGAAACCTATCTTAACATTTCCCATGATCTGCTTTCCAGCGCTGGTTCACTGAAAGAAATAGAGCTGGTCTATTCCCATCCCCAGGCGCTGGCCCAGTGCCGGACATGGCTAAGGAAATACCTGCCGGACGTATCAGTCCAGGAAGTCGGAAGCACCTCCGAAGCCGCCCGGATGGCGCTTTCCAAAAAGAGGTCTGCGGCAATTGCCAGCCGTGAAGCGTCGCAGATATATAAACTGGACGTTCTGGCGTCGAAGATTGAAGATTTTTCCAGAAATACAACCCGATTTCTGGTCATCGGGAAAAAAGCCGCGCGTCCCACCGGTCGGGATAAAACCTCCATCATGTTTGTCACACCGCATACGCCGGGCGCACTTTATAAGGTCATGACTCCCATTGCCGAAGCGGGACTGAATATGGTAAAGCTCGAATCCAGACCTAGCCGGCAGGAGAACTGGACCTATATCTTTTTCCTTGATCTGGAAGGTCATATAGACCAAGACGAGGTGAAGCAGACCTTAGAACATATGAAACAAATCTGCCTCTTTACCAAGTGGCTCGGCTCTTATCCAATTCGTAATAAAATTGAAGCATAAGACATGATATCAACCCGTACAAACGTTTACTGTGTTATCGGAAAGCCCGTATCGCACAGCCTCAGCCCGATCATGCACAATGCAGCCTTCGAAAAAATCGGCTACGACGGCGTTTATCTTGCTTTCGAGGTGGAGGATATTTCCGCCGCTGTCGGCGGTATCCGGAGTCTCGGTATCCGTGGCGTCAGTGTGACCATCCCCCATAAAGTATCCGTGATGTCATATCTTGATGAAATTGACACCACTGCGCTCAAAATCGGTGCCGTCAATACCATCGTGAACCGGCACGGAAAGCTGAAAGGATACAATACGGATTTTCAGGGAGCTTTGAAAGCATTGGCTGAAAAGAGCGATATCCACGGAAAGAGGGTTCTCGTTCTTGGTGCGGGAGGGGCGGCCAGGGCAATCGGGTTCGGTATCAACATGGAAGGCGGCCGCCTCACCATTTCAAATCGAAGTCTAGAGAGAGGGGAACGCCTTGCGGAAGATCTTCAGGCTTCCTTTTGCGCGCCCGATGTTATTGAACGAAATTCATGGGACATTATCATCAATACCACTTCCGTCGGTATGACCCCTGAAACTGATAGGATGCCGGTTCCAGAAACTATTCTGACGCCCGGTCAGGTTGTCATGGACATTGTCTATAATCCTCTCGAGACACTTCTTTTGAAAACAGCTCGGGATAAGGGATGTGCCACCGTAGACGGCGCAGCCATGTTCGTCTACCAGGGCGCCTGTCAATTTGAACTCTGGACCGCCCAAAGCGCTCCTGTTTCAGTTATGGGCCAAGCCGTTAGAGGAGTTTTGTTGAAACGGAAATAGGCCCCAACAGAGATCTATGATGAAAGAGATTAAAACAGCACCCGTTAAAAACACAACCGTTCAGGTCCCCGGATCCAAAAGCTATACCCACAGAATCCTCATTGCATCGGCTCTCTCCGACGGCGCATGTCGAATTGAAAATCCGCTGAGAAGCGAAGATACGCTTTTCACCGTAAAGGGGCTCCGCGGGATGGGAGTGAAAATCGAGGACCACACGGAATACTTGCTGGTCAGAGGAAACGGTGGCCGTCTGGAGACGGCCGAAGAGGATATCTATCTCGGAAACTCCGGCACCTCCGTGAGGCTTCTGACAGGGATCTGCGGTATCGGAAACGGCAGGTACCTCATTACCGGAACTTCCCGAATGCAGGAACGCCCCATTCAAGATCTTCTCGATGGACTTTCGCAACTTGGCATCCGCGCGGCATCGATTCATGGAAACGGATGCCCGCCCATAGAGATCTTTGGGAAGAAAATCGAAGGCGGGAGGGTCGATCTCAACTGTCATGTCAGCAGCCAGTATCTATCCTCCATTCTGTTGATGGCGCCTTTTTCTTTAAAGGGAATAGAAATCAACGTGGTGAACGGACCGGTGTCAAAACCGTATATCGATATGACGCTGGAAGTAATGAAACGTATGGACGTCGAGGTTTCCAGGGAGGGGTATGACCGGTTTTTCGTACCCGGCCATCAGATTTATCGTTCGGGCACATATGAAGTGGAACCGGATTGCTCCCAGGCAGGATATTTCTGGGCGGCGGCCGCAGTTACCGGCGCTTCGATTACCGTCCGTGGAATCCATTCAGATACCCGACAGGGAGATGTCCGATTTTCCAAAGTGCTGGGGGAAATGGGCTGCCGCATAACGGAAGAAAATGAAGGGATTTGCGTGACCGGCGGCCCCTTGAAGGGCATCTGCGTCGATATGTCCGATATGCCGGATATGGTCCCTACACTGGCCGTGGTGGCGGCGTTCGCCGAGGGGACAACGGAAATTTCCAATGTTTCGCATCTGAGAGCCAAAGAAAGCGATCGTCTGCAGAGCGTTGTCAACGAACTCACAAAGATGGGCATCGTTGCTGATTGCGGCGGCAGTGGTCTTCGTATTACAGGGGGCCGTGGGCATGGCGCTTCCATCGACACATACAACGACCACCGCATGGCCATGAGTTTTTCCGTGGCAGGTCTTAAGATCCCGGATATTCGTATTGAAAACGAATTCTGCGTTTCAAAATCGTTCCCAAACTACTGGGAAGTATTCGAGTCCATTTACGAATAACATGAATATTTTTCTTATTGGTTATCGGTGCACCGGTAAAACTTCAGTCGGAAGACGTGTCGCCCAACAACTTGGTTGGAAATTCATTGACATGGATGTTCTGCTGACGGAGACCAGCGGGGAAACCATCAGCGAAATTGTCTCCAGGGGCGGATGGCCTCTTTTCAGAAAAATGGAAAAGCAAGTTCTGGAAACGATCTGCAATGGAGAAAACCAGGTGATTGCAACAGGCGGCGGAGTCGTGGTCGACAAAGAGAATATCGATCTGATGAAGAGGAGCGGAATCCTTTTTTGGCTGCGAGCAACCCCGGAAACGATCCTGAAAAGAATGACTGAAGATGTCCAAACTAAAAAGATGAGACCGTCTCTGACGGATCGTAAATTAAAAGATGAGATAGAAGAAACACTGAAGGAAAGATATCCTCTGTATCGAACTGCCATGACCGCGGATTTCGATACGGAAGAAAAGACCATGCAGGAAGTATCAGAGGAAATTATCAGGCGCCTTAAGCACATGGGATGAGATTAATATCTTTGATCTGCAACCCGGTGACGAAAAAATGTAGATATCGGAATAAATTTCTTGACATTGCTGCACTGAACTATTACATTGCTCTCATCTCTTCGGTGGAACCGCTTTTAACAGACACACCTTTTAGCAACAGCTATTCCCTTTGTTCCCTTTAAGTCGGTCGATTGATCGTCAGTTGCCCCGACGCAAATTATTCTAAAACCCACCGAAAAACACATCGAATTCCACCCCCTGAGGACGTTTACGATCGATGTGCAAACTTTTTAAATGAAAGGAAAGCAGAGATGAAAAAAATCAGATTTACTGTTGCACTCATTATGATGTTTGCATTCGTGTCAGGTTATGTAATCTCGATATATGCTGCCTCTGATAAAGTGAATATCAATACGGCCACCCAGGAAGAATTAATGCAACTTGAAGGCATTGGCAGCGCCTATGCCCAGAAGATAATCGAGTACCGCGAAGCGAACGGGCCGTTTCAAAAACCCGAAGATATAATGAATGTCAAAGGGGTGGGAGAGGCAACTTTTGAAAAAAATAAAGATAGGATAACCGTTGTCAAAGCAGGAGAAGACGAGTCGAAATAAATTTGTTACACACGATGATGACATTGATCCATCCACAGGGGGTGGATTTTTTTTTAAGCGATATTTTAATCAGTTATGAGGAAGTTTTTGCACTTGACAGCTTCGTGGAATTATGGTCATTTTTTTTAAAATTTTGGAAAAAACCAGCTCGGAATTCTGTCAAAGAATATGGAGATCAGCTTGAAAAGAATCAAAGAATGCCTGATGCTCATTATTTTATCAAGCGTTTGTGCGCTGCTCTATAACACACTTTCACCAGAGGGTATCGCCCTCGTTGGAGAATGGGATACATCAAAAGGGGTTGTTTCGGCCGTGGCCAAGAACGATCCTGTGGTCCATGGTCTAGAAATTGACAGTGTACAAACCGCAAAAGAAATTTACGACAGCGGACAAGCCGTTTTCGTCGATGCCCGGTCCCAGGAAGCCTTTGATGGGGGTCATATCCGGGGCGCGGTCTCACTGCCGGTTTACTCATTCGAAGACAAGATAGAGCAGTTCTATAAAGCCTATCCGCCCTCAACTTATATTATAACCTACTGTTCCGGAAGAGAGTGCCAGGACAGCCATGAACTCGCACAACTCCTCATTCAAATCGGGTATACCCACGTCCGCGTGTATATTGATGGGTTTCCGGTGTGGCAGAAAAATGGCTTCCCAGTGGTAAAATCATCGACGGAGAAGGGTGAATAATATGGAAAGCATCTCTAAAGTCATCTGGATTGAACGTTTATTGCGCTGGTTTCTCGGTATAACGTTCATATACGCCAGTATCCATAAGATCATCGATCCGGCCGAGTTTGCAAAAATAATCTATGGCTACGGACTATTCCCTCATTTTGCAATCAATATGATTGCCATCATTCTTCCCTTTGTCGAGTTGGTAACTGGGCTGTTCCTTCTTTTCGGAATATATCCCAAAGCTGCCGCAACAATTATCGGCGTCTTGCTGGTGACGTTTATCCTGGCGGTCACCATTAACCTGCTTAGGGGATACGAGTTCGATTGCGGTTGCTTTTCTTTCAATAAAAACGATACATTGTCTGGGAGATATTTCCTGCTGGTTCGCGACATTATTTTTTTAATGATCTGCCTGTACCTGTTGCGTTTCAAGGTGAAACGACATGAGGAAAATAAATAAGTGACTGAATATAAAGATAATAAAGTTTTTCAACTTCTTGAAAAGGGGGCCTTGATTCATAGCCCCGACAGCGTGAGCATTGCGGATGATGTTGATATCAATCGAATCTCGGGAAACGGTGTCGTCATCCATGGAGGATGCAGGCTTCGCGGCGCATCCACTTCAATTTGTCGGGGCGCCGTCATCGGGGATGAGGGACCGGTTACCATCGAAAACTGCCAGATCGGACCCGGCGTAAACCTTAAAGGCGGGTATTTCAAAGAATCTGTATTTTTAAAAAATGCCGCCATGGGATCGGGGGCACATGTAAGGGAAGGAACGATTCTTGAGGAGTGGGCCAGCGGCGCGCATTCGGTGGGGTTCAAACAGACCATCTTATTCCCGTATGTCACGGTGGGCAGCCTGGTTAACTTTTGCGACTGTCTGATGGCAGGCGGGACCGGGAAAAAAAACCATAGTGAAGTGGGAAGCTCCTACATACATTTCAATTTCACACCTAATCAGGATAAAGCGGCCGCGTCTTTGATCGGTGACGTCCCTTTCGGTGTGTTTCTTGACCAGCCTCCAATTTTCCTGGGGGGGCAGGGCGGGCTTGTAGGACCGTCCAGACTGGCCTTTGGAACGGTGATCGCTGCCGGTTCAATATACAGAAAGGATGAACTAAGGCCCGGGCGTCTTATTTCAGCCGGTGAGGGCCGACCTGTCAACATTCCCTATTCAACCGGTATCTACAGAAATATCAAGCGGATAGTAAAAAATAACATTCTGTATGTCGCCAACTTGCTGGCACTGCAGCAGTGGTATCAATATGCAAGGGAGGAATTTGTTTCTGAAGAATTTCCCCAATTGCTTTTGGACGGTCTAAGGGAAAAAGTATCGATGGGAATCCATGAACGGCTGAAGCGGTTGAGGGAATTTTCCGAAAAGCTTCCGGAATCTGCAGATAAATACAGCGAGCAAATGCAAGAGAAGGCTTCTTCCAAGTTGCTCTTTCAACTATCTGAATTTCAAGAAAAATGGTTGGAAATTGAATATGCTTTGGCCGGGGGAGCAGGGGAGGGGGATTTTCTCAGATACCGGGAACTGTTTCTTTCAAAGCTTGCGGCCCAGATAAATGATTACGGACAAGATTACCTTACGGTGATCAAATCGCTGCAAAGCGATGTTGTCTCCCAGGGGGGGCTTTGGCTCCAGGGGATTGTGGATGAGGTCTCCCGAAGATCCTTCGAGATGTTGCCGAATTGCGGATTGATATAATAATTAACTAATAATACAAGTACTTATACAAAATAAACTACAGGACGATTTCGATGGCGAGAAATCTGTTTGGGACAGATGGAATCCGGGGAGTAGCAAATGAATACCCCATGACGGTTGAAATGGCAGTTTCGGTGGGAAAAGCCGTGGCCGCCTTTTTCAGCACGAACGGCCGCCCAAACAGCATCATCATCGGCAAAGATACGCGAATGTCGGGAGACATGCTCACAGCGGCACTGGCGGCCGGTGTATGCGCCATGGGATCCGATGCCGTCCTGGTTGGGTGTATGCCGACTCCCGCGATTGCATACCTCACGCGATCTTCCAAAGCCGGAGCCGGTGTCGTCGTTTCTGCGTCCCACAACCCCTTTCAAGATAACGGTATCAAGGTGTTCGGGCCCAATGGATATAAGCTTTCGGAACAGGCGGAATCCGAACTGGAAATGAGCCTGCTTGAAAACGATTGGGAACGCTTTTGCAGCGAAATTCGAGAGCCCGGAATCATTGAGCTGCAAGAAGATTCCGAAGAGCGTTACATTTCTTTTTTATTAAAAATCCTGCCCGAAAATTTTTCTTTAAAAGATACGCGGGTTGTCATTGATTGTGCCAACGGTGCAACCCACATCATTGCCCCTCTGATATTCGAAAAGCTAGGCGCTGAGACGATCGTGTTGTTTAATTCACCGAATGGTACCAACATCAATGAAAAATGTGGATCTCAGCACCCGGAGTCACTTGCGAAAAAGGTTCTTGAAACCGGAAGTGCAATCGGTCTTGCTTTTGACGGTGACGGAGACCGCTTGATCGCGGTGGATGAGAAGGGGGAAGTTCTCACGGGTGACCAGATCATCGCAATTTTCGGAAAGTGGATGCATGCCAGGGGCGAATTAAAGAAAAATCAGGTGGTTACTACCGTGATGAGCAACCTGGGACTGAAGCAATCTTTGGAACAGATGGGCATCGAACACCTTGAAGCAGGGGTCGGTGACCGGTTTGTGCTGGAAAAGATGATCGCCACAGGGTCTATCCTGGGGGGCGAAGATTCGGGCCATATGATTTTTTTAAACCATCATACCACCGGAGACGGAATCCTTGCCGCGCTTCAGCTGCTTTGTGTCATGCTTGAAAGCAAATTGCCGTTGTCTGAACTGAAAACTGTCATGAACATCTGTCCACAGGTGCTGATAAATGTTCCCGTGACAAAAAAACCGAATCTTGATTCTGTACCCGAAATACTGAGGGTGATACAGGACAGCGAACATGACCTTGGTTCATCGGGCAGGGTATTGGTTCGATATTCGGGGACGGAACCGATCTGCAGAGTAATGGTGGAAGGCCCCACGCCTGCTGAAACGGAGGCTTACTGCAATAAAATAGCCGATATTATTCAGGAAACCATTGGAGAAAAAACAGAAAGATAGCAATTCACCAAAACGTGCGCCCGTTTGGAGATGGTTTATCCGAACGGGCGCATTTTTATCTATCAGTTTCTGCTGGAGCCACCAAATATTCTAAGGAGAAAAAGGAACAGGTTTATGAAATCCAGGTAAAGCGCCAATGCTCCGATAATTGCGCCTTTTCTTACGACGGCAGCAGATGTCCCTGAAGGTTGGGTCATGGCCATATGTTTCAGTTTTTGGGTGTCGTAGGCGGTGAGACCCACAAATACAATCACACCTATATAACTGATGATCATACTCATGCCGTAGCTTCCGATGAAAATGTTGACCACGGAAGCGATGATAATGCCAATCAGCCCCATGAACATGAAACTGCCCAATCCGGTCAAATCCCGCTTGGTGTTCATGCCGTAGATGCTGCAGGCCAAGAAGGTGGCTGCGCAGATAAAAAACGTTGAGCTGATTGCTGGAAGCCTATATACAATAAAGATAGAGGATAAAACAACGCCATTTAGACCGGCATAGAGAATAAACAATTTTGTGGCCGTGGACGCTTTCATTTTGCCGATACGCGCGACCAGGGAAATGACAAGAACCAATTCTGCGATAAAAAGCACAATCATCAGCATTGGATTGCCGAAAACGATGTTTTTTAAGGAGGTGCTGGCAACCACATAGGCAATAAAACCGGTTATTGCAAGACCAAGGGTCATCCAGTTATAAACGCTTCTAATGAATGAATTTATACGAACCTGAGATTGAGTTTGAGAATATTGTAGTGGAACTGTTTGCATTTCTGATCCTCCAGAGTGTATGGAATGTTTTTAAACTAATATAGCACACATTTTGGGGCAGTCAACAAGGGTTGGGCATAATGAGTCCGGAGCAATTGTATCAACATTTGAAAGATCTTGCCGAAAAACTCGGCATTACCGTACAGGAACAAAGTTTCAAACAGATGTCGCTTCCGGTGAAAAGCGGGCATTGCCGCGTGAAGGGGAAAGACATGTTCATCATGGATCGAAATCTTCCGTTATCAAAAAAGAACACAGCGCTATCTGAATTTCTCAGGACCCAGGCCCATGAAAATATTTTCATACCGCCTGCCGTGAGGGAAGTGCTGGATCGAGGGAAGAATTAAAAGTTAACATAATATACATTATCAGACGTTACGTATAGAACCCGGGGTGCCGAATAGAAAGTCGCAATGGAAAATGAAATGAACGAGGCGGGCGAACAGATTATTTTTACCGTCTCGGAAATTACCGATAAGCTTAAGACTCTGCTTGAAGATAGCTTCCCTTTCATATGGATTACTGGAGAAATAACGAACTTCAGCTCCCCCATGTCAGGACATTTCTATTTTTCCCTGAAAGACCCAAGCGCCCAAATCTCTGCGGTTATGTTTCGTGGCCAGAACCGGCATCTTAAATTTCTTCCGGAAGACGGTATGGCGGTTACGGGATTGGGGCGAATCAGTCTCTATAAACCGAGGGGAACCTATCAAATAATTTTTGAGTATCTTGAACCCAGAGGAATCGGTGCGCTCCAGGTCGCTTTTGAGCAGCTGAAGTCTAAACTTGCACAGGAAGGACTGTTTGATGCGGAAAGGAAAAAGCCCCTTCCCTTTCTCCCCCGTAAAATCGCATTGATCACATCGCCCAGCGGTGCGGTTCTTCATGATATAATGAAAATTGCCTTCCGACGTTTTGAAAATCTGCATTTGCTTATTGTCCCTGTGAAAGTTCAGGGTTCCCGTGCCGAAAATGAAATCGCCTCGGCAATCGAGCTCGTAAACAAACACGGGGCGGACGTCGCGGTGATCGCACGTGGTGGTGGATCACTTGAAGACCTTCGGGCATTTAACTCGGAAACGGTTGCAAGAGCGATTGCAGCTTCAGAATGTCCCATCGTATCCGCCGTCGGCCATGAAACCGATTTCACCATCGCTGATTTCGTAGCAGATCTGAGAGCGCCCACACCTTCCGCGGCCGCAGAAATGATTATTCCCATAAAAGAAAACCTGACCCACCAAATAGAGAAGCTGCAGCAAATGATATGGCGTGTCATGAAATCCAGACTGGAAACGGCCGTATTGGAGCTGAGATATCTTTCCAGGCAGTTGGTCGATCCTGTAAAGAAACTACAGGATTTAAAGCTCAGGTGTGATGAAATGACGGAAAAGATGCTTAATTCATTTGGTAATCTAATAAATCAACAACATGAAAAACTGTCCAGACAGCATGAAAAACTAATAAGAACACCGTTGATAGCTCAGCTTGCTGGATATTCAAAACAGATTGAATATGCCGACAGTACGATGAGATTATCCGTTGAACGGTGTGTTGAGAAAAGAGCACTTCACTTTAACAATTTATATGAAAAACTGAATACATTGAGCCCTCTTGCGGTTTTGAACCGCGGCTACAGCATTACCCGAACAGTCCCCGGAAAAAAAATTGTTCGGCGAAATGACCAGGTGAAAAGCCGCCAGATGCTGGAAGTGATACTTGCAAAAGGGGCGCTGGAGGTCACTGTCAATAAAGCAACCGAACCCAATGATATCAAAACATTAACTTCCGTACAGGAGGATTGAGATAAAATGGCGACCCAGACGTTCGAATCGGCGATGAAAAAACTGGAAAAAATTGTTGAAGAATTGGAATCCGGAGAATTGCCCCTTGAAAAGAGTCTTAAAAAATTCGAAGAAGGGATCGATCTTTCCAGATTTTGCTCTGAAACGCTTGAGGAGGTAGAGGCGAAGGTCACTCGACTGGTAAAAGATTCAAGGGGGAATCCGATGGAAATTCCCAACGAGGAAGATTCGAAACACGAAGATATGTGAAGAAAGTCAATCAATGTTTGATCTGAAAACTTATTTAAATAACAAACGGAAAGTTATAGATAATACTATCGAGAGCTACATTAATAAAAGAACATTCCCTGGAAGGCTTTCCGATGCCATGCGTTATGCGGTAATGGCAGGTGGGAAACGCCTCAGACCGATCCTCTGTCTGGCGGCAGGAGAGACGGTTTCGAACAGATCTTCAAACGCCCTTCTGGCCTCTGGATGCGCCCTCGAACTGATTCACACCTATTCCCTCATCCATGATGACCTGCCCGCCATGGACGATGATGATCTTCGAAGGGGAAAAGCGACATGTCATGTGGCCTTTGATGAAGCCACCGCGATTCTAGCCGGGGACGCGCTCCTGACCCTTGCGTTTGAAATCCTTTCAGCGGAGGTTGCTCCCTTTGCTGAAAAACCTGACGACGCCCTGAAGGTGATCGAAATCATATCCAAGGCCGCCGGTTCCCGTGGCATGGTGGAAGGTCAGATGCAGGATATGCTTGGCGAGGGGCGTCAGATGACACTGGATGCCCTTGAAACGCTGCACAGTTTGAAAACCGGTGCGCTGATCAGTGCCTCTGTTGAAACCGGTGCCCTTCTGGCTTCTGCCGACACCCTTCAGCAACAACATCTGACGATTTACGCCCGGAATCTGGGGGTCGCTTTTCAAATAACCGATGATTTGCTGAATGTCGAAGGAGATCCCAAGATCATGGGGAAAGCCATTGGAACAGATGCGGAAAAAATGAAAAACACCTACCCTTCCCTCATGGGAATTGACGCCTCACGGAAAAAGGCCCGACAGTTGATGGATGATGCCTTGCAGGCATTGGATATTTTTGATACGAAAGCCGATCCACTGCGTGCCATCGCCGCATATGTCATTCAAAGGGATAGGTAAAGGGTCAACCCAGTGACAATTCTCGATACCATATATACCCCGGAAGATTTAAAACAAATCCCACTAAAAGAGTTGCCGGATCTTGCCGAAGAAATCCGGCAGTTGATCGTTAATGTCGTATCTCGAACCGGAGGACATCTTGCTTCAAGCCTTGGTGCGGTTGAACTGGCCGTGGCAATTCATTATGTTTTCGATGCACCGGTGGACAAGGTGATCTGGGATGTCGGCCACCAGGCCTATGCACACAAAATACTCACAGGGCGAAAAGATCAGTTCCAGAACCTTCGGCAGTACGGGGGAATTTCAGGCTTCACCAAATTATCTGAAAGCCCATACGACGCATTTACCACTGGCCACAGCAGCACTTCCGTTTCTGCAGGACTCGGAATCGCATGTGCGAAGCGGCTTAACAATGACCCGGGCAGTGTCGTGGCGGTCATCGGGGACGGCTCCATGACCGCCGGAATGGCGTATGAGGGGCTGAACCAGGCGGGTGATATCCATAAAAAGCTCATTGTCATACTGAACGACAACGACATGTCGATCGCCAAGAATGTCGGGGCCCTTTCCTCTTTTTTAAGCCGTAAGTTTTCAGCCAGAAAACTTCAGGAATTAAGAAGGGACTTCGGGGATTTTCTCCGCTCTCTTCCCGGAATCGGCGACGATGTGTATCAAATTGCCAAACGGTCCGAGGAGTCTTTTAAATCATTTGTGACCCCCGGAATGCTTTTCGAGGCCTTCAATTTTGAATATTTCGGTCCCATCAAAGGCCACAACATCAAACATCTCGTCAATATCCTGAACAATATCAAGGAGACAGATGAACCTGTCCTGCTTCATGTCACCACCGTCAAGGGTAAAGGGTATCCGCCGGCAGAAAAAAACCCCATATATTTCCATGGGATTGGTTCATTTGAGGTTGAAACCGGCACCAAGGTATCCGTCGCCGGTCAAACCGCATCCTATACGGATGTGTTTGGCGATACCATGGTGGAACTGGCGGAAGAAGATTCGAAAATTGTCGCGATAACGGCTGCCATGCCCGAAGGGACCGGCTTGACGAAATTTGCCGAATCATTTCCGGATCGCTTTTTCGATGTGGGGATTGCCGAGCAGCATGGCGTCACCTTTGCAGCCGGGATGGCCACCGAGGGATTGAAACCGGTGGTGGCCGTCTATTCCACCTTTTTGCAGCGGGCCTACGATCAGTTGATTCATGATGTCTGTATTGAATCCCTGCCGGTTGTATTCGCCTTGGATCGGGGAGGGCTGGTCGGAGAAGACGGACCGACACATCATGGCATGTTTGACCTATCTTTCTTAAGAACGATCCCCAACATGGTGGTGATGGCCCCCAAGGACGAAAACGAGTTGCGGCGTATGCTGAAAACCGCGCTCGATCATGACGGTCCCATCGCTTTGCGCTATCCCCGGGGCAGGGGTATCGGGGTCGACATCGATGCGCGCATCCGGCCCATTCCCATCGGAAAAGCCGAAGTGCTTGCCGACGGCGGCGAAGATATTCTGATTCTTGCCATCGGGCGTACCGTCCATGAAGCACTTTCAGCCCGGGAAAAACTGGAGGCCGAGGGGGCTCATGCGACGGTGGTAAATTGCCGTTTTGTTAAGCCCCTCGATTCGGACCTTATCTGCAGGTTGTCAGCCGCGACATCACGGGTGATTACCGTCGAGGAAAATGTTTTGCATGGTGGATTTGGCAGTGCAGTCCTCGAATGCCTTATGGACAACGGGATATCGGGCTGCCGGGTAAAGAGAATCGGAATCGATGATAAGTTTGTCCCCCATGGTCCCCAGCGTCAGCTTCGAAAGCTGTGCAACATCGATTCCGACGCCATCGTGGAAGCCGCCCGAAGATTGCTCGAAACGCATGAAAAATGAGCTCCCCCAAAAAAACAAGACATTGAAAAAAGATCGGCTTGACAGGATGCTGATGACGCTTGGATTGGCCCAGAGCAGGGAACGGGCCAAAGCCATGATTATGACCGGAAAGGTATTGGTGAACCAGCAACCCGTGGATAAACCCGGCACCCTGGTCGCTGCGGATGCAGATATCGCCTATAAGGGGGAGGACCTTCCCTTCGTCAGCAGAGGGGGACTTAAACTAGAGGCCGGTTTTCAAGCTTTCAAAGTCGATGTTAACGGGCTTGACTGTATGGATATCGGTGCCAGTACCGGGGGATTCACCGACTGCCTGCTCCAACACGGTGCACGGAGGGTATTTGCCGTGGATGTCGGTTATGGTCAACTTGCCTGGAAACTGCGTCGAGATTCCAGGGTCGTGGCCATTGAACGGGCCAATATCCGACATCTGCCGAAGGATGCGATTCCCGACCCGGTGGACATCGCAACCATCGACGTTTCGTTTATTTCGCTCCGGATCGTTGTTCCGTCCCTTCTGAAGTTTCTTAAAACACCTTCGACCATTATAGCGCTTGTCAAACCACAATTCGAAGTGGGCAAAGGTCTTGTGGGAAAGGGCGGAGTCGTTCGAAACCCCGAGCACCACGAGACTGTTCTGAAAGAGCTGAAGGTCTTCTTCTGTCACTTGAAACTGGCATGTCTCGGCACTATCCCCTCCCCTGTTTTGGGACCTAAGGGAAATCGTGAATTTTTAATGCACCTTCGGAAAGAAACGGATTCAATTTCATCCTCCATCGACGATTCAACCGAATAGCACCGCTCTTTTCTATGGCTCAAATAACTCTTGATTTTTTTCAAGGGGATAGATAAAAATTCAAATTTCAGCCTGCTTATTTTTAAGATGAGGATTTCTTAATTTTATTGATAGAGAGGAGCTTCAATGGCAGACACGGTTGACAAATTACGGAACATCGCACTGGTTGCCCATGGCGGTGCGGGTAAAACATCCCTTGCTGAAGTGATGCTTTTTAACGCCGGTGTGACCAATCGGTTCGGGAAGGTGGAAGAAGGAAACACCCAGATGGATTTCGAGCCCGAGGAACTTTCTCGAAGATCCAGCATCAGCACCGGATTCCATCAGTTCGAATGGAAAAAACATACGATTAATCTGATGGATACCCCCGGCGATCAGAACTTTTTTTCCGACTCCAGAAGTGCCATGCAGGCTGCCGACGCTTTAGTGGTCCTGGTGGATGCCGTTGACGGCATAAAAGTTCAAACGGAAGAAGCCTGGGATTTCGCGGAAGAATTGGGCATCCCCTGCACGATCTTTGTAAACAAACTCGATCGTGATCGCTCCGATTTTCAAAGAACCTTCGATGATGCCGTCAATACGTTCAGCCCGAAACCCATCGTCCTTCAGCTGCCCATCGGCGCTGAGGCCGATTTTAAAGGAATCGTCGACCTCATCGATATGAAGGCATATGTCTACGACGCCTCCGGCAAAGCCTCCCCGACCGATATCCCGGCAGACATGAAGGATCAGGTGGAAAGTGAACGCGAAGCATTGATTGAAAATATCGCCGAGGCCGACGATGAGCTTCTGGAAAGGTATCTGGAAGGTGAAGAAATCAAAGAGGAGGAAATGAAAGCCGCCCTTAAAAAGGGTGTTATTTCCCGAACCTTTGCACCGGTGCTTTGTGGTTCCGCCACAAAAAATATCGGCATCAATATCCTGTGCGATTTTATCGTCAATTGTTTCCCATCGCCTGCCGAACGCGGCGATTTTGTCGGAACAGACGCCTCCGGTGAAAATGAAGTAACCCGCAACGCTGATCCGGACGCCCCCTTTTCAGCGCTCGTCTTTAAAACCATTACAGACCCCTATGCCGGTCAGCTGTCGATTTTCAGGGTCATCTCCGGCACCCTCGGGTCCGATGGCGGATTTTACAATATCAACCGCAAGGCAAAAGAAAGATTTTCTCAACTTCTGAGGCTTGCCGGCAAGGAACAGAAGCAGGTGGACGGTGCAGGACCCGGGGCGATTGTCGCCGTGGCGAAATTAAAAGACACCCATACCGGAGACACGCTGTGTCATGAGGGCAGCCCGGTTAAATTCAAGTCCGCAGAGCCTCTTCCGCCCTTGATCACCTTCGCGCTGGAGGCGAAAAAAGAAGGGGAAGAAGATAAAAT
>JBECKW010000071.1:0-5723 GCA_040235505.1 Desulfobacterales bacterium
AGCGTCACGCCCTTCTTTTTATAGTGCGCCGTCATATAGAGGTTCGGCGTGCGCTGCGTTATCCAGTTGTCCGGAGCGTTGGCACTGCCGCCGTCTGCCTTTACATCCAGCATGTCCGCATGCCCGGTAAAAAGCTTGGCGAATTCCGCACCGTCATCCAGCGTGTAGCCGCCTTCGGGTTCCTCGCCGCTGATCATGACCATGACGAGAAAATCCTGACCGCATCTCTTCTTGATGGCATCGCACATCTCGATGGTGTAACGGGCCCGGTTCTCCAGGCTGCCGCCGTATTTGTCCGTCCTTCGGTTGGTCAGCGGGGAAAGGAGTCTGGCCCCTGGAGATCCCCGGTAACCGCAGTGAAGCCAGACGCCGTCGAAGCCGCACTCCTTACCCAGGGCACACTGCAGCGTGACATCCTCGATAATCTTCTGCAGCATTTCTTCGGTAAGTTCTTTTTTGGCCATTGGGCCGGGTCCGGCCATGCCGGCGCCGATGGTCTCCTGTTTCGCGGTGGAGACGCCATGTTCCTGGGTGGTGCCGCCGCTGACGTCATATCCGGCCGGCGGCCGAAGCTCCGCTTTCCAGAAACACAGTGAGCCATAAAAATGAACGGCTTCCGTCAGTTGAGACATCAGGTTCTGGGCGCCGGCGTTGGCCAGGTCCCACCACGTAAAGTGGCCCGCGTCCGTGCCGTGGTCCGGATTCGCCAGGTTCGGGTGCTCGGCCCGAAGTTTGAGCACATCCTCTTCCGTCGTGGGGTGAATCTTGATGGGCTGAGACAGGATGACGATGGAAGCGCCGGCCCGGGCGGCGTTGGCATACCCCGCCATAATCGCCTCGTTGGGACACGGCTCCGGTCCCACGATAAGGTGAGGGGCGGTGCCGGTGGTGCCGATCATCCGGTTTTTCAAAACGTGATTACCCAGTTTATAGGGCAATAAGAGATTCGGATACTTCAGGGATTTCGAAGTTTTCGGGGCGGCTGCTGCAGCGGCTCCCTCCGTGGATGGCGCGTCGCTCGTTTGTGCCAAGACGCGGCTACCCGCCAGCCCGGTTGCCGCCATCGCCAGGGCCGCGCCGCCGGTGCCTGAAAGAAATGTCCGTCGTGACACGCCCCCCCATTTATGGGAGGCTTCTTCATGGTTCTCCGCCGCGCCAGGCTGCGGATCGTTCTTGACTTCCTTCTCCATGCTTTACTCCTTTCACCAGAGGTATAAAAGTTTTCTTCTTGAATTACTTCGTCTCAAAACATTGCACGCACAGCGATACCAAAGGTTCGCGGATCACCGGGAGTAACTGACATTTGCGAAGGCGAGAAAGCCCCGAAAACATTTACGACTCGTTTATATTCCCGGTCAAAAACGTTTCGCACCCAGGCGTTCACCGAGTACTTCTGACCGGGTGACGTCCAGGCGACGTTCGCATTGCACAGCACAACGGCATCCTGATGATCGTATGGCTTCATGCCCGCATTGATCTGGATATAATTTATCTGGGAGAGATAATATTCACCCGTATAATGAACTTCCACCCGAGGCATCAGCGTCGATCCATTACCCAAGTTGAATATATGGTCATAATCCAGGGTCGCCTCTGTTGTGGGATGCCCTGGCTGTGTATCCAGCATGGCGGCATACCGGCCTGGGGTAACACTGCCCGATCTCCAGGTAATGCTGTCCGGATAGCCGGCAATTTTCGGACGCTCATATCCGGCAGTGAATGAGATTTTGTCATTCATTGTCAGCAGATACTCAGCCTCCACTTCTGCACCGATCACCTCGATGGGCGTCGCCAAAACAAACCAAAAACCCGGTCCGTTAACTTCTGAAAGGTTATATGCTTCAGGATACCCCGCCAAATCGTAATAGAATACGGCGCCGTTCACCCGAAGGCGGTTATCCAGGAATTGATTCTTGGCACCCAATTCATAGGAGGTCAGCTTCTGCTCACTGAGAACCCTGATGTCCCAGCCGATCAGTTCTCCGTTTGAGACTAAAGGCCCAACCGAGGCATACCCCGGCAAGAAGCCGGTGGCCGTTGTAAAGTAAAGCATATTGTTCGGTGCCACGTCATACTCGAAGCGCAATTTGTAGGTGATATCGTTCCACTTGTGCTTGTCGTTGTTAAGCGATCCGGTCATCCATATCGGAGGCATCAAAACGGCATGCGTCCAGGGGGTTGAAGTATAATGAACGTTCTCAAAATTGGTCATGCTCTGCGTGAAATCAGTTTTGTCATACCGAAGTCCCGCCGTGATGCGGAAATCGTCCCGGAGTTTGAAGGTTTCTTCCGTAAACAGCCCATAATTTAGAAAATTACCGGTCGTATATGAGAGATGCGCGGGGGTCAGGCCCTGATCGGCGGGGACTTCGGGATCCGAGTTCCACGTTTGATATCTGCCCATCTGCTGTTCATACTCTTGTTTGAAGTAGTTGGCACCCACGAGCCAGGTAACCGGCATGTCGGTGTCGGAGGCCCACCGGATCTCTTCGGTGTGATACCAGTCTTTGGGAAACGAGTCCTCTCCCCTTCCGCCTTGGGTTGGTGTCGCCGTCTCCGCCTCCAAACCGGTATACTTGTAGTCATGGTACCCCCCGACATAGGTCAGGGTACTGCTTCCGAAATCGTAATCGGCATTGACACCGACCTGGTTGTAATAGTTCGTCGGGGATGCCGATGGGGTGGAATACGCATAGTGATAGTCGATCGTATCCGGTCCTGACAAACCCACCGACCAACCGCCGCCCCAGTTGACGGTTCTCTGGATCGAGCCGCTCAGTACAATTTGCAGTGGGTCGGTTGGTTGGAAAAGAATTTTGAGCCGGCCTTCCCTGGTTTCGGTCTGCCCTCCCTTTTTGTCAAAATAGCCATCCCTTGAATAATAATGCGCCGCCGCGCGAAACGCGACCTTGTCGCCGACCGGTACGTTGACAACGCCCTCCGCATTGACAAGGGAATAGTTGCCGAACTCGGCGGTGACATCGCCGCCGAACTCTCCCGGCTTCGGGTCGTTGGTATAGAAGGCAACCACACCGCCGGTGGCGCTGCGTCCGTACAGGGTCCCCTGGGGTCCGCGCAATACCTCTATGCGGTTGAGGTCGTAGTGGCCGCCGATCCCCAAATAAACGCCATCCACATAGACCGCGGTGGTGGCGGGAAGGACTTCGTCGACACCGCCCGAGGCCTGGGTGCGCTGAATGCCGCGGATCGCAATGTTCCCGTCCGGGTTGGTTCCATAGCCTTCCCGGAACGTGACATTGGGAACGCTTTCGAGAAACTGCCCGGTTTCAATCTTGCCTTGGGTAGTCAATTCATTGCCGAGGAGAACCACGACCGAACCCGGCAGTCGCTGAAGATTCTCAGCACGTTTTTCTGCAGTTACGGTGATTTGCTCGAGTATGAACAGGTCTTCGGATGCTTTTTCTTCCTTTTTTGCGACCTCCTTCTGCTGCTTGACCGCCGGCATGGCTGTATCTGATTTTTCTGTCATCTCATCCGACGGGTGCTCGTTTTTACTGATGGCGATGGATTCTTCACCGATTTTCTTGAATTTCAGCCCTTTGTTCGCAAGCATGATTTTCAGGGCCTCAAGAGGAGAATAGCGTCCGTAGACTCCATTTGTTTCCATAGGCTCCAGTTCTTCGATGTTGTAAATCATGCTTAAGTCCGTAACATCGGCGAATTTAATCAAGGCTGACCTTATGTCCTGTGCCGGAATATCAAATCTGATTTGAGTATCTTCGGCAAAGGTGGTTGCGCTCAGCCACAATATGAAAGCGGACGTGATCAGGATAATGGTACATAACCCCCATGCAACGTTGCGCTTAACGCCCGGAATTGACGTGATCCTCTTTTTGAATGGGCGTAACTGAACCATCCCCCCCCTCCGCCAGCGACATCCGAACAAAATAATACACGATTTTTTCCCCACCGAAGGTGGGGTGCTCCAATGGTGAGTTTACTTCATACCATCCTTTTCCTGTTTGTCCGAATGCAATTTATTTTTGCTGATCGCAACGGTTTCCTCACCGGTCAACTCAAACGTCAGGCCCGTATCATTCAGCATAATAGCCAGGGCTTCAAGTGGGGTATATAGTCCGGTGACAGCATTCGTTTTAAGCTGACCCAGTTCTTCGATGTCGTAAATCAAACTTAAATCCGTACGGTCGGCGAGTTCTATCAGGGCGGATCTAACGTTCTCGGAGGGAATGTTGAACTTGATTTTGGAGGCTCCCGCAGAAGCCTGCGCACCAAACGTAAATGTAATGGAGGAAAACAATAACATAAATAGACTCAGCATGCCGCTGACACTGCCGCTCCTGCGCAGATTGCATCCACTGAACATTCCATCCTCCTGCTTCGGGTTGAATTTCAACCGTCACGTTCCTCTTATGGTAAACCGCGAACCATGATCAAATTTGCACCATTTTTTTAAAAAAAAGCAAATTTATGGGGCCATTTTCCCAACGCCATTACGTCGTATTGTTTTTTTAGGTGCAAAAAAGGGATGGCAATACGGTTAACTATAAGAGTGCAATAAACAGGACGAACAGCCGAGGCAGGAAATCACCGCTTGTTGTCCGCTTTGTCGTGTTTATTGCTTGAGAAAAAAGCGGCTCCCGGCTAAAATATTCGATGTGGAACAGGACCGCACTTGAAATAACAGGGTAAATTCGAAAATGGCCGGCACCAATACAGGAAAAGATAGCGTCGCATTTTTACCCAACCCGGCGATGGCGGCAAACAAAATCGTGACTGCCGCCTATCAACGGCATGACCGGGCGCTTCGGGCATTTCTGGTCTGCAGGCTGAAGTCAAGGGATATCGACGACATCGCCCAGGAGGTGTACCTGCGGCTTGTCCGGCATCCCCGCCTCGAGGAACTGGACCTGCGCTTCTCCCTGTTATGCAAAATAGCCTTGGACATTGTAAAGGATCGATATCGGAAACAGTGTGTTCGCGGGGAGATGGATCATATCTGTTTCGACGATTTTGAAATAAGCTCCATGGCGCTTTCTCCCGAACAGGCACTCGAATCAAAAGAAGGCATTTCGGTCATCAGGAAAGCGCTCGAGTCGTTGAACCGGAAAAGCCGGAAAGCAATCATTTTGCATCGTTTCAGTAACTTGACGTATAAAGAAATCGGCATGGAAATGGGTATTTCGATCAGTATGGTGAGAAAACATATTCTTCATGCATTGCAACACATAACCAGAGCAGTCGATAAATATTATGGAAAAGAATCCAAAAAGGCACCAGAATTCTGATGCCGATGATAAATTGACGGAAGCCGGGGAATGGTTCCTCAGGATCGAGTCCGAATCCCTTTCGAGCGAGGAAATGGATGCGTTTGCCGACTGGATCGAAACGGATGACGTCCACCGGAAAAACCTGGATTTGATGGGCTCCGTATGGTCCGCCATGGATTCGTTGAAGGACGATCCCCTGGTGGTCGGGACGGCCTCAAAAAGCCCGGTGTGGGAACGTGCTGCCGAAAAATTCAGGCGGATTGGTGGGCTTGTTCCGAATGTTGCCTGGTTTAGATACGCTGTGGTTGCAGTGGTACTCATTTTGCTCGTGGGTGGTATTTGGCTTGCCCGGGATAATTCGTTCACCCCCGAGACATTCAAAGCCGCCGTCGGTGAGCAGAAAACCGTGTATCTCTCTGACGGATCCAGCGTTTACATCGACACGGATTCGGCGGTTTCCGTCCATTTTACGGA
>JBECKW010000102.1:0-24220 GCA_040235505.1 Desulfobacterales bacterium
AGTCCGGCATCGAATGGCACCGGTTGCAGCTTACCAGTTCACCCTTGGCCAGATCGTTTGCATCATCCACATTGAAGGTACGTGCAGTGGCCACCTTGGAAAGGGGCGTGCCGAGAAGGTCCCGGCCGTGGCATCGCTGACAGCTCGTCGGATCGTTATTGTAATAGTTTCCATGCTTTCCATTTACCCAGCGGCTGTCGTTGACATTGTGAAGTCCGTGGGGGCCGTCCATCGTGAGGCCCAGGGTGTCGTTGATGTGGCAGGCGGTGCATTCCATGATTTTTCCGGGGTACCCCTGAATTTCGTTGGCGGCCACATTATCGTTGGCATCGGCCGTTTGGTTGGGCCAGATCGCATGGGGACTGCCGTGGCAACCTTCGCACAGGATACCGCCGTGGCCCTTGCTGAAGCGGTAGAGGGTATTCGCGTTTTCGGCAAAGCGTGTGTTGGAGGCCAGCAGCGGCGAGGCGGCGTAATCATTGGTCTTATATGCCTGAGCCAGCCTGAACGGATATGCGCTGTCCTGGACCACCAGACCCGTTCCCGTCAGATATTCCACCGCATCGCCCGTATGACAGGACTGGCAGCGAGGCAAATCCTGCCACGGCCGCCGCGGAAAGCCGTCGTTTTTACCATCGATGCTTCCATTGACCTTTAGGTTGTACTCGGCGCCCACCGCGAGCATGCCGCCGTGACAGTCGATGCAATCCATTCCTCCGGTGGCCATGGCACCCCGGAGACATTGGGTGGTCTGGCCGGGATGGCATTTATAGCATGAGGAAATATCGTCGGGCAGAAGCTTGCTGGCGCTATCTGTCAGTATTTTGCCGTGGTAATTGTGAATGGCCCGGGAAAAGTTGGTTTTTCCCACCTGGGCGGCGGTGGGGCCGACGCCATTCAGATCCAGAGCCCGGGAATAATGGCAGTGGGCGCATAAGACAGGCGTGCTGTGGGAAAGATTCGTTGATTCCAGCGCGTCGTGAAGCCGAAGGATATTCTTTTTGCTTTGCACTTCCACGTCCGTATCGGTTGCCCAGATGATGCCCATACCGGAAGCCCCAATCTCGCCGGTGGCATGACAGCTCCGGCAGTCGGTTTCCGCGGCCACCGGCACGACGACATCCGTATATCCCAGGGTGCTTCCGCTTGAAGCATCATCGGCTGAAATGCGCATCAGCGGGTACGGGTTATCGACCAATGCATCGTCTTTCGGCGTGATGGGGATTCCATCGGCGGTGAACCACTCATATGTGGTATCGTAATCAAAGGCCTGGGCGCCGGGTGTGGGCGAATCCTGGGGCATATAGAGGCCGGTAAGGCCTTCTCCCTCCGCCAGACTGGTTGAATAGAGGCGGTCGGCATAATCCCAGAAATCGGTTTTGCCGATGCTGTAGCTGTTGATGGAGGCCGCTTCGTCGATCGTCGCATCATAGGTCACCGACACGTCCGCATCATCCAGAATGACCGGGTTGCCGTAGGTATCATGCCCGACCACCTGGGCATGGACAACATTGAAGGGCGGCAGAATTGAAAAAACGCTGAATTCACGGTCGATGCAATGCATTCCCAGATCGTTGGCGGCCAACACAACGAAATTTTCGGTGGTTTGTCCGCCGTTCGTCCCGCTGTTATCGGTATTTCCGGTATTTCCGCCACTGCAGGCGCTCATCATGGTCATCATTGCGGCGCTGATCCAAACTATAGCCTGCTTCTTCATAAATCCCCCGTTTTTCAGTTTAAGCTTTCCTAATAGTTAAAAATAAAATACCGAGCCATTTCAAGTCAAGCACACAGGCGTGAGGATCGGTGTGAAAGCACCATGGGCGCCCATTTCCCGCAACGGTCAGAATTCATTTGACATGGTTGGCCCGTCCGGGTAGGTCTCAAAAGTCCCCTGGGGAGAACGCCGGATAGAGGTGCAAGCACGCAAGTCGCCGATGGTGTTTCCTTGCCGGTTTCGATCCTTAAACTTATGGAAGGATATATCAAGATTCCTATCCATGAGAAATAAAGGTGAACGCTTTTAAAAAATGCATTGTCCGAAATGTAACTTCGACCAAAACCCGGGGAATACCGAGTGCGAAAGATGCGGCGTAATTTTCGCCAAATTCCGTGCCGCCGCCCACAATAATACCCGGAAAGACGGTTCTCCAGAAATATCCTTCCCATCGAATGATACCAATGGTTCCATTTCATTTTCCGATATTCTCTTTACCGCCAGGCCGGACGACAACCGGATATATTTCTACGGAAGACTGGCAATCCTTATCTTTTTAGCGGGCTGGGCAGTCAGGTTCATTACTTCTCCGATTGCCTCTAATTACCCTGGCAATTCTTTCATGCACCTCGTGAATCTTCCGTTTCATGAGGCCGGCCATATCGTGTTCAGACCCTTCGGAGCGTTGATTACTTCTTTGGGCGGAACGATCGGACAACTCTTGATGCCGCTGATCTGTCTTTCTGTTTTCCTGTTTAAAACAAGGGACCCTTTTGGCGCTTCCGTCGCCTTGTGGTGGTTCGGCCAGAACCTGTTTGATATCTCTCCCTACGTTAATGACGCACGATCGCTCAGTCTGCCCCTTGTTGGAGGTAATTTTGGCTATTCGTCACCTTACGGGTTCCATGACTGGGAATACATTCTCACGGAGACCGGACTGCTTCAATACGACCATTTCCTGGCCAAGTCGTGTGTGGTTATCGGAACGCTTATTTTTATGGCTTCCATCCTGTGGGGTGGTTTCGTTCTGTATGTCCAATGGAGAAGACGAGCGAACAGGTAGCGGAAGCAACTACCCCCCCCCGCCGGGCCGGGAGAAGATGAAGCATGGAGGGTCTGAATTATTCGAACGTCCTGTTGTCCATTGCAGAGAAACTTGATATAAAGTCTGAATGGACAGGCTAAAGAAAAGCGATCCGGAACCCTTTGAAAACCTTTTAAGAAGTACAGCGTGAGATCGAAATAGCGCTCTGTGAATAAAAAACCATGCGGCCCATTATTTTTCTTTGCATGATATCGCTCCTTATTTTGATTTTCCCACCGCGACCGGCTCAAGGCCAGGAAACCAAAGATGTGCTGCTTTCCGCCCTGAAGTTCAAAGCGCCGATGACGCTCTGCGGGGAAACGGTTCCACTGGATGATAGGCAGGTGGTGGAACGGTTCGAAAAGGAGATGCTCGTGACCCTGGGGAATCGTCCCCAGGTGATCCTCTGGCTCAAACGATCCACCCGGTATTTCCCTTTCATTGAAAAGATGCTCAGGGATGAGGGAATTCCGGACGATATCAAATATCTGGCGGTTGCCGAAAGTGCTCTCAGACTCCAAGTCGGATCCAGCAAGGGTGCCATGGGAGTCTGGCAGCTCCTCCCCCAGACCGCCCGAAAATACGGACTTGTGGTGGACGGCCGGTACGATGAGCGGCGCAATATTTACCTGAGCACGCCGGCGGCACTGGCTTACCTGAAGGATTTGTACACCGAGTTCGGTTCCTGGACGCTGGCCCTTGCGGCGTACAATATGGGGGAGGAAGGTCTGGAAGCCGAGATTATGGAGCAGGAGACCCGTGACTATTACCGGCTTTATCTGTACACCGAAACCCAGCGTTTCGTCTTTCGCATTCTGGCCATCAAACGAATTTTTGAGGCGCCCGGACGATACGGATTTAATCTTTCCCCGGAGGATTTTTATCCCCCGGAGACCTTTAAAACCGTTGAGGTGACGGCAACCGGAGATCTTCCCCTTCGCCTGATTGCAAGCGCCGCGGGAACGGACTTTCTGACCATCAAGGAATTGAACCCCGAGGTGCGGGGGCACTACCTTGCCCCGGGCAGCCGTCGGATCAATATCCCGGAGGGGGGAAAGGATGGGTTTCAGAAACGTCTTGCGGCGTTGATCGAAGCGGAAGACAGCAATTCGAAAAACCGGATTTATGTCGTCAAAGAAGGGGACAACCTTTCGGTCATCGCGGAAAAATTCCAGGTGCCCCTGGCGGCGCTGCTTATCTGGAACCGGATCGGTACCGACAAGGTGATCCATCCCGGAGAACAGTTGGTGATAGCCCCGCCCCAGGATGAAAAAAGCAGCCCCGACGACATCGACTAAAGGCGCCGGAAGGAAATAGCGGCTTCAGGATCGTTCCATCGAAATGCCCATGATACTGAAGAGTTATCGGGAATAAATGCCCCCGAACTTTATTTTAAAGGCGTATTGGTATATATTGTTGCTCAGCTGGATTTTTTAAATTCGTAGTATTCACAATTTTCCGGGAAAGCCCGGGATTGTCATCATAAGACCGAAGGATGCAGTGTGCGGAAATACAAGCTGATAATTTTCGATTTTGATGGAACGCTTGCCGATTCTTTCAGATGGTTCATCAATACTATCAACCTGGTTGCAAAGCAGTTTCGCTTCAAGCCCCTGGATTTGAAACGCATAGAAGAGTTTCGGGGCTGCAGCGCGCGCCAGATGATGAACCATGCAGAACTGCCCATGTGGAAACTTCCCCGGGTGAGCCGAGAAATGCGCCGGCTCATGACCGAACGGATCGAAGAAATTCGGTTGTTCGAAGGTGTCGGTGCGGTTTTGAAAAGCCTCGATGCCGCGAGGGTACATATGGCGGTTGTGACGTCCAACGCCAAAGAGAACGTTCTCCGAGTCCTGGGAGCGGACAATGCCGCCCTGATCGGACATTTTGGCTGCGGGGCATCACTTTTCGGAAAGCGGAACAAGATCAGGGCGGCTGTGAAAGCCATCGGTGTATCGCTCGAGGACGTGCTGTGCGTCGGAGACGAGATCCGGGATGCCGAAATGGCCGCCTCCCTGGGAGTTGATTTTGCCGGTGTTTCCTGGGGATATACAAATCCGGAAGTGCTTCAACGATACTCCAAAATTCCTGTTCTGCAGCAGATGCGAGATATTCTATCCATGGTGTTTGTTTCATAGCGCAGCCCGGAGGTTCAGAAAATAAGTTTCGTTAAGCCGTAGGGATCAAAACCTTAGCACGTCATTCGCATGGCGAGAAGGAGGGTAGGATACCGATGGATATGCGACGAATTTTCAACAGCCAAAGCGAAGCAAATGTCGAAGAGGAAGTTCCTTTCTTTCACAACAAGCCGGCCAGGTCCATGACCAAACGGATCAGAAACTTCACCCAGGCCTATCAAAGCTGGTTTCTCCCATACCTGCGGTATCGCGTCACCACCAGCACGTTTCAGCCGCTTTTGTCCTTTCTGTATACGGATCTTAACTGCAACCTGAATTGTTCCTACTGCTTCAGCCGGGGGCGCAACATCCCGGGCATGCCCATGGAAATGGCCCGGGACGCCGTGAACTGGCTCCAGGGTCAGGGATGCCGGGTGCTGGCCTATATGGGCGGAGAACCTCTGGTGCGTCCGGATTTCATTATCGAACTGACCCGGTATGCGGTCGAAAAAGGGTTTTTCGTATATCTGCCCACCAACGGCATTCTCATGGACGAGGCCTTTGTGGATGAAATCGGCCGGGCCGGCGTCGCCACCATCAATCTCGCGGTGGATTGCCTGGAACCCCGGGCCGGGCTCGTGAAGGCTTTCAGCCGCATTGAGCGCCAGTTTGAATATCTGGTGGAGAGGGAAAAGCACTACGGTTACATCACTTTCCTGAACATCAACATCACCCGGGACAATATCGATGATGTCAAAGCCCTGACTGAGATCGCCCATCGGCACGGTATCGCCACCGATTATCATATCAATGAACCGCCCCTGGTGACCTACGAGAATTATGCCAATCAGGCCCGGGGGGGATGGATTACCCATAGCGAGGAAGATGCCGTCGACACGCTGATCGACTGGTTGATCGAAAAAAACCGGCAGCGCTATACCATGGTCAACTCCGTGGCCCACCTGCAGGCCATGAAATCCTTTATCCGCCATCAACTGCCGCCATGGCACTGCCGTGCCGGTGAACTGTCCATGGTGATTCGCCTGGACGGCTCTTTTTCGCCGTGCTTCGAGATGTATGGGGGAAAAGAGGATTGGGGAGATCTTTATGCGGGTGAGAAATTCGATCCGCTCAGGCTGGCGCAGATGAAACAGGAGTGCAGCCAGAGATGCCTCTCCACCTGCAATTTCCAGGTGTGTCATTATTCCGGCTCCATACGGCATGTTTTCCAGTGGTTGGCAAAACATGCGTCGGCGCATATGTTCGGGGTGTCCTGAACTGCGAGGGCCTAAACTGCGAGTGCATAGAGTGCCTAAAGTGCGCTAGAGTGCCTAGAGTTGAGGTGCTCCACCGATTTGGGAAGGAGGGGGGTCAGCCCGCCTTTGACCTCTGACCCCTGACTTCTGACCTCCGGCCTCCGGCCACGGCTCCCATCATCCGTTCGTGTAAACGCAAAGCCCGGAGGCAGAAGGCTTCCAGTTTGGCGTGGATGAGATGCGGGAACGGTGAGCCGTCGCTTTCGATGGCCAGGAACGGCAGGTCGTCAACGTTCGAGAGGATGGACCGGAGACGACCGTTTCCGCTGGGTATCGATGCCCTGTTTTTCACGGTCATGGTTTCGCTCAGGATCGCTTCGGCGATTCGGCTGGGCATGCATCCGAAGGGCCCGATGCAGATGATGCCGCAGCAATGATCCGCCACCTGGGTCAGGGAAGTGCCTACGGTGAGGATGGCCTCCCCGGTCAGGCTGGGGGAGATATAGGGTCGGGCGGCATCGATGATGCTATCGATATGTTCCGGGTGGGCCGGAACGAGCCCGGAGATGCCCAGCAGGGTGCGGATCCGGTTTTCGAACTGCTTTTTAAAATAGCTTCGGAACCGGTGTTTGGATTTACGAACCAGCGATAGGGGATTGTCCACAAGATTATGATGAACGAGATAGTCGCAATAGTGGACCCATTCCCCGATGGGCGCGCAGACGGAGGCGATTCCCCTTTCCGCCAGCCGCTCGGTCAGCCACTGGCGCGAGAGGCCGTCCCTGCGGACAAATATCTCCCCCACCAGCCCCACCACCGGAACCGTCTCGGGCGGACGTTTTAGGGGGATTTGCCCCAGCCGCCTTCCGGCGGACTCCAGACCTGCCTGAAGCGATTTCCATGACCCCCTTTCGAGAAGTCCCAGCACATCCTGCCAGATCCCTTCGAAGGCCGCCAGGGCCCCGGGAACATCTTCGGCGTTTGCAAGGAGCATGGTGCGAATGTCTTCGAGAATGTCGGATATCACCAGCCCCCACCAGATCCGCTGCTCGGCCCCACTTTCGAGGCCATGGTAACCGTCCTCGGAATTGAGGGAGAACATGGCCACATCGGGAATACGGTGGCGCCGAATCAGATCCTCCATGAAAATGGCGTATTGCCCGAAGCGACAGGGTCCCGAAGTGGTGGCCATAAAATAGGCCACGATTTCATCCGGCCGCTTCCTGTGCCGTAAATAGCTCAGCAGGGTGCCCGTGGTGAGAATCAGCGGCAGGCATTCCTTGCAGGTGGTATGCGCCCGTCCCAGCTTCAACACGTTTTCGTCGGCGGGCGGGTGGGCCACGGCGTGAAGGCCGCCACTTTTGAAGGCTGCCGCCACCGCTTCGGTGGAAAGCTTTCCCATGGAGGGTACCAGTACGGTGACCCGGGGATCGTTCAGTGGGATTCTTTTCCCCGAGGCGGTCTCGATCATGGGAATGGTGTTTCGGACCGCGAGCCGGGCCAGGGGAGCTTCCCCTGTGTCCGCCGGTTCAGATTTCTTCACGGTCTCTCGGCCATAGGCGGAAATGATATCCAGAAAAGCTTCCACCCGGGTTTCCAGTCCGGCATCGGCGGTATGGCTGTCGAGTTCAAGGGTCAGAGACGGTTTCCGGCCCATGATCTGCCGGAAGTAACCCAGCAGGAAGGAGTCCGGACCGCAGGAGAAATTGGTGACATAGACCCCGAAGAGGCGCGGGTGTTTTCGTACCAGCCGGGCGGCCTGAAGAATCTGCCGGCCGATTCCCCAGTACATATGCCGCTTGGTGGGCTCGTCTTCAAAGTCCAATGCATCGAAGGGAATTACCGGGATGCCCCGGGTGGCGAATTTGCCCGGGATGCCCATGTGGGCCTCGGGGGCGAAGGCATTATAGGCCCGTCCGAAAACCACCACCGCCATCTTTCCGGGCGATGCGGAAAGGTCCGCGAGAACCTGCCTGCCTCTGGACTTGAGGGCCTCGGTAAATCGCTTCTGGGCCGCGACCGCTTCATCAAAGGCTTTCCGGCCCTGCCGAAAGCCGGCCCCCACCGCCGCCGCAACATCCAGCATCGCCGGCTTAGCCGCCTCCAGACCCTGGGTCATCTCCAGCAGCGGGGAAAGAAGTCGAGTGCCCTGCCGTTCAAGTGCCTTGATCTCCGGCCCAAACGCCGATTTCAAATAGTACGTTTCCGATTGCACCAGCGGGCACAGCAGGCTGTTGGGATTCCCGTTGATGCCGGGAACGGACTTGAAATGCGGCAGAAAGAGAAACGGCGGGGCGGGGGAGGCGGTGGTGAGCAGGGTATGAAAAAAACCGTGGGCCAATTCCCCCGGATAGCAAAAGGCCGCACCGCAGCGGTCCATCCCGGACGGTGAAACCTTCTCCGGCAGGTGTATGGAAAGCCCCAGGTGTTTGAAAAATGTATCGAAAAACGGGTAATAGGTGTTGATCATATAGCTGCGATTCACCGCGACCCGTCTTCCGGAAGGTTCCCGGGGGGGCGTTTCCGGGCCGAATACCAGCGTCTGGCGGGCTCTCACCAGATCCTCGGCGGTGCTTTCTTCCCCTTTGTGGTGTCGCAGGTTATAATACCGGTTGCAGGCGCCGCCAAAGGGGTACTTTTCCCCGTCCAGATGAACCATTGCAATTTCGCACCGGCGGTCGCATCCCTCCCGGCCCCCTTTGCAGGTAAAAGATTTTCCGTAGGTCACGGGGCGGTCTGCAAGGGCCTGCAAATTGAAATTTCCGGAGTCCAGGCGTCCTTTCCGAATTCGGTTTTTGGCTTCCAGGGCCGCACCGAAGGCTCCCATGAGGCCGGGCTCGGGGGGAACGATGATGGGTTTTCCCACCAGCGCCGCCATGGCCAGGGGAACCGCGCGATTGTAGCACACGCCCCCCTGCATGAAGATTTTCCGGCCCACCGGCCGATTTCCTTTGACCCGGTTCGTATAGTTCATGCAAATGGAATAGACGAGTCCGGCCACGATATCTTCGCGTTCCAATCCGTCATGGATGGCGTTTTTGATGTCCGAGGAAATGAAGGCGGCGCATTGGTCACTGAAGTTGGGAGGGCTGCCGCTGGTGACGGCCATGGCCTCGATGTCCTGCATTTGAATGCCGAGGGTCTCCAGGGCCGATTCTTCCAGGAACGAGCCGGTCCCGGCGCTGCAGGCTTCGTTCATGGCGTAATCGGAGGGCACCGCGTTGGTGATCAGGGTGTATTTGGCATCCTGCCCTCCGATTTCAAAGAGGGTGTCCACATCCGGATCAAAATAGGTGGCGGCCGTGGCATGGGCGATGATCTCGTTCACGATGCCGTCGGTCAGGGCATGGAGTCCCGCAATCTGCCGGCCGGAACCGCAAACCCCCAGACCGGTGATGGATATCCGGTCGGGGGATGTATATCGAGTCACCTGCTCGAGCAGCGAGCGGTAGCAATTGCGAGAGGCTCCCACCGGATCTCCGTTGGTGCGAAGGTAAACCGAAGCCAGAAGCGTATTGTCCTCCTGTCGGATGAGAACCGCCTTGGTGGTGGTGGAGCCCACATCGAGCCCGAGAACGCAGACGTCCCCGGGTTGGATGGTGCCCCGGTGCATCTGTTTGAACTCAACCGCCTTTTCGGCATCCCTCAGGGGCGGCAGCACGGCAAAGGAGGATCTGCCCCGGGCAAACAGTTTCGATTTTTCCGGGCAGGGGAGGGTATCGTGGGACATGGCCCAGAGCGCCGCCCCCAGCGCTTCGAAGCAGTCCGCATGGTCCGGCACGATGAGGGGCCGGATTTCAGCATCGAGGTAGGTCCTCATCATGCGGTTATGAACAGTGCCGCCGGTGAGCATGATGCCACTGTGGGGGACCTTACTTAATAAGCCCAGGATTCGGTCGGCCATCATTCTTGAAAGGCCGGCGGCGACCCGGATTTTCGGAACGCCCTTGTTGGTGGCATGGGTGCAGTCGGATTTACAGAACACGGAACAGCGGCCGGACACCTGGTAGGGAGGGTCGGTAACGGATTGGGCCGCCGCCTCGTCCAGGGACATATTCAGCCGGCGAAGCTGCTGGACAAAAAACTCTCCCGTGCCGGAGGCGCAACGGTTTCCCGTGAGAACGTTGGTGATACGGCCGGACGGGTTCAGCACGTAAACCATGAAAGTTTCCCCACCGGCCGAAATGACGGCGGGGCATTCCACCCCGTCCGGTTTTAAAAACCGATAGGCGCATTCCACCGCTTCCGGTTCTGCGATGGTGGAAAGGTTGACAAGTTCCCGGAACTTCCGGCCCGTGCATGCAATCCGGTCGACGGTTTCAAGATCCACCCGGTCCAATACGTTCAGAAACGCCTGCCGGGGGTTGCCGCCATGGGCGATGCGCCATGTCCCGACAACCCGGGGGCGGGTCGGCGTGTTTCGTTCGATATCCGTTTTGTCTGAGGAAGTCTTTAAAAGCGCCATGGAAATGGTGGCGGCGCCGAGGCAGACTCCGAGTGTGCTGAACTCCCTGGCCATGTATCTTTTCCTGTCTCCGATTCCGAGTGGGCAACTTAAAGCATTTAGATTACGGCTTGTGGAGATATGTAAAAGTATTCTACTATCATGAATTGCCGGTTTGCAACAGGATTGTGCCACTGCGGCATGTATCCAGGAATATACTTGACAACCTTTTAATGACGAAAATCAACATGAATGCAGTAGACAAAGCAAATATCAAAATCCTTTTCGCCCTGACCCTGGTTCATTTTACAGGCGATTTTTATTCATCGTTCATCACACCCCTCTACCCCCTGTTTATCGAGAAAATGGACCTTTCACTGGCCCAGATCGGGATTATCACAGGCGTGGTGCGGCTGCTGGCCTTTATCGTTCAGCCGTCGGTGGGCTACCTGGCCGACCGCTATACCACCCGGAAATTTATCCTGCTGGGAGTGCTCATGCCCGTGGTGTTCATCCCCCTGTCCGGCATAACCACCGGTTTCTGGATGCTTCTGGCGGTGGTGGCCCTGGGGTCCTTCGGCTCCTCCATGTTCCATCCGTCGGTGGCCGGAATGGTGCCCGTGTATTCCGGCAGGAACCTCGGGTTCGCCATGTCTGTTTTCAACACGGGCGGGACGCTCGCCTTCGGAGTGGGGCCGATCTTTATAACCTGGTATGCCGAGCGATTCGGGCTGGAAGCAATGCCCTTTGCAATGATATTCGGTCTTCTGGTGGTCGTCTATCTCTATCGGGTCGTGCCAAAACCCATCAGCGAGGGAATGCGGCGCCTGGGATTTTTCGGGTCGATTCGGGAAGCTCTCGGAGATGCCTGGAAGGTGATCACCCTCATCTGGGTGGTGATGGTGCTTCGGGCCATTGTCGGCCAGTCGTTCATGACCTTTATGTCGGAATTGTATGTACGGCGAGGTTTTTCCATCTTTTCCGCGGGTGTAATTTTTTCGCTTTTCGTCATGGCCGGAACCCTCAGCGGACTGGCGGCGGGACATATTTCCGACCGCATCGGGTTTAAACCGGTGTTTATGATCGTTCATGTGCTGATGGCACCGGTGCTCATTCTCTTTTTAAGGCTTCAGGGCGCCTGGGTTTATGTCGGGGCCGCTGCTGCCGGTGCCCTGGTACTGGCGACCCTTCCCCTGGGGGTGGCCATGGCCCAGAGCCTGGCGCCGAAGGGGCGATCCATGGTGGCAAGTCTCATGATGGGGTTTGCCTTCGGTCTGGGGGGTGCCGTTTCTCCCCTGGTGGGAAAACTCGCGGACATGTATTCCATCCAGAGCGTTCTGACCGGCACCGCGTTTCTGGCCGTGGTGACCCTGCCGGTGATCGCGCTGTTTCCGGGGAAGGTCAATCGTCGAGGGGTTTGATTATGGGTCCTATAGGTCGTATAAGACCCATAAGACCTATTGACGGCAGATAAAGGTCCCGCAACCGGTTTAAGAAAAAAAGGAGAAAACGCTATGAAAATTACCAGGCTTCAGGATCTTGAAAAAATAACTGTCACCATGGATGATGCCAAAAACGCCTTCAAGCAGGTGCCGATTTCAGCAAAGGACGGCTCTCCGAATTTCTCCTTCCGGGTGTTTACGGTGGGGCCGGAAGGACACACCCCCTATCACTCCCACGATTTTGAGCATCTGAATTATGTGATCAGTGGGCAGGGAGTTTTAGTGGACGGGAACGGTGGCACCCGTGGCATAAATGCGGGAGAATTTGCATTGGTCCTGCCGGGGGAAAAACACCAGTACCGGAACACATCGGCAACAGATCCTTTTGTCATTATCTGCGCCGTTCCAAAGGCTTACGAATAGGGGAGCACCAATGGTTTCCAGGGAAATGCGAAGGCGAATGAAGCTCGAGCGGATCAACATGCTGAAACGTTTCGAGCGCCATAAACGGAAAAACATGTTGGCCACCCCCGGCGTTCATCCCTTCATCGTTGTCCTGGACGGTCTCAAGCCGAACTTCAATATCGGAAAGATTTTCCGCAGCGCCGAGGCCTTTGGCGCCCACGAAGTGCATCTCATCGGCACCGATTTTTTCGATCCGGCCCCCGCCGTGGGGGCATTCAAGTGGGTGCCGGCCCGGTTTCACGATATCTTTGAGTCCTGCCACCGCGATTTATCGGAACGGGGTTACCGGATGTTCACTCTGGAGCCGGAGGATGGGAGTTCACTTTCGGGCACCCCTCTTCCCGAGAAGAGCGCCTTTATATTCGGCCACGAGGAGTTCGGACTCAGTTTCGACAAAAACGACTACGAAGGCATCGAGGCACTTCAGATCCCCCAGTTCGGAAGATCCCAGAGTCTGAACGTCAGCGTGGCGGCGTCCATCGTCATGTACGAATACATCCGGCAGCACGGCGAAAAGGGATAGCTTTTCTAAAGGATGCCCAGGTCGGAGAGCTCCTTTTCAGCCACACTTTCCCACCCGCGATTGGCTTTCGGGTTGGCCGGGCTGGGGTGGGTGATGCTGCCGACGGCAATCCCGAGTCCTTCGAGCGCGATTTCGGCCCGGGTCCGGGCGAAATTGCCCACTCCCAGAACGAACCGTGGATTGAAGCATTCCACGGTTCGGCGAAGCGCCCGGTCGCAGGCTGAAAAGAGCGGGGCTTTTTCCGATGCCCGAAGGGTGTTGGGGGTCCGGTTCTTCCCGCTTTCTTCCATGAAGACGAGGGGGCAGTAATTGAGTATGAAAAAACGGGAAAAAAATGCTTCGGGGGTTTTAAATCTCTTTTTCGCCCAGCCCCAGAGCCTCCGGCCGCTTACTTCACTTCTCGGACATGAAAATCCAGTGACGGGTCGCTTGGGGTGCTCAATGGGCGGCGTGCCCACCGGCGCTTCAATTTTCAGCCAGTCCTTGACCGCGGAGATCTCACCAAAGGGAATGCCGGTCTGGGCCATGCCCCAGGGACCGGGATTCATCCCGATGAGAAGTATTTCTCTTTCCACGGCACCGTACTTTTGGAGATACATTTCATAGGGCTTCCGGGCATAGACCAGCGGATTGTAGACGTGGGTCACCGGTGCACCGAAACGAAGGGTAGAAATGTCTCTGGTGAGTTCGTCGAGTATAGTGGAGTGGTTCATAATAGCGCGGTTTAGGGTTGAGGATTCAAGGTTCAAAGCTCAAGGTTTCCCGTTGAATCGGGACAGTGAAATATTCTCACCGAAGCGTACTTCTGTGAGAAAGCATTTTTTGCATCCCAGCGTCCCCGCATCCCAGCTTCCCAGCCTCCGGCTCCGCCGGGTCACGGGCTGTCGGGGGTGCACACGAGTGGTTCCTCCGATGCATCCTCGTCCTCGTCCGGCTGGCGGCTTTTCCGGATTTTCGAGAAATATTTTTTCAACTCTTCGTTGCTGAAGCGCTCGATGAGTGTGAGATTTTTCTGATGTGAATAAAATAGAGAACGGAAATTTGCTTTTTTTATAAGCGCCGTCACCCTGTCTTTAATCCGCATCCAGGTGTTAAGATGGAAGTCCGTTTCAAGCCTTGTCAGTTGTTCCGGGTCCTGGAGACATTTTTTAACGTACCGGGGGAAGCTCCATTTGACGAACAGGAGAATCGCCGACACCATGGCGGCCAGAAATCCGACAGCCGGGATGATCAACTGGGGAAGCGCAACACCGCCGGAAAGAAGCGAGGGGATCATCGCCTTCTCGGGCGTGCCCATAATCGAAAAAGCGAGGAGGTCCAGAAAGAGAAAAAGGATGATACCTGCCAGAAAGCCGCTTTTAAGGCTTTTTTTAAATCGGCGACGGCCTGTTTTGGCAAATCGCTGCATGGCCTCCACCGATAGCTTCAGTTCAAAAAGCTTACGGTCCACCAGGTGCAGAATATGGCTGATTTTCAGCTCGGGGGCTTCCAGTATTTTTTTCTTGAGTTCGTTTCGCTCGTCGATCCAGGTGTCCCCGACACTGGCGTGCCGGGATGCCGACGGGGCAAAGGTGAGAAATACCCGCGGGATATCCTTGCGGCCGGTCATCTGGGAGAGATTCCAGCAAAGGGTTCCGTAGGATCGGATGAGATCCCCCGGCGTATCGCACTCGTCCACACGGCTCATGACAAAGACCACGCGGTCTTCTTCGGAGGTGACCGGGAGGGTGTTTCGGATGGTGGTGTAGGTTTCCTTGATCGTGCCCGCCTTATGCGGGTCGAACATGAGTACTACGAGGTCGGCTAACCTTGCGAATTCGCCCACCACGCCGTCGTAATTATAGCCCCGTCCCTTTTCGGTCACCGAGTCGAGCATCCCGGGGGTATCGACAATGGCAAGATTTTCAAGGATCGAAAGGTCCAGTTGTTTCATCTGGAAATGGGATATCAGCCGGTCGCCGTAGGATTTCATCACGGCAAAAGGCAGGCCGTCGTCATTGACGAGGGTTGCGCCGGGAATGATTCCCTCGGCTTCCCCCGGTTCCGGTGCCGTCAGTACCGTAAAGGAATCGTCCGTGGGGGCCTGGCCTGTGAGTTGAACGCTTTTCCCCAGAAGCTCGTTGACCAGCGTGCTTTTTCCGGAGGAATAATTGCCCAGAAGGAGAACGATCGGCTTCCACTTGAGAACCGCCTCGAGATCCCGGGTCTCGAGCCGGTATTCTTCGAGGAGGGGGAAGAGTTTCCCACGGACGCGCTTCTGAATATCCCGCTGCAGTTTTTGTTTGTTCATGGAGGTTTCGCAACTCCTTCCAGGTTCTTGCAACTTTTTCGATGCCTAACATATAACAATGATTGCGTAATTTCAATGGCTGTTTGTGAGAGGCCGGGCTGACCTCTGGCTTCTGACCTCTGATCTCTGATCTCCGACCTCTGGCCTCTGCCTTTCAGGCACGGCAATTGCTATCTGACATTGTGGCGCAATGGATGCACAAAGTTAAAATGCAGGTGGGTTGGAAAAGGATCAGAGACATGATGATCAATCAAATCAGTGGCGGACCTTCGGGAACCCAACCGGCATCTAAGACGGTTGGAAATGAATATGCCAGTTTTAACAAAGAGTTGTCTGAGAAAATGTCGACGGTTTCGAGGGGTGACCGGTCTTTGGGGACCCTTCGGGAAACATCCTCCGCGGCAGTGGACAAAGCGCTTTCCATCGGAAAACCCGTCAAAATCGGCACGATAACGTCAAAAAATCCGACGGTTTCAAACCTCCTGATGCGCAACCCCGTGTTCAAGAAGGACTGCTGGAATATCATCTATGCCCGGCAAAACCGGGACAAAGCCTACACGGAAATTCCAACCGGAACGGATATCTATTACGATCAGGCCACCCAGGAACTCCTGTGGGGCGATATGATAAAAAATTCCGCAACCGAGCACGCGCTTGCATCCCGCTCCCCGGCATCCGGGACGCCGAAGAGCGGATCGGTTGTTTCGTCCCTGACATCGGCAAACAAAACTTCAAATCCGGTCGCAACCGGACCGGACGCCGGGACCGGAGAATTGAACGAAGCCCTGGTGGATGCCGTTCTTCCGATGATCGGAAGCGCCTATTCCGATATGAACTGTTATGAACTGCTGGTAAAGGGTCTGAATAAAATGGGGGTCCGGTACCACGGACAGGAAGGCCTGGGGCACCAGCTGGTGGCAAAAGCAATGAAGAACGGACTTCCCATGAACGCCTACCTGAACGGTGAGGGGCTTGTCCGGTTTTCAGGCTCCGAGACCTACCGGAAAACCTTTCTCAGGGTCAGCGACCCGGTTCGTCAGGCCCGGCAGGTGATCCGGGAAATGTCGGGGCATCTGGAGAAGGGGAGCATTCTCTCGTTTTCAATGGAAAGCCGGGGGCACACCGGTATCGTTTCCAACAAAAACGGCAACTGGACATATATCAACTCGGGTGTCATGGACCATTCGGTGGGTGCCTCAACCACCTCGAAAGGGGTGGGAGAAGAGAGCCTGGATAAGGAAATCGAAAACTGGTTCCGGCTGGCCGCCCGGAAACACGAGTCCCTGGTCATTACCCTCGGAAATCTCAACCGAAACAAACTTGCAGCATACGAGACCGGCAGGGAACGGACGATATCCTGATTTTATTTTCAGCCCTGAAACCAGGCCAGGATCAGAATCCCTGCGGTGAGTGACCACGCGATTTTCTGGTATTTTTCGGGGAGGGGGCGGGAGATGGTCGGACTGTAGGCGCTGCCGAGGACAAAACCTGCGAGAAGGCCGAAGAGATGCGCCATGAGGTCCGTGTGCTCGCCCGCCGTGCCAAGAAGAGCGAGGAGGGCCAGGCCGCCGGCAAGTGGCAGCCAGGCTTTCAACCGTTGGCCGGGCAGTCTGTATTTATTCCAGAACTGGAAGGCGGACAACAGGCCGATGGCGCCGAACACGGCGGTGGAAGCGCCGATGGACCGATGACCCGGAAGCTGCACGGCGGCATTGGCAAGGTTCCCCATGGCGCCCGTCATCAGGATCAGAAACCAGCCGACCCCCGGTCGCGTCACCTGACACACGGCGGTTCCGAAAAGGGCGATCCCCACCATATTCCCCAGAAGATGGACCGGGCCCGCATGCAGCATCAGGGCCGTCACCGTCCGGTAGAGTTCCCCATGCACAATGAGATCCGAGGTCGCGCCGAACCTGTCCACCAAAGTTTGCGAAACGCCATACCAGGCCTCTGCCCAGTAAAATACCGCCAGTAGCAGAGCCGCCCCGATGCCGGTCCAGGTTTTATGCTCCCGGGTCGGAAGTCTGACAGGTACCGGAGGCGTGTCCGGGTTTTCTCTGAAGTATTGGGAGACCTTTCCAAGAGCCGGTTCGAAGTCCTCTTCCTTCACCCATATTTCCCAGCCGTCGGCGCTTCGGGAAGGAGTGCAGGAGATTCCCGATGCGCTCAGGATCAGCACACAGAGATCTGCCTGTTCGGAAGCTAGATTTGCGAAGAGTTTTTTCATGTTCCGACCCAAAAAGAACGCATAGAACAGAGAGCACAGGGCATGGAGTTAAAACAGAAAGTGCCTAAAGTGCGCTACAGTGCCTAACGTGCCCTAAAGTTAATGTATTCTGTCGATTTTAATTGAAACTCTCATTTTATGGCGATCCGTCCATAGCTTTTTGCCTTTTACCCTATGCCCTATGCTCTTTGCCCTATGCGTCTCGCCCTCTGCCCTCTGCGAATCTATACGCCAGCCCCGACAGCCGCTGCCCCGGCTTGTCATTTTTGAGCGCAATCTCAACAGCCTTCCGGTCCCCCACCAGGACCACCAGGCGGCGTCCCCGGGTCATGGCGGTGTAGAGGAGATTTCGCTGCAGCAGGACGAAATGCTCCGTGAGAAGCGGCACGATGACCGCCGGGTATTCGCTGCCCTGGGATTTGTGGACCGAAATGGCGTAGGCCAGGGTCAGTTCGTCCAGTTCGTCGAACCCGTAGGGGACATCCCGGCCGTCATAGTCCACCAATAGCTCCTCGTCTTCGTTGTCGATGGCCCTGACGGTGCCGATGTCGCCGTTGAAAACATCCTTCTGGTAGTTGTTCTTAAGGTGCATGACCTTGTCTCCCACCCGGAAGGCCCGGCCCTGCCGTCGGCGGGTCTGTTCGGAGTCCGGATTCAGGGCCTTTTGCAGTAGCTGATTGAGTTGAATGGTGCCGGCCTGGCCCTTGTGCATGGGGGTGAGGACCTGGATGTCCCGGACAGGGTCGAGGCCGAAGCGCCGGGGAAGCTCCCGGGCGCAGAGGGAAACGGCGGATTCGGCAGCCCGGGCGGGGTTCGGCTGCTCGATGAAGTAAAACTCCGTATCGCCGTCCATGGGCGCCTGCCGGGTCAGGTCCGGCATTCGGCCGGCTCGGACCCGGTGGGCGTTCATGACGATGGGGCTTTCCTGGGCCTGCCGGAAGATTTCCGTGAGTTCGAAGGCGGGAATGGCTTCGGAGGCAATGAGATCCGAGAGTACGTTTCCGGGACCCACGGGGGGAAGCTGGCACACGTCCCCCACCAGGACCAGCACGGCGGTCATGGGTACTGCCTGGATCAGGTGGTGCATCAGGAGCACGTCCACCATGGACGCCTCGTCCACGACCACCACGTCGGCGTCCAGGGGGTTGTCCCGGTCTTTTTCGAAATGCCCGTCCTCCAGGTTGCACCCCAGGGCTTTGTGGATAGTGGCGGCTTTTTTGCGGGTTACTTCCGAGAGTCTCCGGGCGGCCCGGCCGGTGGGGGCCGTCAGGCAGATCCGCCGGCCGAGGGTTTCAAATACTGCGCAGACGGAGCGGATCAGGGTGGTCTTGCCGGTTCCCGGACCGCCGGTGATGATGACGGCCCGGTGGGAGAGAATCTCCGTGAGCACCCGAAGCTGCATGTCCGAGGGCTGAACGGCCAGCTTCCGGACCACCTCGTCGGTGATGCGGTCGGGGTCGATGGCGACCGGGGGCACCGGGACGGTCAAAAGGGCCTTCAGGCGGGTGGCGATGCCGGTTTCCGCCTCGTGCAGAGCCTTCAGGTAGACGACATCAGCGGCGCGGCCCTTTCCCGCAGTATCGAAGGCGACCAGCCCTGTCGCGAAAAGCGAGTCCAGGGCCGTTTCCACCGCTTCCGTTGGGACCTGGAGCACCTGGACGCATTTTGCCAGAAGGTCCTTCCGAAGCGAAAAGGTGTGTCCCCCGCCCGCGCTCTGCTCGAGCAGGTAGAGCAGACAGGCCTGGAGGCGCCTGAGATCCGTGGGGTCCATTCCCATTTTTCGGGCCAGGTTGTCGGCCAGGAAAAAGTCGATTTCGCTGATTTCGGAAGACAGCCGGTAGGGATCGTTTTTCAGGACCTCAACCGCTTCGGGGCCGAAGACTTTGATGATGCGGGCGGCATGATAGGGCTTGATGCCGCTGGCCTGGAGCACGAGCATGGCCCGGCGGGTGTCCCGGTGCGCTCGCCAGTCTTCGACCATCCGGGCGGCCTTGGCCGAGCCGATGCCCGGCACCTCGCAAAGTCTTTCGGGAGCTTCCTCGAACACCTCCAGAAGCGATGTGTCGAAATGGGCCAGGAGCTTTCCAGCCATTTTGGGCCCGATTCCCTTGATGAGGCCGGAGGAAAGAAATTTGCGGATTCCCTCGAGGGGCTCTGCCGGTATCACTTTCACGGCGGCGACTTTGAACTGCTGACCGTACTTGGGGTGGGTATCCCAACTGCCGGTCACTTCGACGCTGTCCCCGGGCTGGACACCGGGCATGGTGCCGATCACCGTCACCAGGCGGTGGGTTTCCTCCACCCGAACTTTCGCGATGGTGAAGGGAGAGGTCGCGTGCCGGTAGGTGATTCGTTCCAGATGGCCTTGCAGGATGGTCATGGGCGGGTCTGCCTCAGGATCCAGTGGGCGGCATCTCTCAGGTCGTCGGCCTGGTAATCGGGGAGGAGGCCTTTTTCGGAAAGGGTCTTTATGGCGGAAAGGCCGTTTCCGGTTCTGACCAGAATGCTTCTCCCACACCCGGCGTTCCGGGCGCATTCGATATCCTTGACGCTGTCACCCACCATGACGGCATCGGAAAGATCGATGTCATAGGTGTCCCGGGCTTTTAGAATGAGCCCCGGGGCCGGCTTCCGGCAGCTGCAGCCGTCTTCGGGACTGTGGGGGCAGAAGAAAATATCATGAATGCGGCCGCCTTGGGTGGCCACGGCTTCCGACATCAGCCGGTGGGTCCGGGATAGGGTCTCCGGATCCGCCATCCCACGGCCGATAACGGACTGGTTCGTGATGACCATGATCCGGAAGCCGTTTTGGGTCAGAAGCGCCATGGCCTCCAGGCTTCCGGGAAGAAATTCGAATTCCTCCCAGGACTTGATGTAATCCGGCGAGTCCCGGTTGATGACGCCGTCTCTGTCAAGGAAAACCACTTTTTGCAGCATATCACTCCGCAACGATCATGGCGCTCGGGTAGCCGCTTTCGATCAGCATTTTCTCGTATTTCTCGGCCTCCGTGAGAGTCGTCAAGTGGCCTACCCGCACCCGATAAAAGGTCCTCTCGCCGTCGTTGTAAGTCACGATGTGTGCGTTTTGATAGGACTGGCTGAGTTTGCTTCTCAAGCGCTCGGCGTTCGCCTGCTCCAGGAAGGCGCCCACCTGGATGGTAAAAAGTCCCTTGTCATAATCCACTTCGACATATTTCTGCTTGCCGTTGGAAACTCCCGCCGCCATCCCCAGGGCGGTCAGCTCCACATGCGCGGTACCCGGGCCGATCATATCGAGCTGCTTTGCACCGGCATAGGACAGGTCGATGATCCGGCCGGGCACGAAGGGACCCCGGTCATTGACCCGGACATCGACCTCTTTGCCGTTATCCAGGTTCCGGACCCTGACATAGGTGCCCAGGGGCAGAGTCTTATGGGCCGCCGTCATGGCGTACATGTTATAGGGTTCCCCACTGGAGGTCTTCCGGCCATGGAAATCTTCCCCGTACCAGGAGGCGATCCCGCGCTCATGATAACCGTCGGCGGTATTCATGGGCTGGTACCAGTTTCCCCACACCCGGTAGGGCGCCGGCTGCCCCGGAACGGAAACGGGTTGCGGCGCCCGGACAGTGCCACATCCGCCGATCCAGAGGAGCAGGGCAACAGCCGACAGAAGCCGGCAGATATGATGCCGGATATCAAACCGCCTGAGGCGGAGGCACAAAGGCAAACGGCGGAGGCACAAAGGCACAAAGGCACAAAGGCACAAAGTTAACAACCCTTTCATACGATGCATATTTCTAAAATCGGCAGAATACCTAAACTTTAGGCACTCTAGCGCACTCTAGGCACTTTAGGCACTCTCTTTTTCTTCTCCAACGCAATCTCCAACACCTCCTGCATCCGGTCTACAAAATGAAAGCGGATCTCTTTGCGAACTTTCTCGGGGATATCCTCCAGGTCCTTCTCGTTCGGTTTCGGAAGCACCAGCGTTTTGATGCCGGCCCTGTGGGCGGCCAGCACTTTCTCCTTGATACCTCCCACCGGCAGCACCTGCCCCCGGAGGGTGATTTCCCCGGTCATGGCCAGATTTTTCTTGACCGGTTTGCCGGTCAGAAGCGAAGTGAGGGCCGTGAGCATGGTGACACCGGCCGATGGGCCGTCTTTGGGAATGGCCCCGGCCGGGATATGAATGTGAATATCATTGGTTTCGAAAAACCTCGCCTCCACTCCCAGCGACTCCGCATTGGACCGAATGAAGCTCAGGGCGGCGGTGGCCGACTCCTTCATGACGTCTCCCAGTTGTCCTGTGAGGGTGAGTCTATTGCCGCCGGGCATGGCGGTGGCTTCGATAAAAAGAATCTCCCCGCCCACCGGCGTCCAGGCAAGGCCCACCGCAATTCCCGGGATGGTGGTGCGCATCCGGCTCTCCGGCATCAGACGGATGGGCCCGAGATACGGCTGCAGGTCCTCGATGCCTACGGTGACCTTTTTCGATTTCTTTTCAGCGATCTTGCTGGCAACCCCACGGCAGACGCCTGCGATTTCACGCTCCAGGTTCCGGAGTCCCGCCTCCCGGGTGTAGCCCGAGATGATTTTCTTGACAGCCCCCCGGGTAATGGTGATCTGACCGGCCTTGAGGCCGTGGGCCTCCCGCTGCCGGGGGATCAGGTAGCGAGAGGCGATATGGACCTTCTCGTCCTCGGTGTATCCGAGAAGCTGCAGTATTTCCATTCGATCGCGAAGCGGCGGCGGAATGGTGTCCAGCACGTTCGCGGTGGTAATGAACATCACATGGGAAAGATCGAAAGGGACATCCAGGTAATGATCCTGGAAAGAAAAATTTTGTTCCGGATCGAGCACTTCCAGAAGTGCCGAGGAGGGATCCCCGCGAAAGTCGCTGCCGACCTTGTCGATTTCGTCCAGCATGAACACCGGGTTGTTCGTTTCGGCCCGGCGAATTCCCTGGATGATCCGGCCGGGGAGGGCTCCCACATAGGTTCGCCGGTGGCCCCGGATTTCAGCCTCATCCCGCACACCTCCGAGGGACAGCCGGATGAATTTTCTGCCGAGGGCTTTGGCGATGGCGTTTCCGAGGGAGGTTTTCCCGGTGCCGGGGGGGCCCACAAAGCAGAGGATCGGTCCCTTGGAATCGGGTTTGAGCTTCCGGACGGCCAGATACTCGAGGATCCGCTTTTTGGCTTTGTCCAGTCCGAAATGATCCTCGTCGAGCACCTTCCGTGCTTTTGAGATATCGAGATTGTCTTCGGTCCTTTCGTTCCAGGGAAGCGCGGTGAGCCAGTCCAGGTATGTGGAGGATACCGTGTATTCGGAGGACGACGGATGCATGCGGCCAAGGCGGTTGAGTTCGCGTTCGGCTTCCTTTTTCGCCTCCTCGGGGAGGTTCTTGGCTTCAACCTTGGCGCGATAATCCTCGACTTCGACATTGGACTCGTCCCCTTCGCCCAGCTCATCCCGGATGGCTTTGAGTTGCTGGCGAAGGTAGTACTCCCTCTGACGCTTGTCCATATCGTCTTTGACCTGGCTTTGGATTTTGTCTCCCAACTCCAGAACGTCCCGTTGATGATTCACCAGCCTAGTCACTTCTGTCAGGCGTTTTTTGGTGTCCAGCAGCTCAAGTACCTTCTGCTTCTCGGTTACCGATGCGTTGATGGTGGAGGCAACCATGTCGGCCATGACACCGGGGTCCTGAAGGCTTTTGGCCATGGTGATGATTTCATGGGGCAGCCCGGGGCTCAGTTCCACCACCCGGGCAAACTGGCTGGTGAGATTCGCCATCAGCGCCTCGGTTTCCCTGTCTTTCATGGTGATATCCTGAAGGTGTTCCACCCTCGCCGTCAAATAGCTTTTGTGGTCGATGAACTCCATGACTTTGAATCGACTCAGCCCCTGAACCAGAAGCTGGGCTTTCTCATCATGGTTTTTGGCCATTTTCAGGATCAGCGCGCTGGTACCGACACTGTAAAGGTCTTTTTCGGGAGTGACGCCTTCTTCGGGGGATTGCCGGGAAACCAAAAGACCGATCACCCGGTCCTTGTTCATGGCCTCGTCGATAAGCCGGATGGAATCGGCCTGCATGACCATCAGGGGCAGCACCATTTTGGGAAAGAGGGTGACTTCAAAAAGGGGCAGGATTGGCAGCACATTTGAAATCGTTTCGGAGCTGATATCCAAATCGGTGGGTTGCGTCATAATCGCCTCCAATTATCTTCCGTTTGCTTGTGGGAATTTGTGCATCCCGCTTTTCTGTCTCAGATTCAAGTGTGTCAATCGTCCGAAATGGCGATTTTATGGGTCTTGTCAAGTGGTAGTTTCGACAGCCGGATTCTTAAAAGGCCGTTTGCAAAAGAAGCGGCCACATTGTTTGAATCAATGGGAACCGGCAGGTACAATATCCGTTCAAAGGTGCCGTACTGAATTTCCGCCAGGCGATAAGTCGCGGTCGAGCCCGGAGGGGAACCCAGGCGTTTCCCGTGAATTTTCACGGCGCGGTTATTGATTTCAACATCCAGGTCCTCCTTGGCGACCCCTGCAATTTCTGCAATGATCACAATATCATCGGCAGTCTCATAAATGTCCATGGAAGGCTTCCAGGCACATTCGGAGCAGTTGAAGGTCGGATTGATGGATCTGGGTCTGAAAAATCCTTCAATGG
>JBECKW010000122.1:0-3289 GCA_040235505.1 Desulfobacterales bacterium
GTTATACATTCTTCCCGGCGTCATTGACCCCCATACCCACATCTCCATGCCGTTTATGGGGACCTACGCTCAGGATGACTACCAAAGCGGCACGATCGCGGCTGCTTGCGGCGGGGTAACCTGTGTGGTGGATTTTGATCTGCAGCAAAAAGGTGAAAGCCTGCTGCAGGCCATCGAGCGCAAAAAGGCGCTGGCGGAAGGAAAGGCGGTCGTTGATTACTCCCTGCATCCGGCGGTAATGGATCCCCGGCCGGAGGTTGTTGCAGAGATCAAAAAGGCCTGCCAGGAATACGGCACGCCGAGTTTTAAGATTTTTATGGTCTATGATTTCCGGGTGGATGACGCCACCATGATCAAACTGCTGGAGGAGACCAAAAAATACGGCGGCCTGGTCCAGGTTCATGCCGAAAATGTTTACATTATCCAGCACATGAATGAGGTGCTGGCCAAAGAAGGCAAATTGGAACCTTACTATCATGCCGTCAGCCGTCCCAATATTGCCGAGGAAGAAGCCATCGGACGGGCAGCCAAGATGGTGGAATTGACCGGGTCGCGAATTTACATCGTGCACCTGTCATCCAAGGAGGGGCTGTGGAAAGTCAAGGAAGCCCGGGACAAAGGCATCGATGTTTATGCTGAGACCTGCCCGCAGTATCTGGTTTTAGACGAGACACGCTATAAGGAACCGAACTGGAACGGTGCCAAATATGTCATGTCGCCGCCGTTGAGAACCAAAGAAAGCAACGAAGCCCTGTGGATGGGCTTGAAAGGTGATGACCTGCAGGTGGTGGCCACCGATCACTGCCCCTTTGATTTCAAGGGCAAAAAAGACATGTTCGGCAAAGACGACTATAAAAAGATTCCCAACGGTGCGCCGGGAATTGAAACGCTTCTGATGGTGGTTCATTCCGAAGGTGTGGCCAAAGGACGTATCAGTCTGGAGCGCATGGTTGATGTTTTATCCACCGGCACCGCCAAAATGTTCGGCCTGAAGGAAAAAGGCGAGGTCGCCGTTGGTAAGGATGCCGACATTGTTGTTTTCAATCCGCAGCAAAAGTTTACCATCACGCAGAGTAAACTGCATATGAATGTCGACTACACGCCTTACGAGGGAATGGAAATTACCGGCATGCCCAGTGTCGTTTATGCCCGGGGCAAAAAGGTCGCCCAGTGGAACGGCAAGCAGATCGAGTTTGTCGGCGAGGTGGGACGCGGCCGCTTTATCAAACGGGCGCCGTTTGAGGGCTTTTAAATCATTTTAGATCCGCATAAAAAAGGCGTGCCGGCCAAAACATCGGCCGACACGCCTTTTTTTGTCTGAAAAGCCTCTTCCTGAAAGCCTCAGTGTATCATCTTTTTCCTTATTCTGGCCGGCCGGTTGAGATAGGTTTGCGGGTGTTGCTGTAATCTTGTTTTGCGGGGTTCGACAATCAGCAGATCAGCGTCATAGGTCAGTGTGCCGAGCATAATGGCGCACATCAGGCGCGAAATATTGACATAATAATGTTGGCCTGGGGAAACCGGATTCGGCATCAGCGGATCGGCAACCAGCACTGTGCGCTCCAATCTGTTATAGCCGGCGAGCACAACGAAATGGCCGGTGGATACGCCACGGATATCATCGTAAACAAGCATATTGCCGTCAACATACTCGCGGGCGGTGCCGTAAAGGAATGTGGCACTCAGGCCGGTCAGCAGCGGAATGGATCGTTTTAGATAACTGCGAATCAAACCGGTTGTAAGCACCTTAAACTGCAGACGGCCGCCGAACCTCAAAAAATCAAGATAAGCATTGGTAGCCTCTTCAAATCCGGGGATGTGTTTTTTATAAGGCAGCTGCTGACTGAGTTTTTCGGCAATTTCCCGGCTCGAAGCCATGGCCCAGGTCGGATCGAAAATCTGCAGGTTATAGCTGATGATGGAGGCTTTAAAGCCGCGCTGTAACGCATGACAGGCGAGGTATACCGCCAGAGTACCGCCGTCTTTCAGGGTGGTCACTTCGGCGATAACCTGCTGCAGGGCAATATCGTCATCAAAGTACTGGTAGACGGCATGCAGGCAGGTGGGCCCACAGCTGGCGCCATCGGGTTGAGGTAATATGTCCAGCAATTTTGGATCTGACATAGGCAAATTTTCTCATGAGAACCCATTTTAAAAATGTGGATCAGGGTTCAGGGCAAGGCGCGGTTCGGCGAAAAAGCGGAGCATACACGATAGTATGTGAGCATTTTGAGCCGATCCGCAACGCAGCCATGGGCACTCAGACGCATTTTTAAAATGGGTTCTACTTTTCGTTAGCCGACTGCAAAACGACCTGCAACAGCACATTGGCGCCGGCTTCACAGTCCTCCCAGGTCGTGTTTTCGACTTCAACATGGCTGCGACCGCCGATGCTGGGAACAAATATCATGGCCGTAGGCCCGATCTGATTCATATAGCTGGCATCATGGCCGGCGCCGCTGACCATGTGCAGGCGGGAATAACCCAGATTATCGGCAACTTTGAGAATGCGCTGCACCAGCTTTTCATCAAACGGTGAATGCTCAACACGCCAGGTTTCCTCTATTTTAATCGTGCAACCCCTGCGGGCCGCAATATCTTCAAAATCCTTGCGAACCAGTTCCCAGGCCTTTAAGGCGTGGTTATCATCCCAGGAGCGAATGTCCACCGTGAAGTGAACTCTATCCGGAATGATGTTTCTGGAGTTCGGATAATTCTGGATTTCCCCGACGGTGGCCACCAGATTGCCGCCCATGCGGTCCGGCAGCGCATTGACCTTGAGGATCATCTCGGCTGCGGCGCACAGGGCATCATGTCGGCCTTCCATGGGAGTCGGCCCGACCTGATTGGCTTCACCTTCCAGATAGACATCGTACCAGTGCAGGCACAAAATCCCTTTGGGCGCACCGATTTTTTTGCCTTCGCGTTCCAGTATGGGTCCCTGTTCGATATGATACTCATAATAGCAGTGAACCGGAAATTTTTTACAGGCAACCGTCCCCTTATAACCGATGCGAATCAATTCATCTTCAAAGCGCTTGCCGCTGATGTCGGTTCGGTCATAAACCCAGTCGCGTTTGAGGGCGCCGGCCCAAACCCCGGAAGCCACCATCGCAGGGGCAAAGCGCGAACCCTCTTCGTTGGTCCAATCGACAATGACAAAGGGCCGTTCGGTTTTGATCTTGTTTTCATGAAGTGTGCGCATCACTTCCAGGGCTCCCATGACGCCTAAAATCCCGTCAAAGCGCCCGCCTTTGGGCTGGGAATCGATATGCGATCCACTCAGTAC
>JBECKW010000146.1:0-21279 GCA_040235505.1 Desulfobacterales bacterium
CGTACCGGATCAGGGAAAGGATGCCGGCGGCGGCATCGTGGGCTTTCCTGGAAGTAAAAAAGCCCCTCAGCGACGGCGCCGCCATGCCCAGCACCACACTGATGATCACCATCACCAGAATCAGTTCCAGGAGAGTGAAACCGTTCTTACCGTTCCGACCAGTTATCAATATCGTCATCCCCGCCATCGGCGCCATCCGGACCATAGGAGTATAAATCGAACCCCTTGGTGTTTTTCTGGCCTGGCTGCCGGTAAACGTACTCGTTACCCCAAGGGTCCTTCGGAACGCCGCGTTTGATATAGGGCCCTTTCCAGTTCGACAGGCCTGTCGGTTCTGTCACGAGGTATTGGAGCCCCTCGCTGGTGGTCGGATATCGCCCGGTGTCGATTTCAAAAGCGTCCAGGGCCACTTCGATATTCGAAATGTCCGTCCGGGCCGCCGTGATGCGGGCATCTTCGGAGCGCTTCGTAAATTTCGGCACCACCACCGCCGCCAGAATCGTCAGTATCACCATCACCAGCAGCAATTCGATGAGGGTGAAGCCCTCCTCTGATCTCCACCTGCATTTTTCTACTTTTTTTATTCTTTGCATGGCACCTCTCATGTAAGCTAAAAACATTTTTCTGCATCCCTCATTTTCGGTTTATACTTTCAGTATGGACGTGGACGATGTGGACGTAATGAACTGCATGGACACAGTGGACTGTCTACCGGATGTTCAATTTGTCCTCTGGCCTCTGCCCCCTGTCCTCTGACCTCTGTCCACTGTCCTCTGACCTCTGGCCTCTATCGTATCAACTCCTGCAAATTAAACACCGGCAGCAGCATCGCCAAAATGACGGTCCCGACCAGGATCGCCATGATGAAGAGAAGCGCCGGCTCTGCCTGGGCCACCAGCATGCTGAGTCTGTGATCCAGTTCTTCTTCATAGGCAATCGACAGGCGAGTGAGTTCCTTGTCCAACCGGCCTGTCGCCTCGGCCACCGATACCATTTCAACCACGGACGGCGGGAAAAGCTGGGGGCATCCCGCCATGCCCACCGAAAGCGCGCTGCCGTTTCGAACCTTCTTGACCGTCTCGTCCAGTGCATCGGAAAGGGTCTGGTTCCCGATGGCCTCGTTAGCCACTTTCAGGGAAGTCACCAGGGGCACGCCGGCGCCCACCAGGGTTCCCAACATCCGGCAGAAGCGAACCAGGGCGAATCTCGCCAGGACAGTCCCCAGCACCGGGAACTGCAGGAACAGCCTTTCCAAGACCCGGCGTCCTTCCGGTCGCTGCATCGCCCGGCGAAAACCGATCACCGAAAATATCACCACGGCAACGATGATCAGCCAGTATCTTCCAACGATCCGGCTCACGGCCACCACGAAGCGTGTAAGTGCAGGCAGCGATGAGCCGAACTCCTGAAAGATGGAAGAAAAACGCGGAATGAAAAAGGTCATGAGAAAGATCATGATCGCCACCCCCAACACCGCAAGAATGATCGGGTAAATGGTGGCGGCTTTGATCTTTCCCAGAAGCTTCTTCTCCCGCGACTGAAAATTGGCGATCTGTGCCAGTACAAGATCCAGGAATCCGCCGGTCTCCCCGGCCCGAACCATGGCCACATACACGGGGGGGAAGGATTTCGGGAAAGCGGAAAAGGCATCCGCCAGGCTCGTTCCGTCCGAAACGGAATCCCGTATGGCGGCCCACTGGGCCTTTGCGGCGGGTTTTGCGGCCTCCCGACTCAGAATCCCCAGGGATCTTGAAAGCGGAACCCCGCCGGAAAGCAGATTCGACAGCTCCAGGGTAAAAGCTTCCACATCGGCTTTCGAGACCCGTCCCGTTCTCGAAAACGGGTGCTTGGCGGAGTCATCCGTCTCTTTCTTCTCCTCCACCAGCACCGGAATGAGCCCGTCGGCCACGAGCTTTTCGATGACCCCCTCCCGGGATCCGAGCACCATGGTATTCGACGTTTCCGTTCCCCCGGCATCCAGGGCGATGTATTTATAGGTGGGCATTGATAAAACCTCTATTTTTGAGATGTCAGCTGTCAGCTAAAATCATCCGAACCGCTCATCCTTCGTCAGGCGCAACAATTCCTCCGCCGTTGTTCTTCCGTCCCGAAGATATCGAAGGCCGTCCTCCCGGAGTGTCTTCATGCCGTTTTTCATTGCCAGCTCCCGGATTTTGGCATGCGTCGCACCTTCGGTGATGGCTGCCCGGATTTCTTCCGTGACCGTCATCTGTTCAAAGATCCCCTTTCTTCCCAGATACCCCATCCCCTGGCATTTTTCGCATCCCTTGCCCATTTTGAATTCTTCGGGAAGATAGTCGCCAAATTCCTTCCGAAGAAGTTCCGAATGCTTCGGCTCGTAGGCTTCGGAACATGTGGGGCAAATCATTCGAACCAATCGCTGGGCCAGCACGCCTTCCAGGGTGGAGGCCACCAGGTACGGCTCTACCCCCATGTCCACGAGGCGTACCAGGGCGCTGGGTGCATCGTTCGTGTGGAGGGTGGAGAAGACCAGGTGACCCGTCAGAGAGGCCTGCACGGCGATTTCCGCCGTCTCCCGGTCCCGGATCTCCCCGATGAGCACCACATCCGGGTCATGACGCAGAATGGATCGCAGGCCGCTGGCGAAGGTGAGGCCGGCCTTGTTGGAAACCTGTATCTGGTTGATTCCCTTCAGGTGGTACTCCACGGGATCTTCGATGGTGATGATCTTCCGTTCCACGTTATTGATCTGGGACAGGGCCGCATACAGGGTCGTGGTTTTGCCGCTGCCGGTGGGGCCCGTGACCAGAATGATTCCGTAGGGAAGTTCCAGCAGGCGCGAGAAGACGGCATGGTCCTCCGGGCTCATCCCCAGTTCCTTAAGTCCCAGAAGAACCGACGAACGGCTCAGGAGACGAAGCACCACGGCCTCCCCGTGAAGCATGGGAATCACCGATACCCGGACGTCCACCTCCACGTCGTCAATCCGGATCTTGATACGTCCGTCCTGGGGAAGACGCTTTTCGGCAATATCCAGGTGGCCCAGGATTTTGATGCGGGAGACGATGGCCGCCTGGAAACGCCGGACATCCGGAGGAATCGGCACTTCCTTGAGCACACCGTCGATGCGGTAGCGTATCCGGAGCTCATTCTCGAAGGGCTCGATATGAACGTCGGTGGCCCGCATCTGGATGGCTTCGGTGAGAATCTGGTTTACGAAGCGGATAATGGAAGCACCCTCGGCGGCTTCCGCCAGATCCATGTCCTCATCGCTCGTTTGATCGATGATGCGCAGGCCGCTGTCCTCCTCCTTGGTGACCATGGATTGCACCGTGTCGGCACCCACCCCGAGACATCGCTTGATACAGCGAAGAATTTCTTCGGTGGGCGCCAGCGCCGGTTTGAAATCCATACCGGTGGCCAACCGCAACTCGTCGATGCCGGCAGTATCGGAAACGCTGCTGGAAACGAGAAGCGGCGTTCCATCCCCGTTTTCAAGGGGGAGCACTTGGCGCTTGAGCAGTATTCTGGCCGGAAATTTCGACAGGAAGGCCTTGGAAGGGCTGCTCGTTTCCAGATCGATCATCGGATACCGGAACTCCTCCGACAGAAACCGCAACATGTCCCCCTCGGGAAGAGAACTTACGGCCAGGAGGGCCCGCTCCAGATGTTCTCCACTGGAGACCCTGCCCATCACGCTTTCGGCTTCCCCGTCGTTCAGAAGCCCCGCATGGTGCATTTTCTCAATGATCTCGATCATTCCAAAAGTCCCATCACCACCAGCTCGGCTTCCTGGCGAAGCGTCAGGAGTTCACGAAGCTGCTTCTGGGCGGCGATCAGTTCCTGCTTCGACGTCTCCCTCGCCTTCCGGAGCGCGCTTAATTTGCTCTTGATCTCGTCATTTGTAGCGTTTTTGTCTTCCAGAAGCGTTTGAAGCGCCTGGAGGTTTTCATCCTGCTGTCCCATCATCCTTCTGTTGTTCGTCCCCTGGGTCTGGGACTGACCTTGGGTTTGTGTCTGGCTTCGACCGCTCTGCTGACTTTGCTGACCCTGCTGCATATTTCCGCGACCCATGAGCATCCGCATTCCCCCCCGCGTCTGGGTCGAAGCCGAAAGGGTGGCGACCTTCAGCACGTATGGGCCGATCACCGACCATTCCTCGTCACTCATCCCCAGCAGCTCTTTGTACCGCTGGGCCATCATCTGCTGCATCTGCGCAGGGTCCTGCTGCATCACCTGCATGCCCCCCGGGCCCCCTTGCTGTCCCATGGGGCCTCCCCCCATCTGGCCTGCCTGGCCCTGATCGCTGGAGGTATTCGCCGGCGGCTGGGCCTGGAGTGAACCAACCGACATCGTTAAAAAAAGCAGGATAAACAGGGGACAGGAAAAAACAAATTTCAAGTGTTTCATGGTGCGCCTCCATTGTCTCGGATTGATAGTGAATCACCTGTCGGGCAGGCAGGTACGGAAATTCGCCGCCAAAAGGGCCGGATAGCTGCTTTCAGCATTAGAGTCGGCCCTGCCCGTGAAAAGGTTACACAGGAAAAACACACACCGTGTCCGAGATCCATGGCGGTATGTTTCGATTCTTCCAGTCTTTCCAAGGGGCACGGCATCTGGGTCCGCTTCGGCAAAGGGTGGGAAAGCACCAGGCTTTACAAAACTTTTGAAAAATTCATACGACTTGTCACCGAAGATATTTCGGGGAGGCGAGAATCTTCGACAGGATTTTCGGCCTGTTCTTCACAACCATAGAAGTCGGGGAAGTTTGCCACGTGCGGAAAGGGTAGAGACAGATCCGGCCCGTCTCCCACGAGGGAAGTGACGGGCCGGGAAAAAATTGTAGCCATCCGTTTTAGCTGAAAGCTGACAGCTTAAAAAATGCTATTGGTTCTGGGACTTTCCCGTCATCTCCTGCATTTTTTTCATCATCTTCTGTATATCTTCCTGGGAAGGCATCTGGCTCGAGTTGTCCCCGGAGGGCATCTGGGAGCCACTCTGGAAGCTCCCCATGCCCATTGCCTCCTCGACGCTTTTGGCCTCGGTGAATCCCGCAGGGACTTCGAACAGTGAATCGGGCTGTGGGCCTATCTTAATATTTTCGAGGGTACTGACGGCATTGCCCGTCATGGGCGCCGGAAGCTGGATTTCGCTCTTCACCTGATAGTCGAGCTTGGGCGAATACCACAATTTCATGGACAGGGCCGGCTTATCCTCTGCGTACTTGTAAGATCCCTCATAGACATCGCATTTATAGTCCCCCACCGATTCCGTGCCGGTTTTCTTGAATTGATTATTTTTTACGAATTCATTGAAATCATCGGCGTTGGACATGGGGTTCTGCTGCTCCATCTCCTGGGCATCGATAATCACATATTTTTTTGTATTGTTAAAAATCTGGTACGATTGGGGCTGCTTCGCAATAACGACCATCCCCGCCATTTCCGTTCGGAATGTTTTAAAATTCTTGTAATAAATTTTCGAAGAGGTGGTCATCCCGGCCGCAACTGTCTTCATATCCGCAGAAAACTCCACTGCAAACGCCTCGACGGAAAAGGCAAAACACACCGCCAATACAACCCAAAAAATTCTTTTCATTTCTGTTATCCCCCTCATGATAATGGACCAAGTTAAAAAAGAAAGGTCAAGTCGCCGCCCCCCTCATTGGTTCGAACCGGCGGGTTGGAAAAGTTGGAAGTTTGTGAATGAAACCGGGACCTGAACGATAGGGGAAAAGTAGCATGGGGGGGAGAGGGTTGTCAAATGAAGGAGTGCGCTTGAGGGCCGGGAGTGCCTTGAGTTAATGTATTCTATCTTTTTTAGAAAGGCGGAGTGAAACGACTCCTCAACTCAAGGCACTCCAGGCACTCTATGAACTCTAGGCACTCTCAATCTTCTGAACTCTAGGCACTCCAGTGCACTCTATGAACTCAAGGCACTCTCAATCTTCTGAACTCAAGGCACTCGCAGTTCCTTTTTAGGCCCTTTCAGTCCCACTCCAAAATCTTCCCCGTACTGGTCCTCAAATCCTCCCAGGCCTGGCGCATGGATACGAGGGACAGGGCAAGGTTTCCCTGGGCGGTCACGAGATCCTTCTGGGCTTCATTCATGCGAACCAGAGAGGCCTCGCCAGCGGCATATTCCTTTTCCACCAGATCCCGAACCTGCTGCACCAGCTTCGCGTTGGAACGCTGGAGCAAAAGCTGTTCCTGGGCCGATGACAGTGCCGTCACTGCCGAGGCGACTTGGGATTTCACGTTGATCACGGCATCGGCCAGAACGTCTTTCGACTCCAATAGCCCCGATTTGGCTTCGGCCACTTTGGCCCGGTTCAGACCGCCCGCAAAAAGTGGGTAGGAAAAGTTCAGCGCCACGCTCTTTCCGAAATCGTCCCTTTCAAAATCCATACTGTCCGGCTGCGCCGCATCCACTGCCCCCGTGACACTGATGGTGGGGAAAAATCCCGACCGCGCCACCCCCACGGTCGCATTGCTCTGGGCCACCGCGTGCTGGGCCTTCAGTAGGTCCGGACGGTGATCCAGGGCGTATTGCACCTCGGTGGCCATGTTCGCGGCCACGAGTTCTTCAGGGTTTTCGGCCCCTAGTTTTGCCAGCTCGATGTGATCGGGAAGCACGGCATCCGGCACCCCCATGAGTGCAGCCAGTCCGTACACGGCCACTTCATATGACTTTCTGGCGGATATCAGCGTGGATTTTGCGGAATTGATCTGTACTTCGAAATTAAGCACATCGCTCAGGGAGCCGGTGCCCACCCGGTAGCGGGCCTGGGCCTCGACCAACTGCCGGCTGTTGAAGGATTCGTTCGCCTCGGCGATGCTGATATTCTCCAGGGCCAGTTGGGCATTGTAATAGCTGGCCGCAACGGAGGAAAGAAGCAGTCTGAGGGCATCCCTGCGGGCCTCCTTCGTGCTTTCCATGCCGTAGCGCGCGCTGAGGCTTGAATACTCCCGGGAAAATCCGTTGAAAAGCGTCCAGGTTGCGGAAAGGCTGGCCATATAGGTGTCCGTGGTGTCGTCGGCCCCGGGATCGCTCTGAAGAGCCTGCACGCGGGCATTTTCGGATAATATCGATCGGGTGGCCGACCCCCTGGCCGTCAGCTGCGGCCAGTATGAGGAACGCGCCTGCCGGACGCGCTCTTTCGCCTGACGGACCCGCTCGGCGGCGGCGGCAAGCGATGGATTGTCCTGGATGGCGATTTTCTGGGCGGTTGCAAGATCAAGGACCCGAATGGAATTCAGGTCAATATGTTCCGAAGCCGGACCGGCCAGGGCCGTCGATACAGCCGTTCCCCCCCCAGTCAGACACAAAAAAGCACAGGCAGAAACCAATACAAATTTACGCAACACACTTTTTCCAAATGATAACAATGTAACCTCTCCTGAACCCGCAATCAGGGTTCCTTTCCTGAAACCTGAAACCTGGAGCCTGGGACCTCTTCTTCCCCCGGTCAGGTCGCTGCATCAGGCACTTTCAAAGAATTATCCCGGAAATCTCTCCCGCCCGCTTCGGATCCGCTGTTGATCGGGGCCGCCGGTTCCACTTCCTCCCGGGTCGGCCAGACCCCCTTCCGGGCTCTGTATACCAGCAACCTGAGATCGTTCAGGATGGAAAAGAGCGCGGGAATCAGGATCAGGGTCAGCAGGGTCGCAAACGCCACACCGCAGGCGATGGAAATGGCCATGGGGACTACCATCTGGGCCTGGAAATCGGTCTCGAGGATGATGGGCAGAAGCCCTCCCACGGTACTGACGGTGGTCAGGAATACGGCCCGGAACCGCCTGGCCGCCCCCAGTTTCACGGCATCAAAAAAACTCATTCCGTCGGCCAGATTCCGGTTTACGCGATCGATCATGACGATGGCGTCGTTGACCACGACTCCTGCCAGGGCCACCATCCCGAAGGCGCTCATCATGGCCAGGTTGTAACCGAGGATGAGATGCCCCAGAATGGCCCCGATAACGCCGAAGGGCACCGTGAACATGATCAGCGCCGGCTGGATATAGGACCGGAAGGTGGTGGCCATGATGACAAAGATTCCGATCAGGGCCAGGGGGAATCCGATGGCAAGACTTCCGAACGTTTCCTTGTTGTGCTTCTGATCCCCTTCTACGTTCAGCACCAGGTTCGGGTACTTCTGCTTCAATTGCGGGAAGTAACTCGCGGAGAGTTCCGAAAGAATCTCACTGGCGTTGGCGGTTTTGAAATCGAGCTTGGAACTCACCGTAATCCCCCGGAGACCGTTGGTCCGCGCGATGCTCGAATATCCGGGTTCATAGGTGATATTCGCCACGGATTTCAGGGGAAGTTCATGGCCGTCGGCCGTGCGGATCCGGAAGTCGTCCAGACTCGAGAAAGCGCTGCGTTCCTTTTCCGTATACCGCACCTTCACCCGGATGTCGTCAGTTCCCCGAAGAATCCGGACCGCCTCGCTGCCGTTATACCCGGACTGGAGCTGCTGGGCCAGATCCGCCACGGTGAGTCCGTATCCCCGGGCCTCGGGCTTGAGGGAAAAACGCATTTCATTTTTTCCGGGGGAGTAATCGGTCTGGACCTGATAAACGCCGTCAAACTCTTTGAGTTTCTCCGAAAGGTCATCGGCGGCTTTCAGGAGCATCGCCATGTCGGTGCCCTGCACCTTGATCTCGATGGGAGATCCCGGACGGCCGAAACTCGATGCATTGAAGGTCAGAGATTCGATGCCGGGGATTCCCCCCACCTCTTTCTCCCACATCACCGAAAGAACCGAAGAATGAATTCCCCGCTCTTCGGCCGGCAGCAGAATGGCTTCCACAGACCCGACATTGGTCCCCGAACCGCCCCCCCGGCTCTGGCCCACCGTGGCGATGGTGTGCACGATCAGAGGTTTTCCGGAACTCGTCTTGGTTCGTTCACCGATCCGGCTGAGCGCCGCCAGAAGTTTGTTCACGGCCGCCTCGGTGGTGGCCTGGGGCGTGCCGTCGGGGAATTTGATGGTTGCCCGGAGCGTTGTGCCGTCCATATCCGGCATCATGTTGTATTTGACAATGCCGCCCTTGATCAGGCCGACGGTGACCATCAGCACGCTGATGGCGACGCAGAGGGAAATGTATCGCCATTTAAGGGATTTGGAGAGAAACGGCAGATAGATCTTTTCCACGAACCGCTCCATTTTCCGGCTGGTGTACTGCTGGACCTTGTCCAGGCGCGCCAAAATGGAAAACTTTCCCCCGCCGACCGGGTTTCCTTCGGCGTTGAAATCGGGCAGGTGATTCAGGTGCGCAGGCAGAAGGGTCAAGCACTCGGTCAGCGACGCTATGAGGCATCCAATGACCACCACGGGAACGACTAAGATAAATTTTCCGAGAATTCCACCCACATTCATCAGGGGAATGAAGGCCACCACCGTGGTGAGTACCGCGGCCACCACCGGTATCGCCACCTCGGTGGTGCCCTTGATTGCGGATTCGAGCGGTGGGTCGCCGTTCTTCCGGTGAACGTAAATGGCCTCCCCCACCACAATGGCATCGTCCACCACAATCCCCATGATCATCAGAAAGGCGAAGAGCGACATCATATTGAGTGTGCCGCCGTTGGCCCACAGGATCAACAGCCCGCCGGCGAGGGCGATGGGAATCCCCATGCCGGCCCAGAAGGCCACCCGGAAATCGAGAAAGGCCCACAGGCTCACAAACACGATGGCCAGGCCCATGATGCCGTTTCTCACCAGCAGATCGATCCGGGCCGTGAGTTCGTCGGTATTGTCGGACAGGATGCCGATTTTGCACCCCTCGGGAAGCTGTCCCTGCTTTTCCTTGACGTATTTGGCAACGGCATCGGAAATAGTGATGGCATCCTCCTCCAGGGAGTTTGACACCGTGACCAGGACCGCGCGTTTGCCATCCACCATGCTGACAACCGGATCTTCGGTGAACCCGTCATCGATTTCGGCGATCCGGTCCAGGGTCACGCGGTCGCCCTCGGGCGTTGCCATCACCACGACGGAGGCAAGGTCTTCCCCCGTATATTTGCGCCCCAGGGTTCGAACCCGGATGACCTCCCCTTCCGTTCGAATGGTTCCGCCCGGGCTGTTCAGGTTGCTGTTTCTGATCGCCTGGGCCACCTGTTGAAGCGTCAGGCCGTATTCCCGGAGCTTGGCCTCCGAAATGCCGATGTTGATCTCAAAATCACGGATGCCGGACAGCGACACCTGGGTCACTTCCGAAAGCGCCTGTATTTCGTCCTTGATCTTTTCGGCCCACGTCTTGAGGCGACGCTCGGACATATCTCCGGTCACATACAGGGTTACTGCCGTCCGGTGGATCTTTATCTTCTGAACCATCGGACGTTCGGCGTCCGACGGCAGGGTGTTGATGGCCTGGATCTCGGTCTTTACATCTTCGAGCACGTCATCCTGATTGTAGCCCTCCTTGACCTCGATCGTCGCGCTGGCCATATTTTCCGAAGAGGTGGTTTCATATTCCTTGATTCCCTCCATGCCGTCGAGGGCCTCTTCGATCTTCCGGGTAATGGCCTCCTCCACCTCTTCCGGATCGGCGCCGGGATAGGAAACGGAAATATTGATGCGGTCCAGGGACATCTCCGGCATCGATTCCCGGATCATGGCCTTGGACGCCAGCCATCCGGAGATAAGAATAAGAAACAGGATAATATTGGCAAAAACCCTGTTTTTCGCGAAGCTTGCTAATATTTGGTTCATGGAAATACTTTCTGGATCCTACCGGGCAACTAGAAGGCTGTTTTCAAGGGGATTCACCAGGCGTGTGGTGATGACCTGATCGCCGGGGTTGATGCCGCCTGATATGTAGGCGCTGTCACCATCCAGCCTGGCGACTTGCACGGGAACGGTTTTGAGCCTGTCGTTCACGGAGAGGTAAACGGTATTTTCATAGCTGACGGCCCATCGGGGGAGTTTATAGACGCCGGCCATGGTCTTTCCGGGGATTTCGACCGAGCAGAACATGCCTTCCACCAGGGGAAGCCCGTTGCCGTTTTGCGCGGCGGCGTCCTCGGCCATGATTCGAATGGCGACGGTGAGGGTTCTCGTATTGGCGTCAAAAGCAACGACCCGGTTCAGGGTGCCTTTCCAGTAAGTGTCCGACGTGGATTCGGTCCATCGGACCTTGCATGGAACATTTTTAAGGCCGTCGAACCAGGCCGCAGATTCATTTGCCGTATTCGTATCAAATCTGAGCCATTTCTCCGCTTCCCGGCTGTCGAGGGACACCTGGATTTCCAGGATGGAATCATCGGCCAGGGTGACCACTTCTTTGCCGGGGGACACGTACTGGCCCTTTTCGAGGGACACGCTCTTGATCCGGCCGTCGAAGGAGGCCCGGACCACGCATCGCTCGAGGTTCGTCTTGGCGGTGGTGAGCCTTGCCCGGGCAGATTCGAGACTGCTTTCGGACTCCCGGATCTGGATCGGATAAAGTTCCACTGTCCGGGTCATCTGGGTGGCCTGATCCGATACGGAAATCAAGGATTGCTCGGCCTGATCCACCCCGGACAGGGTCCCGACCTTGTCCTCCTCATAAAGTGTCTGGACCCGTTCGTACTGCTTGCGGGCAAGCTCCTTGTTCCGCTCCAGACTTTTCAGCCGCTGCTGGTCGATTTCATACTGTTTATTCAGGCTCAGAATGCTGTTTTCGAGCTGCGTCACCGTGGCGGAGGATTCCTGGAGGGCCGCCTGGTAATCCCGGGGGTCGATTTTAAAAATTACGTCTCCCTTCGAGATCACCTCCCCGACTTCCAGCCTCGGATAAATATCAATGACCTTTCCGGAAACTTCCGGCGCAATGGACACGACATTCAGGGTTTTGACCTCTCCGAACCCCTTGATCGAAACCGGTACATCTTTGGCTTCGGCGTTCCACGCCTCCACCTGCAAAGACGGTTCGCTGATTTTAAGTTCCGAAGGTTTTTTCTTCATGTTCGCGAGGCTGTTCATGGCAATAAAACCCACCAGAAGCACTGCGGCACAAACTATCAGTCGAAATGAAATCCTGTTTTTTGATTTCACGAGCGGTTTTTCCATCCTTTTCACCTTGAAACAATTAATGCATGATTTGTTGCCAAACGGCTTGCTTCTTTGCTATAGGCACTTGAGCAGCTGCATTGTTTTATAAACAGCAACTGCCCCTGGACTAGGTCGACCTGATGTTATCGAAACTTGAGTGCTATTTCTTTTTTTCGTCCTTGCGGCGACCATTGTTGCCATGCCCGGTCGGTGGTCCAATACCCGAAAGATGCAATCGTACCCAGAATAACGGTAATTTATCTACACCAATGGCACCGGGAATGTTTTAGATCGATGTTAAAAAGTGTTAACTGATTGTAAAAACTGAAAAAGGGCATCTTCCATGACAAACAAAGTCCTGATAATTGACGACGACACCAAACTGCGGGACCTCCTCCGCGAATACCTTGAAGACAATGGATTTCAGGTATTTAGCCTTGAAAACGGCGACGAGGCACTGCGCACCATCTCAAACGAGTCCCCCGATATCGTCATTCTGGATGTCATGATGCCGGGAATCGGCGGGCTCGACCTGCTCAAGGAGATCAACCGGAACTTTTCCCTGCCGGTCATCATGCTGACGGCAAAAGGAGAAGAAACCGACCGGATCATCGGCCTGGAACTCGGCGCCGACGATTACATCCCCAAGCCCTTCAACCCCAGGGAACTGCTGGCAAGGATGCGGGCGGTCATGCGGCGGGTCCCCGCCGAAGGCGAGGAACCCTCGGAAAAGGACAACGCGCGTTTCATCAAGGCGGGCGGATTGATCCTGGACAGGGCCAAACAGACGGTTTCCATGGGGGACAACGAAATGGATCTATCGTCAACGGAATACAAAATTCTGGAAGTGCTGATGAAAAATCCGAATTCCGTCATGAGCCGGGATGAAATCATGAGCACGGCAAGGGGCCGGGATTTCATGGCCTTTGACAGGAGCATCGACGTTCACATCAGCAAATTGAGGGCGAAACTGGAAACCGACCCCCGTTATCCGAAACTCATCAGGACGGTATGGGGCTCCGGCTATATGTTTGTGGATGCATTATGAGACCGGCCAAATTATATCTCGAAATTTTCGTGTCCTTCGTGCTGGCCATCATCGTCAGCGAGACCATGATTTTCTTTCTGTTTACGGATTCGGAAAGAAGAATCGTCGGCTATAAAATGGAGCAGAACACCATCATCAAGGTGGAGATGCTCAAAAAGCTCGTCGACGAGAAACTCAGCCAGATGCAGGATACGGATACCAATGGACTTCAATGGCTGAGCGACCTGCTCGTCTCGTCCGAAACCATTTACGATGCCCGGATATGGATTTCGAAGGCGGACGGCACCCTGGTACTGAAACCTTCAAAAGACGACATATCGAAGGGGGTTCACATCCTGAATTCCGACGAAAGTCGCTCTTTTCCCAATGCAATCCGACTTTATAACGACATCAGAAGAGGCAACCATGTATATGCATCGATCCCCCTGGCACCGTATCATGACGAAAATCTGAAACTGTATATCGCTTTCAATGTCATCATGCCGCCGCGTCACAAATGGCAGTTTCTCCTTGGGCTTTTTGTCATCGGCAGTGTCGTGGCGCTTCTGATTATTCCGGTTTCAAAATTCATCACGGACCGAATCAAGGATCTGAGAATCTCCGCCCTTCGGATTGCGGAAGGGGAACTCTCGCACCGGGTGGCGGTGAAGGCCGGCGACGAGATCGGAGAACTGGGTCTCGCGTTCAACCAGATGGCCGAAAGGCTGGAGCGGATGATCGTGGGGGGCAAAGAGCTCACGGCGAATATCTCCCATGAACTCAGGACGCCCCTCACCCGAATTCGAATCTCCCAGGAAATTCTGTCCGAGCGTCTCGAAAAGGGAGACACCAGTCGAAGCGAACGTTACATGAACGAAATCCGGGAAAACGTCGAGGAGCTCGACCTCCTGATCGGCCGCATTCTCGAACTCTCAAAACTGGATATCCATGAACCGCAGCCCAAATACGAAGCGTTCAATCCGGCGGATCTGCTGGAAGAACTTCTGGAAAAACTTCGTCCGGTCATCACCCATAAAAAACTGGATGTTCAGAAACACCTGCCCGAAGGCTCCACGGTATTCGGAGACCGGATTGCCCTCACCATGGCGCTTTCCAATATTCTGGATAACGCCGCGAAATTCTCCCCCGAAGCCGGTGCCATCCACATCGGCCTGTCCCGAAACGATGCATCTTTCTCGATCCGCGTGACCAATACGTATAAAAAACTCCCCGAAAAGGATCTGGAAAAAATATTTGAACCATTCTACCGGTCCCATAGCTCAAATGCTTCAGGAACCGGCCTGGGCCTTTCCATCGCCGCCAAAATTGTCAAAAAGCACGGCGGCAGCATCGAAGCGCTGAATGCACAAAACGGGTTCGAGATCGCTATTCAGCTCCCCACGGAAGAAAAGGCGAGGGGCAGAGAGCATAGGCCGTAGGGTGTGGGGCAAGAGCATAGGGCAGGAAGATCGGAAGAGAAGAAGACCTGAAGAGCCGAAGGAGAAGTCTACCCCACAAGCCTCAGCCCATGAGTTTTGGAGAGCCTCTCCCATAATGCATCTATAATCACAGCCGAGGTGCCGTCTTTATCGAATTCCTCACCGGCTACAGCCATACAAGATTCTCTCAACTCCTCGTTAAGCCCCGATTCTTCGAGTCTGTTATGAACGTAGGCCCTCAATGTAAGCTTTAAGGAAGCAAGTTCTTCCCTGGATAATCGAGCGATCCTCACCTTCTCGTCGAGGGGCATATCGGTGATGATGTGATTTACGGCTTCATCAACTGTTTTAAGACTTTTAGAATTCATGATAATTTTTTGCTTCCCTTGTACTCGGATTGAACCGCCTCCAGATTCTCGAAAATTTCATCAGTTGCAATGATCCTTTTCTCACTCATTATCTTACAGAGAGCATTTATTTGCATCGAAATTGCCGTGAGGAGTTCATTGAAACTTATGAGCTTGCTTTTGCTTTGATCTGATTCCTCAGTCAAAACCTTATATCGGCCGGTGGCTCAACATTCTTGACTTCATTTATCAGATCTCGATACTTACACTGCATAAAATGTCAAGAAATATGCACCTCATGTCAATGCATTTTATTTAATTTCCCCTCATTATGAAATAACACCTTTTTTCTGCAACGGTGGCGTGACGCGCTGCCTCTACATCCTGTTTGGATCGATTGTTCTGGAATTAAAAAATGGGAGGATAAATACATGAAATTCATTAAGGCTCTGATGGGAAGAAGACAGTTTCTGATGGGCGCCGTGGCAACCTCCACGCTGGGGTTGGCCTCCCGCAAGATCGCGAATGCATTTACCCCGGGGACGGCGACATCCGCCATGGCAACGGGTGTCGCCCAAGCGGCAGAAAATTCGGAGGCGGCCGGCATGCAAGGCGTTTTCAGCGACCGGTACAGCCATCTGTTGAAGCCGCTCAAGATCGGGAATGTGATCCTGAAAAACCGACTGTATCATACCCGGAGTATCCCTCATTTCCTGGAGGGGCCGGAAATCTTTCCATCGGAACAGGTCCTCTCCCACTACGCCAGCGTGGCGAAAAACGGGTGCGCCGTCATCACGTGCAAGGCCGCAAGACGTGTCCCGAGAGTGCGGGAAAAACTTCATGGCGACACGGCGCATATGATGATTTGGGATATCAACAATCCGTCTGTCCAGAATTATTTCTCCCAGCTTGCGGATGCGATCCATTTCTATGGTTCCCTGGCTTCCGTCGGTATCTTTATCGACGAACCCGAGGGGTATACCATCAGCAACACGCCCATGCCCGGCCGATTCGGCATGGGAAGCATTCCCGGAAAGGAAATCCCCGTCGAGATGCTCCAATCGATGATCGAGGATGCCGCCAGTCAGTGCAAGATGTATCAATCCCTCGGATTCGACATGGTGAACATTTATATGTCCTACCGGGCCAGCATGCTGGCCTATGCGCTGTCGCCCGCCTTCAACAAGCGGACGGACAAGTACGGCGGGAGCCTGGAGAACCGCGCCCGTTTCCCTCTCGAAATGTTCCAGGGCATCAAGAAGGCGTGCGGGCCCGACTTCCTGGTGGAGGCCCAGGTCAGCGGTGAGGAGCCGCCGGGCGGCTTCACCATCAAGGATGTCGTCGAATACGCCAAAGTCTGGGAGGGCGCACTTGATATCATTCAGCTTCGGGCGGTGGATGGCGATGCGTCTCATCCCTCGGGTCTCAATTCGGTGAAAGAACACCCGGTGACCCTTTCCTATGCCGAGGCTATCAAGAAGAGCGGCGCGAAGGTGTTCACGGCCCCGGTGGGTGGCTATCAGGATCTCGATTTGAACAACGAATTCATCGCCTCCGGCAAGACCGATATCATCGCCATGGCCCGGAACTGGATATGCGACCCTGAGTACGGCAAAAAGGCCTACGAAGGACGGGGCGAGGATGTCGTCCCCTGCATCCGCTGCAACGACTGCCATGGGATCTCCATGGAGGGCCCCTGGTACAGTTGGTGTTCCGTGAATCCGAAGACCGGGCACGCCCATCGGATGCTCCGGATGATCGATCCGCCGCGTTCCGCCATGAAAATCGCCGTCATCGGCGGCGGCCCGGCAGGGATGAAGGCGGCACTTACCGCAGCCCAGCGTGGCCATAAGGTGACGGTGTACGAGCGGACCGACTTTCTGGGCGGTCAGATCTCGCACTCGGATTTCGACCCGCATAAATGGCCGCTCAAGGATTTCAAGGATTACCTGATCCGCCAGATTCACAAGGCGGGCGTTGAGGTTAACCTGATGGTCCGGGCCACCCCCGAGATGATCAAAGCCAAGGGTTACGACGCGGTGATCGTCGCCCTGGGCGCCGATCCGGTCATTCCGGACATTCCCGGTGCCGACCGTTCCATCGTAAGGCCGCCCATCTTCGTTTACGGCAACGAGAAGGCCCTGGGAAAACGCGTGGTCGTGATCGGCGGCCGCCAAATCGGCACGGAGACGGCTATCTACCTGGCCCAGCACGGTCATGACGTCACCGTGTTAACGGAAGATAGAAGCCTCGCGCCCGATGCCAACCAGATCCATTTCGTCGGGCAATTGAGGAATGCGTGGGAGGCGCTTCCCAACTTCAAATTTGTCACCGGGGCGAAGGCAACCGAGATTACGGCCGAGAGCGTCGCCTATGTGGACGCCGGGGGGGCGAAGCACTCCATCAAGACCGACAATGTGGTAATTTACGCAGGTCGAAAACCGCGACACGAGGAGGCGCTTAAATTTTACGGATCGGCCAAGCGCTTTTTCATCGTCGGTGACTGCCATGCCCGCGGCATCATACTTGACCATGCGGATGGAAACGTGGCGAAGTCCGTTCGCACCGCCTTCGGTGCGGCCTCCGAGATTTAGAGCCTGTTTTTGCACCAAAATTTTGTACCGGTCCATCTGGGAAGTTGACCCAGTTCATCAAAATATTTTTTTCTTGTTTGCCGTCTTACTTGATGTGACCAGGGGCCAAGGAAAAGAACGCCGGATTCTATTTGACCTTTCCCGCCGTATATTCGGGAAGCACCGCCGTATTTTTCCCACCGGATATCTTCTTCATGGTTGACTGTAAGCCGGTATCCCCAGAGACGAAACGTTCCTTTTTCCTGACCGTTGTGAGTTGTCTGTTTCACAAAAACAACGGGAAACGTTTTCAGGAAATTCTCAATGGTTTTTTCATTGGCCCTTTTCCCCGTAGCAGTATCCAGTATCGAACCGATAGGGCAGATAAACCTTGTCTTCCGCCACTCCGGCAGTTTATGCAGTTTTTCAGTATATTCCAACATTAAAAATCCGGCGTCCTGATTCTGCCAGTTCCCGATAAATAGAATATTACCATTCACGTAACAGGTTCCGCTGCGCTGCATCCCCAATCCGAAATGTTCCACCCACTCAAGACGTGCATCGGGGTGCTCAATAATCAGGTATTCGTCCAGATGGTATCTGTTTTCGATTTCCATTGCGGTCCTCCTGATCAGAATGTCCCAGATTTCTCAGATGCAATCCTGCGACCGGCTGCGGAAGGCCTCACTATGACGCCTCCGCAGCAGCTTCGCATATGTCGTATCAAACTGTAACTATCGACGGTGGGTTTGGAAGTATTCTCCCTGCTTGCCAAATCCCGGACGTTCTTCTTCCCCCATCATTCCGCCGATTACCAGCAGCAGAGAAAAGGCCGCAACAAGCACAATGGCAAACAGGCTCTGTTTGCTTTGAAAGCACGACAGAAACCCCTTCCAGTTGAGGATCAGATGCAGTACCCCACCGATTACGAATATGAAGCCCATCCACTCGTGGAGGTTCGAAATGGCATGACCTTTCACATGGAGCAGCATTAAAATACCGGTTGCGCCAACCATTAAAAAGGAAATGGCAACAAAAGGGGAAACCCAAGTTCTTTCCAACATAGATTTCATAAAATCTCCTTTCTTCTTTTTTAAAAACGATATCGCAGTTTGATTAAAAATTGATCCGAATCCCTGAGGCTTGTACTGTCTCCCAAAAGGCCCAGGGTGTTTCGGGACGGATCTTCAATGCGCTCCAGTCCCCCACGGCTGTAAACAACGTAGAAGTCCGACAGCGGCGCTATTTCGTAGCGATAGCGGAACTGAACGCCAAAATTGATCATGGCAAAGTCATCCACCACATCGTTGCTCTCCACCAGCCGGCCCCGGGGGCCGATGCAGTAGCCCTGCTCGGCATCTGCATCGATGGTGAGCCATTGGGCCCTCATCCGGAATTCATGGCTCTCGGCGGGAAACCAGTTTGCGGTGATGTTTCCGGCAATGTCGCGATGGGAGAAGCTTCCGAACCGGTCTTCCTGCAACCAGATCAACCAGTCGCGGCTCCACCGGGGATTCACACTGACCTCCAGGTTGAACGTGTCGTATGGATACCAGGTAACATCGGCCCCAAAACCTGCTCCCCAGTCTTCATACCCCTCCTGAAACACCCCAAGGCTGATGGATTGACGCCACGCGCCCCGTTTGGGCGTTTCGTATGAAAGCTCGATATCCCATTGATCATTTAAATGCACCAGCCCGTTTCCACGGGAGATCAGGTCATCGTAACCTTCCGTGTTGTACCAGATCTCAACGGACACCTCGGAGCCGCTTCGCATCTTCTGCTCACGTTCCAGTTGGAAGTTATTCCTCAGGCGGACGCCGTCCGTGTTTCTTTCGAATATCCCCTTGGCTTCCCAGGCAACGGATGCAGTGCGGGAATCTTCGCCGAATTCCGTCTGGTTGTATTGGGCCTCGACAAACAGTTTTTCAAGGCTGTTGCGCTCCATATATCCCATGTCGTTGAAATCGAGATCGTCTGAAAATGCTGTCAGGTCTGCAAGCCAGCCCCACCGATCGTTGGGAGTATATTCGACCTTGCTGAAAATGCCGTAACCGTGAGTGGATCCGGTGTCCTCGCTCACCGTGCTGCCGATGAAATGCCCGTACCATCGCCAGGACTCACCGAGCCTGACATCATAATCGATCGTATTGACCAGCGCCGTCCGGTCAACAAAGGGCCTTTCCACGTAGGTGCTGAGCACCCCCAAGGACAAGGTCTCTCCCGGATATACCATTCGGCCGGCATAAAACTGCTTTCCCGCATCACCGTCTTCCAGCGCGCTAAACAGGCCGTAGTTTAACGAACCAGCGGATCCGATGGCCTTTACGGCGCCCAGAATATCGCTCGGGGTACGGTCCTTATCACTCTCTCCTCCGATGCGGCGGGTGTAAAAAACACTTAAATTCCCCGGTAGCATACTGTTGAAAATGCCCTGGTTTTCGGTAAAAAACGGTCGCTTGTCACTGAAGGCCGTTTCGATGGCCGTGAAGTTAATGACCAGGTCATCGCTTTCCACCTGGCCGAAATCGGGATAGAAGGTGGCGGCCGCCTGGAAGTCTCCGCTTTTCTTCCAGAAAATATCAAGTCCGGTTTTTGCGGTGATGCTGTCCCTCACGAAATCGCTCATTACGGTTGCATAAGGCCATACGTCGAATTCCCGGGCGGAATATCGGGGTACAGCCACCTTCTCGAAATCGGAAACAAAACGCGGTTGTATGGGACTTGTTGCCGGAAAGGCGAATTTTTCGCCGCTTGCGTTTACTTCCCGCTGAAAGAACACTGCGATATTTCGCGTTTCACCTTCATCTTCGCGCATTGCAACAATCGACCAGGGGAGCAGGATCTCGACGGTCCAATGGTCCGATGATTCATCGACGGCACGCTGCCAGAGGCCGTCCCAGTCGTAATTGAAACGGTTCTCGTGGGTGATGGTGCCATCCCGGTATGAGCCGGTGACGGAGACACTGAATTCGTATGCGGTAACTCCCGTGCCATCAAAATCAACCATGAAACTTACGGAATCGGCATCGAATTCATTGGCGTCTCGCCGGGTAACGGTTCGGGTCCGGATTTCGTCGGATGGTTGATGGCAGATGAATGCAACGGCTAGGCCTTCGGGTGTTGACAGAAGCCTGGCTTCGGTGAGCAGGCGAGGTGTATCGAAGGTCAGCGGGTCGATCACGATGAAGTCCTGAAAAACCCGTGCCGTCGCCCAGTCCGGTTCGTCCAGTCGACCATCGATTTTTAATTTTGCATCCGCCACATCGGGCATTAAGAATAAAACAACCGCCAGTGGCATCATCAGAAAGATATTGTATATTCTCATGAAGAACCTTTTTTCAATTTCATTTGAAAAATAGAACGACTGCATTGCTGACCAAAGATGGGAAGGCGCCCGCCTCTTGTTAAACCAAGCCCTAATTATCCGTACCCCCCATATGTAAAGCAATTATTTGATTCCAACTGTATTTTGTAATGAATTTGTAAAACAGGATTTTAAGTTAAATTTACGTTGCTGATTGGCAAAAAGATTGTCGCTTGAAACTGCGGCGGCTGCGATGTAAAATATTAAAAAGATTTTTTCAAAACCACCCACCACCAAAAGCTGAAGGCCAGGCGCCGACAGCGAAAAGTTTCCCCGAAATCGGGAGACAGGAGGGCATCATGGCAACACACCCCCCCAAGCATTACAAAACGCTGAGGAAGCGACACCCGAAGTTCATGGATGCAATGGAGACCCTCGGGAAATCCATTAAAAGCGAAGGCCCCCTGGACGAAAAGACCGCGGAAATGATTCAGTTGGCAGCGGCGGCATCGATCCGCTCCGAGGGTTCGGTCCACAGCCATACCCGAAGGGCCTTGGATGCAGGTG
>JBECKW010000168.1:0-4452 GCA_040235505.1 Desulfobacterales bacterium
AACTGCCGAACGCCAAATGTCTCGGCCAAGTCAAAAAAGGGGGAAAAACATGAAAAAGGCTTTTGTTCTCTTCTCATTACTGGCGGTTACCTGCCTCATTTTGGGGCCAGTCGCCATGGCCCAGGAAAATTCCTCAGATACGTTCACGCTGGAGGAAATCACCGTGACGGCGGAAAAACGGTCCGAAAACCTTCAGAAACTGGCCAGTTCGGTGGTGGCCCTGCCCGGTGATACCCTGGCCACCATGGGCAAGACCTCAACCGCCGAGATGCTCGACACCGTTCCCAACGTCAGGTGGGACACCGGTGGTCAAGGCAACACCGACAACAATATTTCGATCCGCGGCATTCAGCGCACCCAGGCTGGAAGCATTGACAACAATGTCCTGCCCGCCACCACCGCGGTCTATGTGGACGGCGTTTACCAGGGCATTGGCGGACAAATGGACGTCAATCGTGTGGAAGTCCTGCGCGGTCCCCAGGGGACCCTGTACGGGCGTAGCGCCACCGGTGGCGTGGTCGCCTTCTACACCAACGATCCGCACCTCGGACAGTTCGAGGGCAGTGCTCGTTTCGAGGTCGGCTCGAACAATCTCATCAACACGGAGGATGTCATCAACATCCCCATCGGTGACAAGGTCGCGGTTCGCGCGGCGGGTCATTATTATCGCCGGGACGGATATTTTGATGCCCAGGGCGGCGAGGTCGACCTCAGAGAGGGCCGGATCAAGGTCCTTTACCAGCCTACCGATGCGCTCAACTTTATACTGGCCGGATCAATCAAGAGAACTCAGGACTGGAACGGCGGCTGGTCGATCGCGGTGGTCGCGCCGGGCGAGATCGACTATCATTCCGGCAACAAGCTGGACTACGTGAGGGATGCACCGCGCAAATACAACCAGATCTCTCTCACCACCAATTACGATCTGGGCAACAGCGCCCTGACCTGGATCGCGGCCTATCATGACTATGAGTATTTTACCATCCCGGCGATCTCATACCTCGGCCCTGCGACAAATAACATGCAGGTTATCAATTACAACAATTGGCCCACTTACAATGTCCACACCGAGGAACTGCGCTGGCAGTCCAACACGGACGGCCGTTTTACCTGGCTCATCGGTGCCAACTACTTCTATGAGGAGTATGACAACCAGGCCGGAAGGACCCAGGTATATGCCGTGGACATGACGGGGGGTGGCGGCGCGCCCATCGATGAAGATGTGCCGTTCAACACGCGAAACCGGAGCGGAACGACGAAAGCCTACGGACTTTTCACGGAAGAGACCTTTAAACTTACGGACGATTTGCGTATCACGGCGGGTCTGCGGTTTGACAAAACCAAATGTGTCTCCAACTTCCTGTTTATCGAGAACTTCAATTTTCCTTATTATAATCCCGTAACCGGCGATATTGGCGAGCCCCGCGCAAACCCACCGATCTGGGCCGGCGCAAATGCCGAAGGCAAAGTCGCAAATTTTACCAATGTTACCTACAAACTGCGCTTCGAGTATGACCTGACGCCCAATAGCATGGTGTATGCCATGACCGCCACGGGCTTCCTGCCGGGCAGCGTGCAGATAACGCCCACCGGCATAAAAACAAACGATCCCGATTTGTACTTTGCGGTCCGTCAATGGGACCAGCAGAAGCTGACCTCCTATGAAATCGGTACCAAGAACCAGTTCCTGAACAACCACCTCCGGGTGAACGGTGACATATTCTTCTACGACCAGAGCGGGTGGCCCAATAATTACAACGTAAATATAGGTTCCGGACGGCCCGCCAATGCCTATCTCGTGATCGGGAACAACATATTGGGTCTGGAGGCTGATATCGAGTGGCTGATGACAATGAATGACAGGCTCCAACTGAATGTGGGATATTTAAAGACCGATCAGAAGGATTACCCGAAAACCGTCGGTTTTATAACCGGCGCCGAACAGATTCCGGGTACCGGCCAGGATGCGATATACCTGGATGAAACGCCTGGATTTCCCGAATGGGAAGCCACACTCACCTATAGCCATATGTTTGCGCTTGGCGATGGGTCCACCCTGGTACCCCGGGTGGAATTTAATTACAAAGATGGCCATTACACGAACAACCTGAACAAATTTGATTATGAAGCCGGCCTGCTGCCTATGCTTTGGCAGGATTCCGTGGTGCTTTGCAACTGGGCTCTCTCCTGGACATCGGCCAGCCAGAAATACACTGCGAACCTCTGGATGCGGAATGCCTTTGACAAGGAATACGTGATCTCGGCACCCCTTCGTACGAGTGCTCAGATCGGTGATCCCCGGACCTTTGGGTTAAGCCTGAGCGCCAAGTTCTGATCGATCTTTAGAAATTAGTACTGCAACCTCTCCCGGCAAATGCGTCCGGGAGGGGTTGTTTAATTATCCAAGACGTTTCCCGCCTGCATCTTTCTGGAAAAGGAGAAAAAAAATGAAGAGAAATCCCCCCCTGATGTTTGCGATCCTTTTGCTGCTGAGCTTCTGTCTGGCGGCCCCTTCAGCGTCTCAACCCATTAAAAACACTTTTGTGCATCTCGATCGTGGAGTGCCCGGTGTGCTGTATGAGCCGGTCACCCCAGGGCCGAAAGCCGAAATCGCCGTCATTGCCATGCATACCGGAGGGGACTATCTGGAGTTCCCGCCCTGTATCGAACTGGCCAAGCGCGGCTACCGGGCGATGGGCGCCAACTGTTCCACTTCAAAGTCGGGATTTGTCAGCGACAACAATGCCGATAAGATGCTGCTGAACGTCAAGGCGGCGGTGGCATATCTTCGAAAATATCCCGGGATCAAAAAAATCGTTCTGCTCGGCCACAGCGGGGGCGGCGGATTGATGGCCGCTTACGCGAACATTGCTGAAAACGGCGTCAAGGTTTGCCAGGGCTCCGAGAAAATCGTCCCGTGTCCCGACACGCTTGCGGATATGCCGCCGGTCGACGGTGTGATGTTGATCGATGCAAATATCGGCGGCGGCGCAATGCCCCTGTTCAGCCTGGATCCGGCCGTTGTCAGCGAGGATAACGGGCAGGCGCTGAACCCCGCACTGGACATGTACAACCCTGAAAACGGCTTCGATCCCAAAGGCTCGACCTATAGTGAAGAATTCAAGAAGAAATTCTTTTCCGAGGTGGGGGCGAGGGAGAACCGGTTGATCGATTATGCCCTGTACAGATTGAAGAAAATCGAAGCCGGCCAGGGTAATTTCAGCGACGATGAGCCGCTTGTCATTCCTTCCGGCAGTTTCAGAGCGAACAAGCTTTTTACGGAAGATATGAGCCTGTGGGCGCATACCCGAAACGCCTGGCCTCTCCTGCATCCCGACGGAACCATCACGAAGGAGATCGTCCACTCGGTTCGTGTGCCGCGAGGGGTAACCCAATCCACGACCCCCTCGCTATACAGCTCAGGCATGATGACCACCGTCCGCTGCTTCCTGAACTCTTTTGCACTGCGAACCACCGAAGGCTTTGCTTATGACGGGAGTTCCTTCTACGGCATTGATTACCAATCGAGCTACAACAACGTGGTCGGCGCTGTCGAGACCCTGACCGTACCCCTTCTGATGATGGGAATGACGGGCTCCCATGAATACTTTTCATCGGAGACTTTCTACGAACATGCGAAGAGCGCCGACAAGACGCTGGCCTACGTGGAAGGCGCCACGCACAATTTTAGCCCTTGCAAGGCATGCGCCGTCGCCCAGGGAAAGCCGGAAAACTATTACGGCGACACCCTCAAGACACTGGTGGATTATATGGACGGGTGGTTGAGCAAACCGGGACGATTCTAAACGAGGAGATGTGACCCATGAAAAAACGAATTCTTTTGATGTTTGCGGCGGTTGCAACGCTGAGCGTCTGCCTGACTGCCACTTCAATGGCTCAATCCGTTAAAAGCACCTTTGTGCATCTTGGACGAGGCGTGCCCGGCGTGCTGTATGAGCCGGTCACACCCGGACCGAAAGCCGAAATCGCTGTCATCGCCATGCATCCTTCAGGGGACTATTTGACCGCCACCCCCTGCCTCGAGCTCGCCAAGCGCGGCTACCGAACGCTCGGCGCCAACTGCTCCACTTCAAAGTCGGGGTTCATCAGTGACAACGATCAAGATAAAATGCTTTTGAATGTCAAGGCCGCGGTGGCATATCTTCGAAAATATCCCGGAGTCAAAAAAATCCTTCTGTTTGGGCACAGCGGCGGGGGCGGATTGATGGCCAGTTACGCCAACATTTCTGAAAACGGCGTCAAGGTATGCCAGGATTCCGAGAAACTGGTCCCGTGTCCCGACACGCTTGCGGACATGCCCCCGGTCGACGGCCTGATGCTGATCGATGCAAATTTCAGCGGCGGCGCCATGGCACTCTTCAGTCTGGATCCGGCCATCGTCAGCGAGAATAACGGGCAGGTGCTCAACCCCGATCTGGACATGTATAACCC
>JBECKW010000182.1:0-10335 GCA_040235505.1 Desulfobacterales bacterium
GACTGCCCGGATCTGCCGGCAAGCCCTTTATCGACCATGACCACCTCAGCGCCCTGCTCCCGGGCCTTGATGGCGGCGAAACAGGCTGAATACCCGCCCCCGACGATGAGAACGTCGCACGCCACGCTGCGGTCACTGACTGAACCGGCAGGTGTTGCGGCCATGGCATCATCGGCGGTGAGCCAGGCCCCTTTCGGAAAGTTCATAAACATGCCGGCCGCGAGCGCCCCCGCGCCCATAGTTTTCAGAAATTCTCTTCGGTTTGAATCCGACATTTGGATGACCTCCTTTCGTTTTGAATGCCAACTTATACAATAGGCATTATGACTGCCTCATTATCATTCCAAACCGCTTATCGTTTCTGCCATGCCCCATGTTGCCCTGCACTTTTTAAAGCAGAATCATGACAACGCCCCCCAGCATCACGACACATCCCAGAAGCCGCTCCCGGATATGCTTTTCGTGGAAGAAAATACCGCCGTAAAGGACGCTGAGGAGCAGACTCAGGCGCTTTACGGAAATCAGGTAGGAGACCAGAATCATGGAGAGGCCCTTGAAATGACAAAGCCCTCCAAAGGCATGGCAGGCGCCCATGAGCAGAAAAATACCCGCCCCTGAACGCAGTTCGCCCCATCGCATTCCCCGTCGGAGGGCCAGCGGCAGAAAGCAGAGGGCAATCATGGGAACGTAGCAGGTGGCCATAAACTCGGGACTGCTGTGATGGATGGCGACTTTGCACAGGGTCGAGGTGAAGCTGTAAATAAAGGCCACCAGCATGATGAGAAGGGGTCCTTTTTCCTTCGTCAGGCATCGGAAGGGCTGCAGAATTCCTTCCTTGAGCAGATGGGCATTCAGCAGAAATGCGCCGGCCACGATCAGAAACACCCCGATAAAACCGGACGGTTCCGGGACTTCTCCCAGTATGAGAAACGAGGTCAGAAGCGTGAAGACCGGCGTCAGGGAAAGAAAAGGGATGGTCAGGGAAAGGGGTGAGAGTTGTATAGCCCTCATGTAGAGAATGAGAGCCACCACTTCCATGGGAATCACAAGCGCAATGGTGCCCCAGAAGTATCGGTCTAGGGGTGGAATATCGATGAAAAAGAGCAGCGGAAGTAAAAAGAGAGAGGCAAACCCCGGCCCTGCCCACGCCGTTACCACGGCCCCGTGCCGACTCAAGGCTTTCTTGCTGAAGGCATCGGCTGTCGCTGCGAAAAAAGCGGCGCCGAAGGCGAAAACAAATCCGGACATATCGATCTCGTACAGTTCCAGGACGACTGGGCATCTAATTACTTCTCCGGCATCTTCAAACCGGCCGCCTCATAGGCTGTCTCGAGGGGAATGATGATCGTGCCGATGCCGGAGACCATCATCGCCCTTCCCGCGGCGGACGGCCAGGCATCCGTATAGACCATGTTTCCAATATACAGAACCCCACTGCCTTCAACGAGCCACTTTCCCTGGAGTATTCCATTGGCGCAGTTTGCCACGTCCTGAATGAAGCGCCAATCCAGATATCCCACATCGATTTTCGATTTGTTCGGGTACAGGAAGCCGCCATAAACGTTCTGCCACGAATGGCCGGTGTAAAGCCTCAGTCCGTATCGTTCATAGGGAGAAAAATTGGCTTTTATATACTCCACCAGCTTCCGGGAGTCTTGGGCAACCATCTTGAGCTTTTCGACGGAGGAAAAGGCCTGGCCGAACCCTGACCCGAGGGCGTCCCCCGAAAAGACAAGCGAGTCTCTCTTATCGATATATACGGTGCCGCCATTACTGTGACCCCTGACCAAAAAAGTTTCGACAATGCGCCCTTCACCAAGGTCGAATGTCTTTTCCCCCTGGGTAAAGACTTTATAGATGGACGGATCCAAGCCATGCTGCGTTTTAAGTGCATTGAGGTCTTCCCCCTTCCCTGCCCAGAAGGTCACGTTTCGGTTGAGAAAAGCTCCCGTCATCCCATCATGATCCGGATGCATATGCGTAACGGCGATTTCTAGGGGCACCCTGCCCGTCAGTCCGTCAACGACGGACAGAAGCTCTTCCGCAGCGTTCTTGCGAGGTTTTATCAGGTCCTTTTCATAACCGGTGATATAATTGTTTCCCAGGTCGATCAGCAATGCCATTTGGGTGCCGCGAAGCAGGTACATATCAACCCCCCACCCGCCGCCCTTGGTGGTTTTATCGCCAGGGTCGTTGATCTGGTAGGCGCTGTCTCCTATTTTACGGATGAGGTAGGAACCATACGCTGTTTCATCCCCCAGTTTGTTCAGTGAGGAGGCGTCAAACGGGATCACCGGTTCTGCAAATACTGACGATGTAAACAGCATGCTGAGCAGGAGTAAAACAGCCGCTATTCGGGGCATGGTGTTGACCCGCCTTTTTTTGTCGTGGTGTGCATCAGTAACCATCGGAATCCCCCCATATTTATTAATCGGTTATTGCCTTTTTCATGGTCAGACCATTTCAGTTTTCGTTGTAAAAAGCAAGACAAAAGCAACCGTCTGCCAAGGCAATCGCAGTTGAAAAAAAGAACGTCCAACATCCAATGAGAGGTTAGAGTCTGATTTTATCGGCAACCATCCGCCAACTGGATGTTGGACGTTGGATGTTGAACGGCCGTCTTTTTTATTTCAGCTTTTCAAATACGGTTACCTTGCTCAGATTTCAGATTATACTTGACTGTCATTACTGTAGGATGCATTTTATACCCGTAATAAAGCTTTTATCAGAAACATCCACTTAAAAGCGTATGTATCGCCAAAAGGTCAACCTGATTCACGCTCTGTGGGTCTGAATCTGAAATTTAAAATTTCGAATTTGAAATTCCCAGGCTTCGCCGGATTAGAAGTGGTTTCAAAGCCTCCAATAAGGTTCAAGATCAAGGCGGAGCGGTGGATTTAACCGGAGGAATATATGTAATATTTCGAGGATTGGATCCATCGCTCCAACGCAGATATTGGGCCTTAGGGGAGGTTTTGAAACCACTTCTAAGGTTTCCAATCAAATATTCACAGAGCACCCCAGATATAAGGAGAATACATGAAGATGAAATGGAAAAGTTCGATATCGGTTGTCTTTGTGGTTTTGTTCGCGATGGGAATATGTGCGTGTTCAACAAATTCAAAGGAAGATGCGAAGGGCCACATATTGGGTATCGCACCCATTACCGAAGTATTTCCGGACGGCTGGAAGACAACCGCGATCGTGCTTCAATATGATGCCCCCATCGACAGCGCAACGCTTTCGGCATCGGACTTCAAGGTCGTCACGGACGTCGAGGGACAGGCAATTACCAGGGTTTATACCAACTCGGTGCCGGAAAAAGCGGTTCAAAGTGTTGAGGGACCTTACGTCATACTGGAGCTTTCCCATGATTATATCGCCGACACGGCCACGGCAACGGATACCCGGGGGATAAAATCGGTTGTGCCAATGGGCGAAGGTGTCGCCCCGAATCCGATAAAGCAGGTTGGAAATATTTCCTGGGACCCGACACCGCATCCGGCGACGTTGGTGGCAAAAAACCAAAAAAACGGAGACGGGAAAATTGTTTATATTTATCAGGTGGGCGATATCAAGACAACGACCGGCGCCGAATATACCGCGTTTGAAAACCAGGATGAGGCCGTTGCCAATTACTGGTGTCGCAATTTGATCGTCGATAATTTTCTGAAACCCGGCCACCAGGATCCTGCTCATGGCAATACAAAGTATAATATATACTTTCCTGAAAATTATGACGAGACCAAAACATATCCGGTGGTGGTGTTCCTGGCGGATGAAAATGACGCCGACGGCAAGCATGCGGGTGTTTTAACCAACGGCGGGATCGGCGGAGTCGTCTGGGCGGATCCGGCCGAGCAGGCAAAGCATGAATGCATTGTCATCGTGCCGGCTTATCGAGAGCCCCTGGTGGACAAAAACTATGAATCGGCCGTCAATCACCATCCAGGAGGTGTCCTGGCAAATTCATATCTGAGTATCCTCGGTACCCTGGACTTTTTGCTGGAGCAGGTTCCCGGTATCGACAAGAACAGAGTCTATCTGACCGGTCAGGGAAGCGGCGCCAGGGCCGCCATGAAGATGATGATCGACCGCCCCTATATGTTCGACGCTTCGCTCCTTTTCGCCCCCGATTACGATCCGGCTGAAATGTCCAAATTGAAGGATGCCGATATGTGGATCGTGACATCCGAAGCGGATAATGAAGCCGCCCCCAGCATGGACGCGTGCATGAAGGCCATCGAAGCCCAGGGCAAGACGGTCGACAAGGCGACCTGGGACGCACAGGCAGGCGACGGGAAGCTTGCCGCCGATGTCAAGGACATGGCCGCGCAGGAGGGCAACATCCGTTATTCGGTATTCAAGGCGGGAACCCTTGTTCCCCAAGGGCTGGCGGATAACAGCGCCGACAATCGGGTCTACACCTGGCGGAAAGGCTACCAAATCGAGGGCTTGAGAGACTGGCTGTTCACCCAGAAAATGACAGGCCCCAAACTCGTCGACCATGTCACGACCATTACGAAGGTTTTTCCGGACGGACAGAAACCGGTGGCCGTGGCAATCCAGTACGAGAAGGCCATCCGTAACGCATCCCTTGATCCGGGCGATTTCAAGGTGGTGCTGTCCGATAAGTGGCAGGCGGCGGTGAAAGACGACAAGGGGGGGGTGAATATCGATATTCACCCAACGAGAATCTACGCCAACACCGCCCCGGAAACGGCGCCTGAAGGCACTACGGGTGTTGATGGGAATTATGTCATCATCGAGCTTTCCACCGATTACGAACTTCCCATCATGACAGCGATATCGGTCAACGGCGATACGGGCATCAGCGTGCTGCAGGCAGGTGATATCGCCACAACGGATGGTGAGACGATCCCGGCGGATACCGGAAAGCTCTGGCGCAACGATACCGTCCACCGGCTGGTGGTGGACGATTTCCGGCAGTTCTACTACACGGACAAAGAAACCGGCGGCACCTTGTTGTATAATTTATACACGCCTGAAAATTACGATAAAACAAAATCCTACCCGATGGTCTTGTTTATCCATGACGCCAGCGTCGTGGGCGACAATATTTTCGCAACTCTGGAGCACTGTTACGGCGCTTCGATCTGGGCCACTCCGGCGGAGCAGGCGAAGCATGAATGCTTTGTGCTCGCCCCGCAATATGCCAAGGGCGCCAAGCCCGTCGTCAATGACCAAAGCGAATATTCGGAAGCATTGCCCATGACGATCAGAATGGTGAAATCGATGCTCTCGACCTACAGCATCGATCCGGGCAAGGTGTATGCGACCGGTCAGTCCATGGGCTGCATGATGTCCCTGGCCATGATGATTGAAGATCACGATTTGTTTTCAAAGGCCCTTCTGGTGGCCGGGCAATGGGACGCGGAAAAGACGCGTCCGCTGTATGATAAAAATCTGTGGATCGTGGTTTCGCAGGGGGATCTGAAAGCATTTCCCGGCATGAATGCATCCATGAAAGAATGGGAAAAAGAAGGCTCAAAGGTCTATATGCCCAGGGATATCCCCGGATGGAAGGGCCCCAACTCCTGGAGCGCAACGTCGAGCCCGGCGAAATTTGCGGCCTATGTGAGCGGCATGCTCAAGACGGCGGGCACCCATATCAAGTATACGCCGCTCACCAAAGGAACGGTCGTGCCGAAAGGCCAGGAAGACTCCGGCGGAAACAACCATATGTATTCGTTTCGAAGAGCCTATTCGATCGAGGGATTGAGGGATTGGCTGCTTGCAGACTAAACGCTCTATGCCAAATGATTGATCGCTCTGGAGGTGATTGCGGTGAAAGACATATACCGGAAACTCCTGCTCGAAAATGTGCTCACGCTGCTGAATGAATTCCCTGTCGCGTGCAACGTACTGGTAGACACAAAAGGCCGGTGGGACATTCGGGATTTCGAAAAGGTGTGGGCAAACGCCGCATACAATGCGTTGTTTTCAAGATCCACCTCCGGTCCCCTGACAAATCGCCTCGAACCAAACAAGATCAAAACCATGCAGGCGCTCTGGGACCAGGTCAGACACGCGATAGAAGCCGGAGCCGACGGCTTTATCGGACCTTTCAGCAATCACTATATAAAGCCCGATATGACGCTGATTGTGATAGAGCACCACATCCTGTATCTGGGTGAAACCGAGAAAGGTTCTCCGGCTTTCTTCACGGTGGTTCATGACAAAACAGCCGATGAGTATCGCAGTCAAATGGAAAAAACGGTTGTTGCCGATAGAGACCGATCGGCCTGGCAGCTCCTTTCAATCCGTGAACGTACCGTCGCCAAGCTCGTCTGCAAAGGATTCATCACAAAAGAGATCGCGGATCAGTTAGGTGTCAGCGAGCGAACGATAGACAATCATCGGGCCAATATCCGGAAAAAACTCCACCTCCCCAGAGCCGTAGGCATCGCCGAATACCTAGGTATTAAGCCTTCTCAATAGGAAAATATTGAGCATTATCCTGCATTGGTTAATCTGCTAATTTGAAGGCAACAAGGAGGTACGGGCAATGGCGAGAAACAGGGTTGCATTTGTGGCTTTACAGGCATTGCTGGCACTGACGCTTGCCTTGCCGTCATTTGCCCCTGCGGCATCCACAGAAAAACCGATCGTCCTCAAGATGGTGAGTGCCTTCAGCAAGTCTTCGGGCACATCGGCTGAAACCGGGAAGATGATCGTCGAAGAGATCCGGAAAAAATCGAACGGCGCACTGATTTTCAACTGGATCGGAGGGCCGGAGGCGATCTCCCGAAGGGATCAGCCCAACGCCGTCAAATTCGGCGTTGTCGACGTGCTATACACCCCGATGTCGTTCTACGAAAATATGCTTCCCCAGGTCAGTGTCGCAAACCTGACGTCCTTCACCCCCATGGAAGAGCGTGAAAACGGCGTCTACGATTACTGGGTCAAAGTACACCGGCAAATGAATGTCCGATATTTGGGCGTGGTGCATTGCCCGGGGAAATACTATCTTTTTATCAATTTTCCAGTCAAGAATCCGAGAACGGACTTCAAAAACATCGCCATGCGGAGCAACAACACGTATAATCCCTTTTTAATGGCACTGGGTGCCGTTCCAAAAGTAGTTTCCAACGACGAAGTCTACGGTGCGCTGGACTCCGGAGTGGTCAACGGAGCGGGTTCGGTGGCAGACGATGTCAGCGTGCAGAAAACCTATGAGGTCGTCCATTACTGGGTCGACTATGGCTTCTACCGGGTCGCCTCCGCACTTCTCATGAACCAGAAGACATGGGACAAACTTGGCAAAGAGCTGCAGGACATCGTGATTCAGGTGACCCGGGAGATCGAGGAGAAAAGATGGAAGGAGATGCGCGCCCAGGACGTCATTTACTTCAAGCAGTTTAAAGAATACGGTCTAGAGCCCATCACCTTCTCGGAAGAAGATGCCAAATGGTACCTCGACACGGCCTATGAATCCAAGTGGGCCGACGCGAAGAAGCGTCTGAAAAAGGAAGACTACGACACCTTAAGATCGCTTCTCGTCCCGAAAGAGTAATCTATTCATATAAAGGGAACTGACATGAAACCGTTTTTTGGCTTCCTTACCCGCCTTTTCGATCGTTTCATCGAAGCCCTTGCGTTTCTGGCCGGCGTTCTGACCATCCTGATGATGGTGGGCATCAGTGTGGATGTGACGTGCGGTTATGTTTTCCACCGGCCGATCATGGGGGTCCTGGAACTCTCCGAGATGATGCTGCTCTACATTACTTTTCTCGGCGCAGCCTGGGTTCTGAGGGAAGAAGGCCATGTAAACATGGATTTAATTCTGACCATCTTCAAACCCAGAACGCAGGCATGGATCAACGCAGTCACCTCCCTCGTCTGCGCAGGCATTTGCCTTATCCTTTTCAAGTATGGGCTGCAGGTGACGCTGGGAATGTTTCGGGACGGGGTTCTGGAATCCGGAACCGTTCAAATAAACCAGGGCTACCTGCTGCTGGTCATCCCCCTCGGCAGCCTGCCGCTTTTCCTTCAATTTCTTCGAAGGACCCTGAAATTCGTCGCCATGGGCGCGCGATCCGCCAGTCAACCGGTAGAAACGAGGTGATTAAAATCGAAAACAGGGGACGCAGATAATGGAGTGGTGGTCGGCCTTATCACTCATTCTGGTTAGCCTGATCTTTCTCATGATGACGGGCATGCCGACGGCGTTCTGTTTTTTGCTGGTCAACATCATCGGCGCGTTTGTTCTCTGGGGCGGCGAGATCGGCCTGGCCCAGATGGTTTTGAGCATACGATCCTCGATCACCAACTTCAGCCTGGTGCCGGTTGTGCTGTTCATGCTCATGGGGGCCATCCTTTTCCAATCCGGGATGGCATCCCAGATTGTTAAAACGGTTAACAAGTGGTTCGGCAAATTACCGGGCCGGTTGAGTTTTCTTTCCATACTGACGGGCACGCTGTTCTCCACGCTCAGCGGCTCCAGCATGGCCAGCGTTGCCATGCTGGGCTCCACCATGGTGCCCGAAATGCAGCGCTACGAGTATAAAAAGCCCATGGCGATCGGCCCGATCCTGGGAGCAGGAACCATCGCCATGATGGTGCCTCCCAGTGGCCTGGGGGTCTTCATCGCAGTGGTGGCGGGTATATCGGTGAGCCGTTTGCTGATCGCCATCATCATTCCGGGCATCCTGCTCGCGGTGCTGATGGGACTCTATATCCTGATCAAATGCTGGCTGCAGCCCTCCCTGGCGCCTCCCTACGATGTGGAGCAGTTCACCCTGTCGGAAAAACTGTTGGACGCCGTCAAATATATTCTTCCCCTCGCGATCGTGGTCTTTCTTGTGACGGGGGTCATCATCGTTGGCATCGCCACGCCGTCCGAAGCGGCCGCCACCGGGTGCCTGGGTACCATTCTGCTCGCTGCCGCCTATCGGAAATTCAACTGGAATGTTCTGAAAAACAGCATGAAAGCAACGATCCGCCTCTCCTCCATGATCCTGCTGATCATGGCTTCAGCCGCCGCTTTCAGCCAGATACTTGCGTTCTCCGGCGCCACCAGCGGGCTCATCGATTTCATGGTGCATCTGGACATGCCGCCGATTGTTGCGGTGATCGGCATACAATTCCTGATCGCGATCATGGGGGCGTTCATGCATGTCACCGGCATCATCATGATCATACTGCCCCTCTTCGTTCCCATTGTCGATAACCTGGGGCTCGATCCGGTCTGGTTTGCCGTGATAACGCTTCTCAACTGCGAGCTGGCAAGCCTCACCCCGCCCTTTGGAATGATGCTGTTTGTGATGAAGGGCGTATGCCCGGAGGACACATCACTGATGGACGTGATCAAGGCGGGATTTCCGTTCCTGCTCATCGCGCTGGCAGTGCTGGTATCCATCCTGGTTTTTCCGGAGTTGACCCTGTGGCTGCCCGATCTGGTGGGAAGTAAATAGAAGACATAGAAGTCTTCCGGAGGGAAACATTTGAACATGATCGTATACGTTTAAGGAGACAAGGACCTGTGATCAATTTTTCTGACATCGAGATAAAACGACTGGAAACGGACGTGCTCGTCCTCGGCGCCGGAGCGGCCGGCTGCGGAGCGGCCATTGGCGCCCATGAGACGGGGGCGAAAGTACTCCTGGTGGAAAAGGGCAAGCTGGAGAGTTCCGGGTGCGTCGGGGCGGGAAACGATCATTTTCTGGCGAACCTCAACTCCGGCCCTGAATGGGACAGGGATGAGGCGTTGGTTAAATTTATCGGCAAAATGAACCGGGGGATCTCGTCGGCCGCCATTGACCGGGGATGGGTGAAGGTCATTCCCCGCATGGTGAAAATGCTGGAAGATATCGGGCTGAGCTTCCTCAAACAGCCCGATGGGTCTTATCTTCGAACCACCGGGTTCGGGCAGAAGGCAAACTGGTGGATGAATATCGGGAACGGGCAGTTCGCCAAACGGTTTCTGGCAAAAAGAATCCGGCACATGGACCTGGCGGTGCTGGACCATGTGATGGTTACGCGAATTGTCAAAACGGGGAACAGGACCACCGCCGCCATCGGGTTTCATATCCATGACGGCACCGTCTACGTGCTGTCCGCCAGGGCCATCGTCCTGGCGCTGGGATCACGCACCCCCCGGGCCTTCCCCAATTCCACGGGCAACCCCTTCAACACCTGGCAGTACCCATACAACGCCGGCTGCTACAGCGTGCTGGCCTACGATGCCGGCGCCAAAATCATCAACCTGGATACCGATCATTCCGTTTCCCTGCTGCCAAAGGGATTCGGCTGCGCCGGGATGAACGCGCTCAACAGCATGGGCGGTCACGAAATCAATGCCTTCGGCGAAAG
>JBECKW010000278.1:0-35819 GCA_040235505.1 Desulfobacterales bacterium
GACTGCATCCGCTGCGGCGTATGCGTGGATGTATGCCCGGAGGTATTCGAACTGACCGACACGGGATTTATTCAGGTGCTCGAGCGAAGCAGCTATCCGGAACCGTGCGTGGAGGAAGCCATCCGAAACTGCCCCGATGATTGTATCAGCTGGCAGGAGGATCGATAATGCCCTCGATCCCCGTCCCCAATGATGCGGAAGCATTGAAAGGGCGGGAATTGAAACGGCGGGTGGCGAAGCTCCTGACGGAATCGTATTTCCAGGGGGCGCTTGAACGGATCCTGGAACTTCCCCCGCGCCGCATCGTCAATCCCCTGTTCTCGTTTCTCTGCCACCCGGATCTTTTCCTCCGTTGGCGGGCCGTATCCGCCATGGGCAGGGTCGTTTCGCGGCTTGCCGAAGGGGATATGCCCTCGGCACAGGTAATTATGCGGCGTCTGTTGTGGAATCTGAATGACGAGTCCGGTGGTATCGGATGGGGCTCTCCGGAAGCCATGGGAGACATCATGGCCTGTTCCCGGCCTCTGGCCCGGGATTATCACAGGCTGCTGATTTCCACCATCGATCCGAAAGGAAATTTACTGGAGCACGAGGCGCTTCAGCAGGGCGCCCTGTGGGGTCTGGGACGGCTTTTTCACGCGCGACCTGAACTGGGCGCCGATTGCGGCGGGTTTTTTCTTCCTTTTTTAGAGATGCCCGATGCCGCCCGCCGTGGTCTGGCCGCCTGGGCACTGACGCCTCTCCGGGAGGAAATAGCTCGGGAGCCTCTTGAAGCGCTGGTCGACGATACTGCCGTTATTAAGCTCTATATTGACCTGTCCTTGACCGAAACCCAGGTCGGCGACCTTGCCAAGCAGGCGCTTAGGAAATTCAGGGCAATCTCATTTATTTAAATACATTCGATCTGTGTTGGAGCGGAAGAGGAGAATAGGGGGTATACTCGGTTGGAGACCCGCTGAGCCGGGGAGGGAGTTTGCTGGAAGCCGTCTCGAACTCGCGGATAACAGTTTCTAAAGAAAATCAGCGCCTGAGTCATTGGGAAATACGATTGCATACATGATGAAACAGACAGTACCCATTTCCAAGCCTTCATTCTGATTTTCTTAAGAATCTGTAATCTGCTTCAGACAGGCGATCCGGCTTCCAGCAAACTCCCTCCCCGGCTCAGCTAATTGGCGTGGCATTGGACGTCGTTACGAGGGCATCTGTAATCGGAAAAGCCAGGGGAAAGACTCGATACCGGAAGTCTGGACTGTCTGAGTATATTAGAATCCGTTGGGAAAATCCGATTGGGGGTCGGGTTGAAAATAACGTATCGGTTCCAAAGCACTGACGTATCTTTAAGACCGCGGCACTGATTTTCCCTACGGATTCTTATCTACGAGTTTTCAGACTTCCGGTATCGAGTCTTTCCCCCGGCATCATCCTTATTCTTTTTTCAGAGCGATGGGTCTTATCAAAACTCGTAAACAAAAGATATACGATTGCCCTGTCAGGGAATTTTCTATCGCTTGACACTCCATTCGATTTTGCATATTTTTCAAGAAATTTACATGTGCAACAGAAAGGATACTTCATGATTCGCGTGGGATTTATCGGATGGCGGGGAATGGTCGGCTCCGTCCTCATGGAAAGAATGCTGGCGGAAAAAGATTTTGACGGCTACGAATCGACCTTTTTCTCAACCTCTCAGGTGGGACAAAAAGGCCCGGATATCGGGCGGGATATCCCCGCACTTCAGAATGCAAAAGATATCAATGCCCTTAGAACCCTGGATATTATCGTCACCTGCCAGGGAGGCGACTATACAAAAGAAATATATCCGAAGCTGAGAGGTGCCGGCTGGGAAGGATATTGGATCGATGCCGCGTCCGCCCTCCGGATGGAAAAAACCAGTGTCATCGTTCTGGACCCGGTGAACCGGGGCGTCATCGATGCCGCTTTGGCAAAAGGCGTGAAGGATTACATCGGCGGGAACTGTACGGTCAGTCTCATGCTCATGGCCATCGGCGGACTTTTTAAAAACGGATACGTAGAGTGGGTCACCTCCATGACGTACCAGGCAGCTTCCGGCGCAGGTGCCCAGAACATGCGGGAACTGGTATCCCAGATGGATGCCATCGGCTCATCGGTCCGTTCCCTGAACACCGATCCTGATGGCGCCATTCTTGATATCGATCGAAAGGTGCTTCAGGCCATGAAAAGTCCGGATTTTCCGACCGGCAATTTCGGGGCGCCGCTGGCCGGAAGTGCAATCCCCTGGATCGATACCCGGATGCCTTCGGGACAGAGCCGGGAGGAATGGAAAGGATTTGCGGAGACCAACAAGATTCTTCAATCGCAACCCCCCATCCCCATCGACGGAATCTGTGTGCGGATCGGTGCCATGCGATGCCACAGCCAGGCGCTGACCATCAAGCTGGACCGGGATCTTCCCCTTGAAGAGATTACGGGTATCATTAAGAACGCCAACGACTGGGTGAAGATCGTACCGAACACCAAGGAGGACAGCCTCAGGGAGCTGACCCCGGCGGCCGTCACCGGTACCCTCAGCGTTCCCGTCGGTCGAATCCGGAAACTCAACATGGGGCCGGAATATATGACGCTTTTTACCGTCGGCGACCAACTACTGTGGGGTGCCGCCGAACCGATCCGAAGGATGCTTCGAATTACGCGGGCTCACCTGGAGTGATAACCCTGAAGGCGCCATGAAAATTAAAAAAGAAAAGACCGAGAAGCAGCCGCCGGAGTCGGCCGCGGGAGAACACGGGAAGATCGTATCCATTCTTCTTTCAGAAGGAATGGTGACCGAGCAACAGGTGGCCTACGCCCTCCGGATCCAACAAAAGCTCTCTGCGCCGGTTCCGATCATCGAGATTCTCAAAGAGCTGAATTATATCAACGAAGAGCAGATCAAAACCACCATCCGCTCGCATCGGCTTTCCATGCGCATCGGAGACCTGCTGGTGGAACTCGGACACCTGACGGAGCATGACCTCAAATCCGCTTTCAGCATTCAGGGCGAACAGAAGATCAAACGGAAACTGGGGGAAATTCTTGTGGAACGCAGCTTCATCGATGAACGAAAGCTCATCGAGGTGCTTTCCATTCAGATGGGTTTTTCTTATCTGGACCCCCAGTTTATGAACATTGACAAGGAGCTTTTCGCCAAGGCCCCTTCCAAATGGTATGACGAGCACCCCCAGATCCCTGTCCGAAGGGAGGGGGAAGACATCATTGTGGCAATGATCGACCCGCTCGACAAGCACGAGTACGATGCCGCCAAGCAGGTCTTCGGGGGCGGCATTGTACCGGCCATTGCAGCGAGGCGCTCCATCCTGGAAGCCATCAAAAAAACCCGCCGGAGCCTTTCCGGGAAAACCAGAAGCATGGTGGATCCCGATTCGGTGGTGGGCATCGTGGATGCCATTATTATGGACGCTTTCAGGGACGGGGCCAGCGATGTTCACATCGAACCACTGCAGGAACGGCTGCGGATCCGGTTCAGGATGGACGGGGTGCTGCTCCAGTACAAAGATCTTCCCAAGGAGATGGCTCCTGCCCTCACCAGCCGGATCAAAATCATGTGCGGGGCCGACATCGCCGAAAAACGTCGCCACCAAGACGGACGAATTGTCTTCGAGGCCGCCGATGTCCAGCTTGATCTTCGGGTCTCGATTTATGTGACCCTTTATGGAGAAAAGATAGTTTTCCGGCTCCTCCGGCAGGAAGCCACCCTCCTCAAGGCGGAAGATACCGGTATTTCCCCCCGGCTGTTTCAGCGATTCAGGGAACAGGCACTGGAACGGCCCAGCGGCGTCATTCTCGTGACAGGCCCCACGGGCTCGGGCAAAACCACCACCGTCTACAGCTTTATCAATTATCTGAATAATCCCATGACCTGCATCGTCACCGCAGAAGAGCCGGTGGAGTACGTCATTGACGGCATTGCCCAGTGTTCCATCAACCCGAAGCTCAACGTCACGTTTGAAGAAAGCCTTCGGCACATCGTCCGCCAGGATCCGGATGTTATCGTCCTGGGTGAAATCCGGGACAAATTTTCGGCGGAGGTCGCCGTGGAAGCAGCATTGACCGGACATAAGGTGCTCACCACCTTCCACACGGAAGACAGCATCGGGGGCATTATCCGGCTCATCAATATGGACATCGAAACCTACCTCGTAGCCTCCACCATCACAGCGGTGATTGCCCAGAGGCTCCTCAGACGCCCGTGCGCGGCCTGCGCGGTGCCGGAAAAGCCGACGGTGGGGATGCTCCGGCGGCTCGGCTACAGCCCCGCCGATGTCCAGGGGTGCGACTTCCGTAAAGGCCGGGGGTGCCCTAAGTGTCGATACACCGGATATAAGGGAAGAGCCGCTGTATTTGAGATCCTCATGCTTGACGAATATTTGAGAAGCGCCATTATCAATCGGAAGCCCCCTCACGAAATCAGGAAAACGAGCATCGAACAATCCGGGCTGATCACGCTTCTGGAAGATGGCATCATGAAAGCCGCCAACGGCGTTACAACTTTAGACGAAGTGCTCCGGTGCCTGCCATATGTCCACCCGCCGCGGTCCATTTCCGAACTCAGACGCATGACTGGAGATTAGCCATGGAAAACGGCAATAAACCATTCAGGGAAATTATCGAGGAACACCTGACATCCGGCGAAACCCGCCTTCCGGCCTTCGATAGAACCGCCCTGAAGATACAGGATGAAGTCGGCAAACCGGAACCGAGCATCGAAAAAATAAGAGAACTAATCCGGGAAGACCAGGCCCTGACCGCCCAAGTGCTTAAAATGGCCAACACCGCATTCTTCAGGGGCCTTTCGAAGGTGGAAACCGTCCGGGATGCCATTGTGCGCCTCGGAATCGAACAAATCTCGAACATCGTCGTGATGGTGACCCAGAAGGCGCTGTTCAAGTCAGGGGATCCGCTTACCCGGCAGTTCATGGAAAAACTCTGGCGTCATTCCGTAGGCACGGCCATCGGCAGCGCATGGCTGGCTCGAAAAAGCGGATTTCCCCAGATTTCATCCCAGGCCTTTATTGCAGGTCTCCTTCATGATATCGGGAAGCTGTTTCTTCTGACGGTCATTGAATCCATCCGCAATAAAAAAGAGTATCGCTTCAATCCTTCCGAAGACTTCGTAACGGAAATCATGGACAGCCTCCATAATGAACAGGGCTGGCTGCTCACCCAGAACTGGAACCTTCCCGAGGCCTACTGCCTTGTGGCTCGGGATCATCACGTGGAAAACTTCGACAGCCGAAACACCCTCCTTCTGCTGGTTCGGATGGTGGATATCACCTGCAATAAAATGGGCATCGGCCTCCGCGAGCCCGAAGAACAGCTTCTGGTGGCGGCTCCCGAAGCCGTTTCCCTTGGCCTCAGCGAAGTGGACATAGCGGAGCTTGAAATCATGCTTGAAGATGCCCCGCTGCTGAGAGCCTGAGCCCTTTTTCCAGGCTGGTATCTAAAATGGAAGAGCTTCTTCGAAACCCCGAATTGCTTAGAGGCCACATCCGCAGCCGGCTTCTGAAGCAGCTGGAAGGCGTCCGATTTTCAGGGCCACACGAAACCGTGGCCGCCGTGCTCTTTCTTCTGGGGATGCATCGTTTCGATTCGAAGCACGCTTCCGAGGCATGCCTCATTTTCAACCAGCGTTCCCGCCATGTTCGTCAACCCGGAGACCTGTGCTTCCCAGGCGGCGGCCTGGCCCCTCTTCGCGACCGAATTCTGGCCGGTTTTCTGCGGCTTCCCGGATTTCCACTTTTTCGCTGGGCCTCCAGGAACTCCGGAAATCCAAACCGGACCCGGATACTATCGGGCTTTTCCCATCTACTGGCAACCAGTCTGAGGGAAAGCTTCGAAGAAATGCGCATCAACCCTTTTCGGATTCGCTTTCTGGGCCCCATGGCCCCGGAACCCTTTCCCCGATTTGACCGCATGGTCTACCCCATGGTGGCATGGAGTTGTCGGCAGGCACCTTTCTCCCCGAACTGGGAAGTTGAAAGAATCGTATATATTCCCTTTCGCCACTTTTTCGATCCCGGGGCTTATGGAAAACTTCCGATATCGCATCTTTCATCTGGGGACAACCAGATGGATAACTCTACTGTGAAAGAATTTCCGTGTCTCATCTATGAAGACGGCAACAACCGGGAGATTCTGTGGGGACTTACTTACCGGATCGTGATGCGCTTTCTGGATATCGTGTTTAACTTCAGACCACCGGATGCGGCATCGGTTCCGGTGTTGCCGAATTAATGGAGAGTGGTTCAATTCTTTTTTTGTTGTTCTCTCCAGAACGGCGACATGGACCGCAGCCGTTCGATGATGGGTGGTAGTTTTTCGATCACGAAATCGATTTCTTCTTCCGTGTTGTACACACTGAGACTGAACCGGATCGATCCGTGGGCCGCGGTGAAGGGAACGCCCATGGCACGGAGCACGTGAGAAGGCTCCAGGGAGCCGGAGGTGCAGGCCGATCCGGAAGAGGCGCAGATCCCGAGAGCGTCCATCATGAGGAGTATCGATTCTCCCTCGATAAACTCGAAAGAAATGTTCGTTGTGTTGGGAAGCCGGTTTTTGGGGTCTCCATTGAGCATGGTGTTGGAAATCTTTTCCAGAAGCCCCGTCTCGAGCCGATCCCGTAGCTTCCGAACCCGCGCCATATCGCTGTCAAGGTGCCGGGCCGCCAGCTCCGCGGCTCGGCCTAACCCGACAATCGATGCCACGTTTTCGGTGCCGGCCCGCCGGCCACCCTCCTGATGTCCCCCCAGCAGGAAGGGAAGAAATTTTGTCCCCCACCGGACATACAGGGCACCCACCCCCTTGGGCGCATGAATCTTGTGACCGGAGATGGAGAGCATATCCACATCGAGTTCCTTGAGGTTGATGGGAATTTTACCGGTGGCCTGAACCGCGTCAGTATGAAACACGATTCCCTTTTCCCGGACATGCCTCGAAATCTCCTCGATGGGAAACAGGGTGCCGGTTTCATTATTGGCCCACATGATGCTCACCACCGCTGTATCCGGGGATAGGTTTTTGTAAAGAAAATCAAGATCCAGACGCCCCTGGCGGTCCACCGGAACGAAGGTGACCCGGTAACCGTGCCGGGAAAGATGCTCGCAGAGATTTTTTACCGCCGGGTGCTCCACACGGGTGGTGATGATATGTTTCTTATCCGGATTGGCTCCCACCGCCGCCCTTATGGCCGTGCTGTCGCTTTCCGTGCCGCAGCTGGTGAAAAGAATCTCCTCGGGCCTGGCGCCGATAAGGTTCGCCAGCTGTTCCCTGGCCGCGCGAATATCTTTTGCGACCTTTCCCCCGAACGTGTGGGCGCTGGAAGGATTTCCGTATTGTTCCTTGAAAAAGGGCAGCATCGCCTCCAGAACCTCGGGGGCGACCCGCGTGGTGGCGTTGTTATCCAGGTAAATGACAGCCATCAGCGCACCTCCTCAACTGTGAGATCGGCAGCAACCAGCTCCCGGAGCTTGTTTTCGACGTAGTCCTTGAGGGTGATATGGGATTTGGTGCAGGCGGCGCAGGCCCCGAACAGCTTCACCAGCACCCGGCTTCCGTCCACGTCCACCAATTCGATATCCCCGCCGTCCTGCCGCAAGGCCGGTTTGATTTCCCGCGACAGGGTCTCTTCGATCAACTTGATCCGTTGCAGGTTGGTGAGCCGTTCCGGTTCTTTTTCCGATGGCTTTTCTCCGGCAAGCACCGCATCGATAATCTCCTGGATTCGGTCATGACATTGACCGCATCCCCCACCGGCCTTGGTGTAGTTGGTGACCGATTCGATATCGGTCAAATGATTTTCCCGAACCGCCCGCTCGATTTCCAGGTCCGTCACACCGAAACATTCGCAGACGATATTTCCTTCCGGCCTTTCTTCCGCATCCCCCCGATAGCAGGCAATCGCCTTTTCCAGGGCATCGCGCCCCATGACCGAGCAATGCATCTTCTCCTTCGGTAGCCCGCCCAGATAATCGGCAATCTGGTCGTTGGTAATCTGCCGGGCTTCTTCGAGGGTCTTTCCGATCACCATCTCGGTGAGGGCGGATGAAGACGCAATGGCGCTGGCGCATCCGAAGGTCTGAAACTTCGCGTCCACAATACGTTCATTTTCATCAAGCTTGAGCATCAATTTCAATGCATCCCCGCACGCCATGGACCCCACCTCCCCCACGGCATCTGCATTTTCAATTTCGCCAACATTACGGGGGTTTACAAAATGTTCTTTAACTTTGTCCGAATATTCCCACATGAGCGCCTCCTATGGTTACACCGCTCGTATTCAAAGCGGATTCTGTTTAATAATGCCTCATGTTACCATACTAAGCATCGAAACCAGAAAAGAAAAGGCAGTCGGTCAGGGCAATCGCATGTAAACATGTTAAACAAATGAACGCCGGACATCGAATGTGAATAGAAATTTTTAAATGGAAATACTACGCCCGGTAGCTGAGCCGGGGCGGGAATTTGGCGAAAGTCGGGTCGCCTGTTTGAAGCGAATTACAGATCATTTAGAAAATCAGAATGCTGTTTCGGCAATGGGCACCATTTATCCACAGCTCATCCGGTTGCATCTCCAATTGTTTGGCGCTGATTTTCTTTATGAGCTGTTATCCGCGAGTTCGAGCCGACTTTCGCCAAATTCCCGCCCCGGCTCAGCGAGTCTCTACCTCGGGAAGGAAATCATATTCGGTTGTTTTCAGCCAGCAATGTCTATATACTGAGAAAATCTTGATACCTGTTTGAAATCGACAGCTTCCATTCAACCCAGCGGAAGCTGGAAAGGAGAAGGCCATGCGTCCCCGCACCGCCATGTTCGCCGGAAGCTGGTACCCCTCCGAGGCCAGTAAGTGCGAACAGCAAATTCAGGAATTTCTTGAAGCCCCCCCTGTCGCCCTCGATGCAAAACCTCCCTTTGTCGGGGGCATCGTCCCCCATGCCGGATGGTATTTTTCCGGCGCCATCGCCTGCCGGGTGATACAGCTTCTTTCCGAAGGCCCTGCCCCGGATGCCCTCCTGGTATTCGGAATGCACCTTCGACCGAGTTCCGCCAATTATATCATGACCGCCGGAAGCTGGCAGACACCCTTCGGTGATATACCAATTGCGACCGGACTGGCCGAAGCCCTGGCCGGTCAATTCCCATTTAAAATTGAAACCGTCACCGACTTTACCCCCGACAACACCATTGAATTACAGCTACCCTTTATTAAATATTTTTTCGGTGACGTCCCGATTATCCCCATCGGCGTCCCACCGAAAACAGCCTCCCTCGCCATCGGAGAAAGCGCCGTATCGACCGCTTCCGGCATGGGCTTGTCCATCAAGGTTCTCGGATCCACGGACCTGACGCATTACGGAACAAATTACGGATTTTCACCTCATGGAACGGGAGAGGCGGCCCATCGTTGGGTCCGGGATGAAAACGACCGGAAAATCATCGCGGCCATGGTGGAAATGGATCCCGACAAAGTGCTCAGGGAAGCGGCTACCAGCCTGAATGCCTGCTGTTCCGGCGCCGTCGCCACAACCATTGCCGCCGCCAGATCCCTGGGAGCAACGCGTGGCCACACCGTTTCCTATACCACCAGCTACGAGAAAAGCCCGGGGGACAGTCTCGTGGGGTATGCCGGTATCGTGTTCTAAGACCGATTGCCTTGGGCATGCATTTATGCTACGAGATGCGATCTATGGCTGTTATTATCACTGTCAACCAAGCGAGAGAGCAGAAATTTCATTATGCCAAACATAAAAGCCCCCCATTCAGATGGAAACGCTCCGAAGGATTCATCTTCCGGGCCTCCTCCCAATTTTATTCGAACCATAATTGAGCAGGACAATCAGAGCGGGAAACATGCCGGCCGGGTCGCCACCCGCTTCCCACCGGAACCAAACGGGTATCTTCACATCGGGCATGCGAAATCCATCTGCTTGAATTTCGGCCTTGCCGTCGACTATCAGGGGACCTGCAACCTTCGGTTCGACGATACCAATCCCCTGAAGGAGGATGTTGAATACGTCGAGTCCATCATGGAGGATGTCCGCTGGCTTGGTTACGACTGGGCCGATCGCCTCTATTACGCTTCGGATTATTTCGAAAACCTCTTCGAATATGCCGTGGAGCTGATCAAGCGGGGGAAGGCGTATGTCTGCAGCCTGAATGAAGACGAGATGCGCGCCTACCGGGGCACCCTCACCGAACCGGGAAAAGACAGCCCCGACCGCAACCGGTCAGTGGAAGAAAACCTTGATCTGTTCTACCGAATGAAAGCCGGAGAATTTGCTGACGGCACTTTTGTACTTCGCGCCAAAATCGACATGGCCTCCGGGAACCTGAACATGCGTGATCCGGTTATCTACCGCATTCGCAAGGCCAGCCACCACAGAACCGGAGACACGTGGTGCATATATCCCATGTATGATTACACCCATTGCCTGTCCGATTCCATGGAGGGCATCACCCATTCCATCTGCACCCTGGAATTTGAAGACCACCGGCCCCTGTATGACTGGGTGCTGGACAGCCTGCCGGTGAAATGCCACCCCCAGCAGATCGAGTTCGCCCGTCTGAATTTGAGCTATACCATCCTGAGCAAACGAAAGCTGATCCAATTGGTGGAAACAGGCGCCGTCACAGGATGGGATGATCCCCGGATGCCCACCATCTCCGGACTTCGCCGGCGCGGATACACACCGGAGGCCATCCGCAACTTCTGTGAACGCATCGGGGTCGCCAAGCGCGACAGCATGGTGGATATGGCGCTTCTGGAACACAGTATCCGTGAGGATCTCAATGAACGGGTTCCACGGGTTCTGGCTGTTCTTCGACCCTTGAAAGTCGTCATCGTCAATTATCCGGAAGAGTTAACAGAAAAGATGGAAGGAAGATATCACCCGGAAGATGAGGCCATGGGCGCCCGGAAGCTTCCCTTTTCCAGAGTTCTCTATATCGAACAGGAAGACTTTATGCTGGATCCGCCAAAAAAGTTCTTCCGGCTGGCACCGGGGAGAGAAGTCCGGCTTCGCTATGCGTACTATATAAAATGTGTCGATGTGGTAACGGATGAGGCCACCGGGGAGGTTGTGGAAGTTCACTGCACCTATGACCCGGAAACCCGAGGCGGATGGTCCAAAGACGGTCGCAAGGTCAAGGGTACCCTCCACTGGGTCTCGGCGGCGCATGCCGTAAAAGCGCAGGTCAGGCTTTACGACCGGCTCTTTACGGTTGAAAATCCGGCGGCGGAGAAAGATAATTACATCGCCGCGCTGAACCCGGATTCCCTTACCGTACTGGAGGGTTGCATGCTGGAGCCGAGCCTTGCCGAAGCGGCGCCGGGCGAGAGGTTCCAGTTTGAACGCATGGGCTATTTCTGCGTGGACAGCAGGGAAAGCAACCCGGGCATCCCGGTTTTCAACCGGACCGTAACCCTGAGAGATTCCTGGGCGAAGATTTCGCAATCCAAATAAGAAAAAAGGCCTCGACTATTGTACGTGAGGCCTTCTTTTGGGGGGCTGCCGGCATCGACACGACAATCAATGCCGGAGCGGATCCTTCACCAGCGTGAGATCACGGCAATTCGCTCTGATCCCCCAGTGTGGCCGCCATGACGGCCTTGATGGTATGCAGCCGGTTCTCAGCCTGATCCCATACCAGGGAGGCAGGGGATTCGAAAACTTCATCGGTGACCTCCATGGCGTCGAGCCCGAATTTTTCGCAGATTTCCTTCCCCAAGGCGGTGTCAAGATTATGAAATGCCGGCAGGCAATGGAGAAATTTTACTTCGGGATTCCCGGATTTTTCGAGAATTGCCGCATTGACCTGATAGGGTTTCAGCAATGCAATCCGATCACTCCATACCGTCTCGGGCTCTCCCATCGAAACCCAGACATCGGTGTAGATGAAGTCGCATCCTTTTACGCCGGCTCCCGGATCCTCCGAAATCGAAATTTTTGCTCCGCTTTCTTCCGCTATTTTCCGGGCCTGCAGAACCAGCCCTTCTTCGGGTTGAAGCCTTGGAGGCGCCAAGCAACGAAAGTCCATCCCCATCTTCGCCGCCCCGATCAGAAGTGAGTTGGCGACATTGTTTCGCCCGTCGCCAAGATAGGCGAGGGAAATCTGCCGAAGAGGACGCCTGCAGGACTCCTGCATGGTCAGGAAATCCGCCAGGACCTGGGTGGGATGAAATTCATCCGTAAGTCCGTTCCAGACAGGAACCCCGGCATACCGCGCCAGCATTTCAACCTGGCTTTGGCCGTAGCCCCGATACTCGATACCGTCATACATCCGGCCAAGTACCCGGGCCGTATCCTTCGCCGACTCTTTCTTTCCCATCTGGGAGCCCGAGGGATCCAGATAGGTGGTGTGCGCTCCCTGGTCATGGCAAGCCGTCTCGAATGCACAGCGGGTTCGGGTGGAACTTTTCTCAAAGATGAGAACAATATTTTTGCCCTTCAACCGCTGCCGTTCGGTACGCGTCCGTTTTTCCTCCTTCAGTAAAGAGGCAAAACCAAGCAGGTAGTTAATCTCTTCATACGAATAGTCGAGCAGCGTCAAAAAATGCCGCCCCGATAAATTACATGCCATGAGAGCACACCTCCGGGCTAACCGACGATCAACACCGGCACCTGTTTCGAAGCGTTTAAAATCTTTTGGGAAACACTGCCGATAAAAAATTCCGCGATGGCCGAAAGCCCCCTGCGTCCGATGACAATCAAGTGGTATCCATTTTCAGATTCTTTCAGAATATCCCGGGCGATCCCCTTTTTCTTCGTCTCGAGCTTGAAAGTGACATTTCTTTCGGAAAAACCGGCTTCAATCAGCAACGTTTTCGCCTTTTCCATCGCCGCTTTCACCAGTTGTTTCTTTTTTTCCTCCAGTGCACAGAAATTGCTTTGCTGGGCGATAAAATAGTCGGCAAGTTCCGGGCTGTGCATATCGCAAAGCACCGCGGAATCCGAAACTACGTGAAACAGGGTAATAGTGACATCCTTGGGAAAAGAACGGGAAACATATTCCACAGCCTGCATGGCATTTTCGGAATTGTCGAACGCGATTAAAAGCTTCTGTGCCATAAATCACCTCCTGGGGTATTGAAAGCAATATCTCAATTCGAATGTTGATTTCGTAACGTTCACACTTTATTCTTTTATTCAGGTATTTACAAGGGAAAAAGGGACTCTGCAGTGGAAGGGCACGATTATTTGCTGTAAAGTTTTTTTTGACAAAAGATGCAATGAGAGGTATCTAAAATGATTTATTAAAAATCAGAAAAACTTATTAAAAACTGTTTCGCAAAGAAACAAAAAAATATCGAAGGAGGACATGATGGCAAAAATCGATTTCGGCGGCATCCTGGAGGAGGTGGTCACATCCGATGAATTCCCGCTTTCGAAGGCCCAGGAAATACTGAAGGACGAAACAGTCGCGGTGCTCGGGTACGGCGTCCAGGGACCGGGGCAGGCACTTAACATGAGAGATAACGGCATTCCCGTTATCGTGGGCCAGCGGGAAGGAAGCAGTTCCTGGGATCACGCCGTAGCCGATGGCTTTGTTCCCGGCAAAACGCTTCTTTCCATCGAAGAGGCCGCCCGGAAAGGCACCATCATTCAGTTTCTGCTCTCCGATGCCGGCCAGGTGGCCATGTGGCCGAAAGTCAAAGAATGCCTGAACGAAGGCGATGCGCTGTTCTTTTCGCACGGCTTCGGCATCGTCTATAAGGAACAGACCGGCATTATTCCCCCGGAAAACATCGACGTCATTCTTGCAGCGCCCAAAGGGTCCGGTACAACGGTCCGGACCAATTTCCTGGACGGAAGCGGCATCAATTCATCCGTGGCGGTATTTCAGGATTATACGGGCCGGGCCTGGGATCGCACCCTGGCCATGGGCATCGTGATCGGTTCCGGATACCTGTTTAAAACCACATTCGACAAAGAAGTCTACAGCGATCTGACCGGTGAAAGGGGGGTTCTGATGGGCTGCCTCGCGGGTACCATGGAAGCCCAGTACAACACACTTCGCAAAAACGGACACTCCCCCAGTGAAGCTTTCAATGAAACCGTGGAAGAACTCACCCAGAGCCTCATCCGCCTGGTGGCCATGAACGGCATGGACTGGATGTTCGCAAATTGCAGTACCACCGCCCAGCGCGGGGCCTTGGACTGGGCGCCCAAATTCCGGGATGCCGTCCTTCCCGTGTTCGAAGAACTCTATGAAAGCGTCATCAGCGGCAAGGAAACCAAACGCACGCTGGAATCCAACAGTGCACCGGACTACCGTGCCCGACTCCAGGAAGAACTCGATGTCATCAAAAACTCCGAAATGTGGCGTGCGGGAGCAGCCGTAAGATCTCTCCGGCCGGAGAATAGGAAGAAATAACCTGGGAGGCGAGGAGGCATGGATGCTGGGATGCTGGGATGCTCTACAGCTTAACTACAAACAACCCTGCTTAAAATAGATTGCCGGGCCGACAAACAATCTTAAAGGCATTCATTTCAAACACAAACAGAAAAGGCCCCGGTTTTCCGGGGCCTTTTCTGTTTGGAGCAACTCTGTTCGCCGTTCAGCATCCCAGCATCCTGGCCTCCCAGCATTCGGCTCTGCCGAATCACATTGTGGCACAATGGGTAAGATCCCCGATGCCGCGCAGATCCGTCCGGTGCGCCTGTGTGCGCACCTCGAATTTCGGCATGACGGTGTTTCGTCCCAGCGCCTTGGCTTGGTAAAGCATCCGGTCGGCCTCTTCAACGAGCCGCCCGGCGTCCCAATTTTCCTGAAGGGACGCCACTCCGAAGCTTGCAGTCTTTCGAATGACGCTTCCATCCGAAAGCGAAATATTGAGGGACTCCAGAGTCCGGCGCAGCCTGCCCGCCAGTTCCACGGCTCGCTTTAGCCCCGTTTCCGGCAAGACCACAGCAAATTCCTCTCCACCATATCGGAACACGTAATCCTCTTTCCGGACCGCATTTCGCATCACGGAGGCAATCCGGGTCAAGACCGAATCCCCGGCAGGATGGCCAAACGTGTCGTTCACCTGCTTAAAATAATCGATATCAAACATAATCAGCGACATGGGCTTCCTGTGCCGCAATGCACCTGAGATATGATGTTCGATCAATCTGTCAAATTCCCGACGGTTATAGCAGCCCGTCAGGGGGTCGATGGCCGCATCACTTTCAAGCCGCTTGATATTGAAGCAATTGTGCAATGCCACCCCGAGGGTCTTGACGATGGTCCCCAGTATTTCGTTATGATACGGCATCATCCTTCGCTGCGGTAGCACATAAAGCCGGGCGATGCCGCCGGGATTCATGATCACATGAGAGGAAAGGTTCGCCTCTCGGAATGTCATCACAGTGCTTTCGCCACGGCACTCATCGGTAAAAAAATGAATATGTTGCTTCCGGCTCGAACTGAAATCCCGTTCGATGACCTTGCTGATCGGCTGCTGGTAGATTCTTGGGTCTATCCACACATCCAATCGGTCATCGATTTGAACTGCAAATGCAAACAACTGGTAATTCAGTATCTCTTTCAAGCACCGAGAAGCCTCCAGCAGAATGTGGTCCAGGGTGAGGCATTCATTCATCCCGATGATATACCGATTCAATGTTTTATAATCGATCCGTTTGGCAATTCCAAAGAGAAATCCCGCGGCAGCGGCAGTTTGTTTCAACATTCTTCTCAAGCCGGGCTCCATCACTTCAATTTTCCTTCCACCTGTCTGGTAAAGATTGTCCCTTGGCACTTGAGGTATATGCAACCGGCATGCCAGCCAACAAATCACCTGAAATAACGATACTTCCCGGGAGAGACCCACCGGAACCGGGAATTTTCTTCCATCCGGGATGTTCCGAACTTGCCGATTTTACCTGTTTTTTGATCGATTCGATTCCCTCGACCCGAATGCACGCGTCCGCCACCCCTCAGGGCCTTTCTGTCAAAATCATGACGCTCTTTTACCCCCTGCCTCCAGTTCCACCCATTATTCTTTATCCGCAGGACAATCGCAGCCACGTTAAATACCACGCCAAATAGCTGAGCCGGGGAGGGAATTTGTCGGAAGACGGATCGCCTGTCTGAAGCGGCTTACAGATTCTTAAGAAAATCAGAATGAGCGTTTCGAAATGGGTTCTATATGTCCATAGTCTTTTCATTCGTATTTCCCAATGGTTCCGGCGCTGATTTTCTTTAGAATCTGTTATCTGCGAGTTCGAGACGGCTTCCGACAAATTCCCTCCCCGGCGAAGCGGGTCCCCACCCCGAACTTGTTCCCATTCCCCGCTGCCACGCCAACACAGATTGGATGCGGTGTAAAATATATGCGACCGCCCTGGCTTTTCCGTTTCAACTGTTGACAAAAACCAGCTTCACACTTAGCTTCTGTGAGAAGAATCGGTACCAATCCTGCGGTATCCCGACAACACGTCGCCACGGGCCAGGACAGAAACAACGGGGCACGACCATTAAAGGAGCAAACAAAATGGCGTTTGAAACCAAGGAACAGATACTCGAAAAATTGCTTGAAAGCGAAAAACCCAAGTGCCCTCACTGCCACCAGGAAATGAGCCTGTGGGAAGTGCCGCCGATCACCGTCGGAGACGGTCTTGGGTGGGGAACACCCTACCTTTACGTCTGCTTCAACAACGAGTGCAGCATGTATAAAGAGGGCTGGCAGAACATGCGGGACAATTACGGCCGCAACTCCTCATATCGGTGCATGTGCTATCCCGGATCAACCGGCTATGAATGCCTTCCGGTTTTCAGCCCCGAAGGCGCCTCCGGCCAGATCATCGACGATGAAATCGTCTTGAAGCAGGAAATGTTGAAAGAGGCCATTAAAAAGGGGTTTTCCATCCTTGCGGAATGCTATAACACAAAAGACGGCGTCACTGTCCTTCGGCTTCTCACGGACGGCGCCGAGCCCATGCGTGTCAGGACTAAAGCCGCTGAAATGATAGGTGATATAGGCGAAATCGATGTCATCGACCCTCTCAGAGCCCTCAAGTTCGGGAACCAGATTCTGCAGGAGAAAGTGGAAGCCGCCATCAAGAAAATCCACGAACGCCACTTCACCAGAGAATGTCCTTTCTGCGCTGAAATCATCAAACAACGGGCAAAAATCTGCAAACACTGCGGGAAGGATGTGGCGGGAGAGTAACCTTAGTTCATATCCACGGGAAGAGGGTGCTTGAAGCCTGCGCTTCATGGGACAGTAGGACGATTTCTCCGGACATTCACATTTTCCAGATCATATGTCCGGAAAATAAGCTTTTCCCGTTCAATTCTTTTTTCAGGAAATGGAATGAATTCCGTCTTCGACAGGAGTATTGAGAGTTCTTCCTTCGAGGGGACGGCATCGATCCCTTCCCCCGTTTTTTCTCCGGAAAGAGCATCCAGGACAATGGCGTCCCTGCCGTCGGTGACGATCGAAACCGGTACCTGGTAGTTATCAAGCAGTCTGGCCGCCGCCACAATTTCCCGCTCCCTGGAGCCGAGGGACCCGGCCGCACACTTGACCGCCATCATCCGTCTGCCGCCGGCACGTACCACCAGATCCACGCAAGAGTGATACGCCTCCCCGGCCACCACCAGATTTAGAGGCACATCCACCTCGATATCTTCCTTTGAAAATCCCTTCTGTTCCATAAGAATCCGCTCAAACGCCTGCCGATTGGCCTCGGCCCCGATATTGGAAACAGAAGCCCCGGTAACAAAATCTATAATTGTGTCGCAGGATTTCATTTTTCTATCAGAGACCTCCCGGTCATCTCCACCGGCTTTTCAAGCCCCATAATTTCCAGGATCGTCGGGGCGATGTCACCGAGCACGCCCTCCCGAAGTCTTTCCCCATTCCTGGAATCATCCACCAGGATCAGTGGGACCGGGTCCAGGGTATGGGCCGTGTGGGGATTTCCGTTTATATCCACCATTTTTTCGGCGTTGCCATGGTCCGCTGTGACCAGGGCCGCGCCGCCCATAGATTTGAGCTTCCCGATGATTTCTCCCACGCAGGTGTCAACGGTTTCACATGCCTTGATGGCGGCGTTCAGAACACCGGTATGCCCCACCATGTCCATGTTTGCGAAATTAACCACAATGAGCGCATATTCTCCCGAGCTCATCCGGTTCAGAAGTTTCCGGGTCACCTCCCGGGCGCTCATTTCCGGCTTCAGGTCGTAGGTGGCCACTTCCCGGGGGGAAGGCACCAGGCATCTATCCTCGCCCGGGAAGGCGGTTTCTTCTCCCCCGTTAAAAAAATACGTCACATGGGCGTACTTTTCGGTTTCCGCAATTCGAAGCTGTTTTCGGCCCGAGCGGCTGATGACCTCCCCGAGGATATTCTGCATGGTCACCGGCGGAAAGGCGATGGGAAGCGTGAAAGTTTCGTCGTACAGGCTCATGCAGACAAACCCGCATAGCCGGGGGAAAACATCTCTCCGGAACTCGGCAAAATCACTGTCTGTCAAGGCCCGTGTGATCTGGCGCGCGCGGTCGGCACGGAAGTTGAAGAAAATCACCCCGTCACCATCCCGCATGATTCCCAGGGGATCACCTGCTCCATTGACCAGCGCCACCGGTTGAATAAACTCATCGGTCTCGCCCCGCCCATAAGCGGCCTCGACCGCCTTCATTGGATCGGTCTCCCGGATGCCATCCCCCCGGGTGTATAAATGATAGGCTTTTTCATTGCGTTCCCAGCGTTTATCCCGGTCCATGGCATAGTAGCGACCGCAGATGGTGGCAATGGTGCCGACTCCCACCCGGTCAATGGCCGCCCGGATCTTCCGGACGTAACCGATACCGCTGTCCGGTGGGCTGTCCCGGCCGTCAGTAATGACATGGACAAACACCTTTTCGATGCCCTGTCGGACCGCCAGTTCCAGAAGAGCATAAAGATGTGAAAGATCGCTGTGGACCCCGCTGTCGGAGGAAAGGCCCATCAGGTGAAGGGTGGATCCGCCCTGCTTTACCGACGCCATTACCTCGAGAAATGCCGGGTTCTGAAAAAACGTTCCGTCGGAAATCGCACTGTTGATCCGCATCAGGTCCTGGAACACCACCCGACCTGCACCGAGGTTGAGATGTCCTACCTCCGAGTTTCCCATCACTCCGGCCGGCAACCCCACGGCTTCCCCCGCACAGCTTAAGCGCGTTGCCGGATGTCGCCGGAAAAGCTCATCCAGTACCGGCGTCTTCGCCATGGCAACGGCATTTCCCTTTGCTTCCGGGTTGATCCCCCAACCATCCAGAATCATCAGCATGCAGACAGGAGACGTCATAACCGCCCCTCTTCCTCACTCTCATGCACACCTGTTTCTACAGCGGCCTCGTTGCCGTTTTCATGCTTCATCCTTTCGAAGATCCCGTCGTCGGGACCTCCTTCATCCTTCCCTTCATCCTTCATACTCGGCGTGATCACCTTTTCGGCGTCCCGCCAGAGGCCTTCGAGATCGTAGAATTCCCGTACCGTTTCATAGAAGATATGAATAATCACATGTCCGTAGTCCATCAATACCCAGTGCCCGTCGGTTTTTCCTTCGATGCTCAAGGGTCGGATGCCGTGTTTTTTAAGGTTTCTCTGCACGGAATCGGCAATGGCCGACACCTGACGGTTGGACCGACCGCTGCAGATGAGAAACGCATCGGCCACGGATGTCAGCTCCCGTACATCGAGAAGCACCACATTTTCCGCCTTTCTTTCCAGCACCGCCTGGACGTAAACATCCAGCTCTTTCGCCGCTTCTGAATAATCGTCAGGCGTCATCTATAAAGTCCTTTCCTTCGAATAAAATCTTCCACTTTCCGGGGCACGGCGTCTGTAACCATCTCTCCCCTCCCGACACGATCGCGGATCCAGGTTGAAGATACATCCATCATCTGCCCCGGAAAAAGATAAACCGTCTGCCGCCTGGGATGGGAGAAAGACAGACCGTCTTCAGCCGGCACATAGTTTTCCGATATCCGGGCGATTAAAAACGTTTCGACCTCCTGGGAAAAAGAGGCGCTGGTATCACGTCTCCCCCCCGGCCGGTCCAGAACGATCATGGGGATTGAGAAAAACAGCTCCTCAAAATCCTTCCAGGTATCGATCTCCAGGAAGGCATCGGCGCCCAGAATAAAAAATAGCTGCGTATCGGCATCGAACCGTTCATGGAAATAGCGGGCCGTATCGATGGTATAACTCGGACCACTTCTCACCAGTTCCACATCCGAGACCACCAGGTTTTCAAAATCAGCCGCCGCAAGCCGGGTCATCTCCAGGCGGTCTGCAGCGGAGGCCATGTTTTTTGAGGGTTTATGGGGCGGCATGGCGGCCGGGATCATCACGAGCGAATCGAGCCCGAATCCCTCCAGGACGGATGTCGCCGCCCGAAGATGTCCATTATGTATAGGGTTAAATGTCCCGCCAAACAGACCGATTCGCTTCAAATCACCTCCTGAACCGAGGGAAGAGGGATAAGCGCTTCGCTGGGACGAGGGATGAAACGACGTGGAGAATCGTGTCCGTGTTGTTTCTTCCCTCGTCCCTCGTCCCTCGCCTTTCAGTTCCCTTTCAGTTCCTTACCTGGCCATCACCGAACACCACGAACTTGGTGGTGGTGAGTTCCTCCAGCCCCATGGGCCCGAAGGCGTGCAGCTTTGAAGTGCTGATGCCGATCTCCGCCCCGAGGCCCAGCTGGCCGCCGTCGTTAAACCGGGTGGAGGCGTTGACCAGAACCACGGAAGCGTCCACCTCCCGGACAAACCGGCGGCCCCGTTCGTAATCACGGGTGACGATAACTTCGGTGTGTTTCGATCCGTAGCGTCCGATATGGTCCATGGCATCGGCCATATCTTCCACCACCTTTACCGCCAGGATGAGATCCAGATATTCCGCGGGCCAGTCAGCCTCCTCGGCAGCCGCAATGCCTTTCAGAATCCGGCAGGTCTCGGGGCAGCCTCGAAGCGTGACGCCGGCCTCGTCAAACCTGGCTTTCATGGCCGGCAGAAAGGCTTCGGCCCCCGCCCGGGCCACCAGCATCGTTTCCATGGCATTGCAGACACCGGGGCGCTGCACTTTCGAATTGAAGCAGATCTCCCGGGCCATTTCAAGATCCGCCCCTTCGTCCACATACACGTGGCAGACGCCCTTATAATGTTTTAAAACCGGAATTTTGGAATGCTGCACCACAAACCGGATCAGTCCTTCGCCGCCCCGGGGGATGATGAGATCCACATATTCCTCCTGGGCGAGCAGGGCGTTGACGGCGGTCCGGTCCTTCACGGGCACCACCTGGACCGCCTTTTCAGGGAGGCCGGTATCACGGAGGGCTTCCCCCACCGCTGCCGCAAGAGCCTGATTGGAATAAAGTGCCTCGCTTCCGCCCCGCAGAATGACGGCATTGCCCGCCTTCAGGCACAACCCGGCGGCATCGATGGTTACATTGGGCCGGGATTCGTAGATAATGCCGATAACCCCCAGCGGAATCCGCATCCGGGACACCTGAAGCCCGTTGGGCCGGAGCCAGCCCCTGGTGACGGCACCCACCGGATCCTCCAGCGCCACCACCTCCCGGAGCCCATCGGCCATGGCGGCAATGGTTTTATCCGATACGGTGAGCCGGTCGATCATGGCGGAAGAAAGCCCGGCTTGTTCCGCGAGTTCGAGATCTTTTCTGTTTTCCCGCTGGATATTTTCGGCATCCTGTTCCAGCTTTTCGGCAATCCTCAGAAGCGCGGCATTCTTTTTCACCGACGGACAGGCGGCCAGCACCATGGCGGCCTCCCGCGCATCCTTCGCCATATCAATAATTGTAGATTCAACAGACATCTTCATCTCCTTTTCCCGGCCCCTGATCCCTGATCTCCGATCTCTGACCTCTGATCTCCGACCTCTGATCTCTGATCTCTGGCCCCTGACCTCTATCGCCTCATCTCCGGCACGTTATGGCCAGATTATCACGATGGATCACTTCATCATAGGATTTTTGACCCAAGGCAGATTTTATCTGACCGGTCTTCAGTCCCATGATCTTTCGGATGTCCGCCGCGCTGTAGTTGACAAGCCCGGCGCCGATCACATGCCGGTTTTCCATCAGAATTTCCACAGATGCCCCCACCTGGAAATCCCCCTTGACCTCCATGATGCCGCTGGGAAGCAGGCTCTTCCCGCCGCTGAGGACCGCCCGAGCCGCCCCCGGATCGATCCGGATGCTCCCCTGGGGTTTGACATTGAATGCGATCCAGCATTTACGGCTGCTCAATCGATGGGGCTTCGGGGCAAAAAAGGTGCCATGGGATTCTCCGGCAAAGAGTTTTTTCAGAATGTCGGTTTTATCTCCCTTGGCAATGATCATGGGGATACCGGCCATGGTGACCTTCCGGGCCGACTTGATCTTGGTGGACATTCCGCCGGTTCCCAGGGCGCCGGGAATACCACCGGCCATTTTTTCGATCTGTCGCCCGATGCTCTCCACTACGGGAATCAATCGCGCGTCCGCATGGACCCGGGGGTCCCGGTCATAAAGACCGTCGATATCCGTCAGGTTGATCAGCACATCCGCATCCAGCAGCAAGGTGATCATGGCAGAGAGATGGTCGTTGTCGCCGAATTTGATGGACTCCACCGCCACCGTGTCATTCTCGTTGATGATCGGCACAATGTTCCAGGAAAGCAGGGTGGAAAAGGTGTTGCGGGTGTTCAGGTAGCGCTTCCGGTTCCCCATGTCTTCACTGGTTAAAAGGATCTGCGCCACTTTTTTCCCGAACCGCGCAAAACACTTTTCATAGGCCAGAATGAGTCCCGCCTGGCCCACCGCCGCCACTGCCTGGCGTTTGGGGATTTCATCGGGACGCTTTGATAGCCCTATTTTTCGGATGCCTGAGGCCATGGCACCGGAGGAGACCAGAATCACTTCCACCCCGGCATCCATAAGGCGGCTCGTCTGACGGCTGATGGCGCCGATAAGCTTCAGGTTGAGGCCCCCGGCTTCCGTCAGTACGTTGCTGCCAATCTTCACCACCGCCCGTTTTACGGAGGAAAAAGAAAAAGATGTTTTAGGCATTTTTTCAGAAACATCCATACATTTCACCGAATCTTTCGACCTGTTCATGATCGCTATCCAGACAACAATGAAAAGTGACAGGGCCCTACTTTGCCAGCATGCTCACCAGGCGTGATTTCAGCTCATTGAGCCCGGTACCCGTATGGGAGGAAATGCGAAGCACTTCGTCATCTTCGAAATGTCGTTGAAACGCTTCCGCCAAGGCTTCCACATCCGGCAGATCCATTTTGCTCAGCACCAGCAGCTGGGGCTTTTCACGCAATTGCGGGTTGTAGCTGACCAGTTCGCGCTGGATCGTCTCATAGCTGGTCAGGGGTGTTTCCGGATCGATGGCGGAAGCATCGATCAAATGAATCAGCACCCGGGTCCGTTCGATGTGGCGGAGGAACTGAATGCCAAGTCCCGCACCGTGATGAGCACCGTCGATGAGCCCCGGGATGTCGGCAACGACAAAGGGATCGGCCCAGTCCGTATGCACCACCCCCAGTTCAGGGGTCAGGGTCGTAAATGGATAATCTCCGATTTTCGGATGGGCGGAAGAAATTTTGCTGATGAGGGTGGATTTCCCGGCGTTGGGAAGACCGATGATTCCCACGTCCGCCAGAAGCTTCAACTCGAGTTTGAGTTGGTACCCCTCTCCGGATTCGCCGGGTTGGGCAAAGCGGGGGGTCCGATGGGTGGATGTCTTAAAATGGCTGTTTCCGCGCCCGCCCCGCCCGCCTTTTGCCAGAACGAACGATTCTCCGGGCTCAAGAAAATCCTTGATGACCTGCCCGGTTTCGGCATCGCTGACAATGGTGCCCGGGGGAACACCGATAACAAGATCCTGGCCGTCCCGCCCGGATTTCCGGCTCCCCTGGCCGGGCTGGCCGTTGGGAGCATTGAACTGTCGTTTGAATCGAAAATGGTACAGGGTCCGGCGCTGGGTGTCGGCCTTCAGAACGACATCCCCGCCTTTCCCCCCATCACCGCCGTCAGGGCCTCCCTTGGGGATGAACTTTTCCCGCCGGAAACTGACGCATCCGCTTCCGCCGTGCCCCGCCTGAACGGTAATAACTGCTTCATCAACGAATTTCACGCGTCATAAACACTGACTTTTTTGCGATTTCGCCCCAGACGTTCGTAGGCGACCACCCCGTCAATTTTGGAAAACAGGGTAAAGTCCTTTCCCATACCCACATTGCTGCCGGGGTGAATCCGGGTCCCGAGTTGCCGCACCAAGATATTTCCGGCCTTTACGGCCTGGCCGCTGTAGCGCTTGATGCCGCGTCGTTGGGCGTTGCTGTCGCGACCGTTTTTCGAGCTTCCGCCCGCCTTTTTATGTGCCATCTATCCTTACTCCTTTATCAGAGGCGCCAAACCGAATAATTTTCGAGAATTACGCTTCAATTCGATCGATCCGAACCGCCGTGTACGGCTGCCGGTGTCCCAGCTTCCTCCGGTATCGTTTGCGCCTTTTGAATTTGAAAACCAGAATTTTCCTGGCCTTGTCCTGCTCCACAATGCTGGCGTGTACTGCAGCACCCTCCAGGATCGGTTGGCCCAACCGGACCTCTTCACCATCAGACACCATCAGCACCTGGTCGAAGGAAACCGCTGCGCCGACATCTCCGTCCAATTTTTCCAACCGGAGCACGTCCCCTTCCTGAACACGGTACTGTTTTCCGCCGGAAGTCATAATTGCATACATAACCTGCTTCTCCTTGCCTTATACTGAGAATTCCCGCTCATTTTTAAAAATGCTCAATATTAATGTTTTAGCGGACTTTGTCAAGAGAAAATCGATATATTCAAAGGGAACTATATTTTAAAAAACGAACGTTGAACGTTGTATGCCGGAAGTTCATTTTTTGAATACGGCCGTCCCCCTTTACCTCCCTGGAACAATTATCCTGGAGTCATCCTTCTTTTTTTGCTCCTGCTGAGCCCGCTGAAGTTCCCGAATCATCCGCTGCATTGCCTCTTCCATCGCCGCCGGAAACACTTCGAAAGCCTCCTGGAGGTTGTTTGCCTGGAGCATGGCCTGGATCGGAAGCGGCCCTTCGGGGGTCATCAGCTGGGTGGTACCTACAAACACGGGTGTCCGGCTCTCGTCCACCTCTCCGGAAGGAGTGATCGGCGTCATTTTCCGAATGGCTGCCACCTTCAAATCCGTAATATTTTCTTCCCGGTAAAGATTCTTCTGATCAACGGTAAAATTGATTGAATTCGGTTGGCCGTTTTCTGCCATGATGATAATCCTTTCAGTTTGCGGCACACACCACAGGCATGCCAAGTTGTATTGGGCCTGTTGTTATCACAAGAACAAGATGCAGGCAAAGCCTAATCCGGCGAAGCCGGATGCTGGGAGGCTGGGATGCCGGGAGGTTCGAAGGCAAAAAAGATACGCGAATCCTGCAGGTTTCCGGGGAAGGTTCTCAGCTGATCCCGGTATCTGTCTTTTCTCTCATTTTTTCCGAATGCCTGTGCTATGGTGGACACTAAATACTATGAAGGCATTTTGACTTTAGCTGATGATAACCTCCGCCAGTCTGAATTCGCTTAACAAATCCCTATGCCAGAGGAGACGATATGGAATTAAAAACCCTGATGGATGACATAAAAAGCCGACCCGATTTCGAGCAGGCCGGTATGGTGCTTGCCCACAACGGTGTGGTCCGGGGAACATCACGGGACGGACGCCGGGTGTCCGGCCTGAAGGTTCAGGTCGACCACGACCGGCTGTCGGCCATTCTTGAAGAAAACCGCCGATCACCCGGAATTCTCGATATACAGGTATGGATCAATGAGGGAAAGGATCTTGCGGTCGGCGACGATGTCATGTTTCTGGTCGTCGCGGGCGATATCCGGGAACATGTAATTTCCACCCTGGAAAAAACACTGAATGAAATCAAATCGACTGTCACGAGCAAAACCGAATTCTTCAGCTGATCTTTTGAAAGGAAATGAACGATTTTTTAACGGTTAGATGTTCCCATCCGTTTATCATGCGCTCACCGGAGGTCATCGATCAGGTGGTCTTCTATTTTCGAAACGGATGTTTTTTTCGATGACCTCGCACGACGCTTGACTCTTTATATTAAAAAAAGTATTTATTTTTTCTTGTGATACACGGCAGCCCGTAGCTACAGCTTAATCTGCCGGAATCAAGTGATACCGACGTTTTAAAAGAAGGAGCCGCTTATGTTCGGCATGGGTATGCAGGAAATGATCCTGATTTTGGCCATCGCCCTGATCGTTATCGGTCCGAAAAAATTGCCGGATCTGGCGAAAACCCTGGGGCGTGCCCTGGGTGAGTTTAAAAAGGCGACGAACGATTTCAAAGAATCCGTTTCCATGGACAGCACTCTCAACGAAGTCAAGGATGAGTTCAAGGATCTGGGGAAAAAAGTGAAGGAACCCTTCACCAGCGCGTCGGCCACCGAAACGACTCCGCCGGATACAGAGGCCTTGTCCGGCACGGAAACGACAAGCACCGGCGAACCTGAGGCCGAAGCCCAAGAGGCGACTGGGGCCGAAGCCCAAGAGGCGACTGGGGCCGAATCCGAAAAAGCCGCTGAAATTCCAGCACCCCCGGCCGACGCTGAAGGCGATAAAATCGCCGATACCCCTTCGGAGCCCGAGGAAACACTGACGGATTCGACCTCGCCGGATACTCCTGCTACCCCGGAAGGATCGTTGAAAGATGCGTGAGGATGAAAAAGCACCCTTTACGGAACACCTGGAAGAGCTCAGAAAACGCCTGATCACCTGTATTATTGCCGTGTTGGTGGGGTTTGTCATCACATATGCTTTTAAGGAACAACTGTTTCAAATCCTGATTCGGCCCTTGGTTGCCGTTTTGAAGGATACCGGAGGCAGCCTGATATTTACCGGCGTTTCGGAAGCCTTCTTCACCTATCTGAAGGTGGCCTTTCTGGCAGGACTGCTGTTGGCCTCCCCGGTGGTTTTTTATGAATTCTGGATGTTTGTCGCACCCGGTCTGTATACCAACGAGCGTCGGCTGCTGCTGCCCATCGTCCTGCTTTCTTCCATATTTTTCGTGGGCGGTGTAGTATTCGGATATTATTGCGTGTTTCCATTCGGTTTCAAATTTTTCCTGAGTTTCTCCAACGACACCATCAAAGCCATGCCAGCCATGCAGGAATATCTCAAATTTTCAACCAAACTGCTGCTGGCCTTCGGCCTCGTTTTCGAACTTCCGCTGGTACTTACCTTCCTGGCGCGCCTTGGGATCGTATCCGCTGATTTTCTGAGAAAAAAGAGAAAATATTCACTCATACTCGCTTTTATCTTCGGTGCCATCCTGACGCCCCCGGATGTGGTCAGCCAGATCATGATGGCACTGCCGCTGGTCATCCTCTACGAAGTGAGCATCCTGGGAGCAAAAATTTTCGGCAAGAAGAAACAGACGGAGGTGGATGAAGACGAACCAGCCGAGGCATAATATGGGGATTTTGATTGACAGCATCCACCTTGCCTGATAAATATTCGCCCTTGGGCAATTGGAAATGTATCGTGCCCTAGCACGTTTCGGACTGTTGGATTTGTTTTTTCTCAGAAACCAAGGAGAGGATGCATTATGAAAGGAAAGTTCAGTCTTTTAGTTGCAGCTATGACTTTCGGGATTTTTTTTGCAGCCGCGAGTCTCTATGCCGCCAGCACCACCGTACCTGACGTCGTCAAGATGGATAACCCCGCGTACGAAAAGCACACAAAACCCATCGTCACATTTACCCACAAAAAACACGCGACCGAATACGCCACCGCCAACCCCGATCTGTTTAAAAATGGTTGCGGCACATGCCATCACGACAAGGATAACAAGCCTCTGACGAATCTGAAGGAAGGCGACGAGGTCCACGACTGCATCGAATGCCATAAAATTCCCGGGAAAGCACCCTTGAAAAACGAGGATGGTTCCAAACTGACCGATAAGGAAAAGCTTGAATATCACGCCGAAGCGATGCATGATAACTGCAAGGAATGTCACAAGGAATACGACAAGGCCAGCGGCACGAAGGATGCGCCGACCACTTGTAATAAGTGCCACGTAAAAGAAGAAGGCTGATTTATCAGCCTATACAACGACCTGCATCTCAAGCAGATATAAAAGGCAGCCAAGCAGACCGCTTGGTTGCCTTTTATTATTTCCTTTCTCGGCGATAACGCCGGGCATTCGCCACGAGCGCCGGCGCCCAGGCGGGGGTTCCGAGGGCGTGGATATGGGTATAGGTGGCAAGAACATTTTTATAGCAGGCTCCGTCCTTTCCATCCATCAGTCCACCTCCCCGCTGCATGGAAAATGCCAAAGAGAGCCTCTTTTCATGACTCAATACCTTCACATAAGAATAATGGAATTCATGCCCCTTCAACTCGGTCCCCTCGGGAAAAAACGGATTTTCCGCCGCAACCACCACCTTTGTGTAGCCATGCCCCTTGGGTTGCTTGTGAAATCCGAATACAATGGGAAGCACATCGCACATGGGAAACGTTTCTCCCTCTAAAACCAGAGAAGTCCCCAGATACATGAGGCCGCCGCATTCGGCATAAATCGGCAGGCCGTCTTCCGCGAGAGCTTTCAAATCTTCCCGAAACCGTGTGTTTTCTGCAAGCTGCCGGGCGTGGGTCTCCGGGAATCCGCCGCCGATGTAAAGGGCATCCACCCGGGGTAGCGGCTCCCCGGCAAGCGGGCTTGCGAACACGACTTCCGCGCCGGCCGATGCCAGGGCTTCGATGTTTTCGGGATAGTAGAATTGGAAGGCGGCATCCTGAATAATACCGATCCGGGGCTTTTCCCGAATCACCTCTGCCACGGAGGATGACAGCTTGTTATCACCGTTCTGAACGGAGAGCGCTTCACTGGAGACGATATCCATCGCCGGCGAAGATGCCTCACCTGCCATCCGGGTAATCGCATCCAGTTTCAGATAATCCCTGGCCATTTTTGAAACGGCCGACAGGGCGTCCCGGGCCCAGCCATGTTCCGGGGCCGGCACCAGCCCCATATGCCGTTCCGGGAACTGTTCTTCCCCCAGCTTGGGGATAGCCCCCAGTACAGGCACGCCGGTGTGGTATTCAATATTCCGGGTTAACGATGCCTCATGGCGGCTCCCGGCCACCCGGTTCAGCACTACCCCGCCGATCGTAAGATCCGGATCGAAATGAAGGCAGCCCAGAACCACCGCCGCCATGGTCCGGGTCGTCTTGGTGCAGTCCAGGCACAGAAGCACGGGCAGATTAAGGTACTTGGCCAGCTCCGCTGTGCTGGTGCTTCCTTCGAGATCGATGCCGTCGAATAGACCGCGGTTCCCTTCCACAACGGCGATATCACCGGGATGTGTATGGGAATAAAAAGAACCCGCCATGATGTGCGGGTCCATCAGGAAAGGGTCGAGATTGTAGCAGGGCCGGCCTGCCGCCAGGGCAAGCCAGCCCGCATCGATATAGTCGGGACCTTTTTTAAAGGGCGCGATGGTGCTGCCGGATTCTCTCAGGGCGGCGATAAGCCCCATGGACAGGAGGGTCTTCCCGGAGCCACCCCGAAGGGCAGCGATTACCAATTTCGGAAATCCCATTTTCCTATTACCTGTGGCAGCAAACTGCAGAGGAAGTAATTCTACGCCTCATCTTCGGCAGCAGCCTGTTTGCCTGCTCCCTTAAGCCCGTACATGGACGTACTGCCGCTGGACCAGTATTCCAGGGTGTTGTCCTGCACCAGGGCGTTGACGAGTTTTTTGGCTTCCCTGGGTTTCATCTCGAGAATCCCCGCCAGGTCATTGAAGTAAAACTTGCTTTTCCCCTTTTTCTTGGAGAGCGCTTCGACGATTTTCTCTCTTGCCTCGTCTAATTCCATTATAGTGTCCTTTTTGATTCGGCCGGGATGCGCCGCTTTCGGTGTATCCCGGCCGGTAGTTGATGAATCGAATTAGAATTTGAACTGGCTGGTATGGCGCCAGGTGTAGTAGGCCGGATCACGGAAGTCGTCGATCAGGTGATGCGTAAATTCGAGTTCACATTTCTCGAAGAAACGCTCCCAACCGATCCGCTCCGCCCATTCGCCCAGGCGCTCGTACTTGTTGGCGCCGGCTGCATAGGCCTCAACGATCTTCTTGATCGTATCGGTCATGGTAGGCCACCGCGGCACTTCATTGGGGATGAAGGCCACAACCACCTTGGAGAATTTCGGGGTGGAGATCCGGTTGGACACCTTGCCGCCCACCATGAGCACGATACCGTCACCTTCCGCGTCGGCCAGGGGCATGGACGGGCACATGGTGTAACAGTTGCCGCAGAACATACAACGCTCTTCCTTTACCGCCACTGAGTTGACGGTTTTCCCGTCCGGCAGGTCCACCTTGGAGGGCCGGATGGCCGCGGTGGGGCAGGCGGCGATGGCCAGGGGAATTTCGCACATTTTATCCAGATACTCATGGTCCAGCATTGGCGGCTTCCGGTGATAACCGAGAATGGCGATATCGGAACAGTGAACCGCGCCGCACATGTTCAAACAGCAGGCCATGGACACCCGGAGATGCGCCGGCATTCTGTGATTTTTGAAATCGTCGAAGAGCACGTCCATGGTGGCCTTGACCGTTCCGGAGGCGTCCGTGGCCGGCGTATGGCAATGGATCCAGCCCTGGGTATGAACGATGTTGGAGATACCGGAACCGGTACCGCCCACCGGGAACTTGAAGCTGCCGCCGTCGAATTTCCGGCTTTCCAGGTCCTTGAGCAGGGCATCGACATTGTCCTTGCTGTCCAGAAGGAACTCCACGTTGTTCCGGGTGGTGAAGCGAAGGTAGCCGCCGCAGTATTTTTCGGCGAGATCGCAGATTTCACGAATATGCGTGGTGCTCATGAGACGGGCGCCGCCGCAGCGAACCGTATAGAGTTCGTCGCCGGACTCGGCCACATGCACCAGCACGCCGGGTTCCAGAATTTCGTGATACAGCCATTTACCCTTATTCTTCGCAACCACAGGAGGGTAAAACTCGTCGTATTTCCTCGGACCGATGTCCGAAATCCTGTCCTTCATCGGTTCTTTGGGATCGTATCCTGAAGATATAAAAGCCATTGTTTCCCCTCCTATCTCAGATGGTGTTTTCTGAATTCATTGATGTCGCGCTGGAAGCCGCCAGGTACTTCTTCCGATTTCCAGAAGATGTAGGGGTTGTGGCGCGGTTCCTGAACGTGCTGCGGTACGGCACTGATGCCGGTGGCCTCCAGCAGTTTCTGGAAACCCTGGCGTTTAATCAGCTCGCCCAGCCGTTCACGGTTCTTGCCTTCTTCCATCCACCAGTCCCAGATGCTTTCGATCACTTCCTTGATCTCATCATAGGGTTCTTCCACCTTGACGAAGGGAACCAGCAGGGAGCCCATCTGGGCACCGTCGAGGATCGGCGCCTTGGCGCCCACCAGCATGGAAAGGCCCCTGTCTTCACCGATTCTCAGCGCGCGCGGCATAACGTTGATGCAGTGCATGCAGCGGGTACATTCCTTGTCGTCGATCTTGAGGGTGTTGCCTTCCATCCACATGCATTTGGTGGGGCAAAGATCAACGACTTCCTTCTGAATATCGAAGGCGCCCCAATCGCGGCCGGAATGAGCACCTGCGTTAGGATTCAGTTCTCCGCCGATGTAGGCCTGAACCGCTTCCTGATCGATACGGATGTTGTCCCGCCACGTTCCGATAAAAGAAATATCCGACCGGGCAATGGAAGCTACGCAGCAGTTGGGGCATCCGTCGAATTTGAATTTGAATTTATAGGGAAATGCCGGGCGATGGAGTTCGTCCTGATATTCTTCGGTCAGGGTGTAACAAAGGGCCTGGGTATCGTAGCAGGCATATTCACATCGTGCCTGGCCTACACAGTCGGCCGGAGTCCGAAGGTTGGAGCCCGAGCCGCCCAGATCCTGATTCATGTTGTGGGTCATCTCGTAGAAAATTTCCTCCAGCTGAGGCGTGGTGGTGCCCAGCAGGATGATATCGCCGGTGGAACCGTGCATATTGGTGATACCGCTGCCGCGGAAATCCCACAGATCGCACAGTTGGCGCAGGTAATCAGTTTTGTAGAACTTCCCGCCCGGCTGGTTGACGCGCATAGTGTGGAAATGCGCGACGCCCGGAAACATCTGGGGCTGATCGCAATACCGGCCGATAACACCGCCGCCGTAACCGAAAACGCCGACAATGCCGCCGTGCTTCCAGTGGGTTCGCCCATGTTTGAAAGAAAGTTCCAGAACACCCAGAAGATCGTCCACAACGTCCACGGGGATCTGAAACTCGGTGTTCGCTTCGTTTTTTGCCCTCACTTCGGCCTGCTGTTTCAAGTCGGACACAAAACTCGGCCATGGCCCAGTTTCCAGCTGGTCCAACAAAGGGGTCTCATGCTTTGCCATTGTTTTACCTCCATAGTCTTATGAAATTAGCTTTCCACTCCTCAACTAACATAACCTTCCCCCCATGGGGCCGTTATGGTCACCTCCTCTCACTAAAAATCTATTTTCGTTATATTCTGTGTAAAATTATTTACTTCGGTAACGACGTCATTTTTCAAGAATCAAAGAATTTTTATAAAATCAATCTGTTTTCTTGTCAATAAAAAAGGTCGGCAATTTCAGGGCGATCACAAATAAAATCAGGAAAAACCAATGTTGCGGATGGTATCCAGAAGGGTTTCCATGTGGGATGCGAGTTGAGTTTTTATCACCGTTTTTTCCGCCGGTCCCACCGTAAGCGCAGGTGCCAGCGTCTCCGAAAGATCAAGGAGATCCCCGGGGGAACATGCGGCAAGATATTCTTTGAATTGTTCCACCGGATCCGTTAGAAATGGGGCCGGAAAGCAATTTTCCGAAAGACCTTCGAGGAAACCGGTCCAGGTGGCGACAACGGCCGTATCGTCGGCCCAGGCCACATCTCCGATTCCATCCAGGCGATCAAGTCTCATTCGAACCGAAAGCCCGATTAAAAATAGCAAGAGCGCGGCAAGGGCCTGTTCGCGTCGATTCACCGGGGAACCGTTTTTTTCTTCCATCCTGAGCATCGGGCCGTACTGCCGGACCGTGATCAGCCGTACATCGACCCGATTTTCCTTGAACCGCACGACAAAATCCCCTGCTGCATGGTGCCAATGGGAAATATGCCGAGTGCTGCCCGGATTGTAGTAGCGGGTCAGGATTTTCGCCGCCTGGTGATATACCAGATAGGCCGCTTCACGGGATAAATGAAAGGAATGATCATTTTTCCCCCATACACAAAGCCCGCCACCGTCCCGGCTGGAAAGGTGGAATTCGTGATACCCGTCGAACCATTCGCCCAGAAACATCCGGACAACACGGCCGCTGTCGGCGGATACCCCGCCCCGACCATATATCCCGGGAATATACGAAGGCCCGGGTACCGCCCCGAGTCGCGCCAGAGCGAGGACCTCTGTATCCATTATCCCCTGCCCCGTCTCGGAAACAGCCACGTTCAGCACAAAAAACCGCCGCCGCCCGTTTCCGACCACGGCAATGCGCGCTGGATGATAGCACTCACCATGCTTCATCAGGCAGATTTCGATGTCGCTGATGTCTTGAATCGGTTCAGGAGTGAGCGCCTTCGAAAGAAGGGAGTAGCCGTCTTCCTCAAGAAACCGCCGGGCGGCCGTAAAATAATCGCCGTGTGTAAAATCGATGGGGGCCGGAACGCTTTTTCCGCCGTCCTGAAAATGGTGACGATCCATGGGAAGCGGACTTTCCCAGAGGGGGCTTCCCGGAACCACCTCCTCCTCAGCACCGCCGATCAAATACCGAAACGAAGGGGCCATATTAATTAGGCACTCTTTGTTTTCGCCCCGATTTCCCTGCGAACTTCCTCCGCCACATCGTATCCGAGGGATATCGCCTTCTCGCAATGCACTGCGGCTTTTTCGTAATCCCCCTTTTCTAGGTAGGCAATCGCCAGGTTATTATGGGCGATCGGAAAATTTGGCTCGATTTCAAGTGCCTTCAGATTCGTTCCGATGCTGTCGTCAATACGCCCCTTCATGAGGTAGGCATTGGCCAGGGTTGTAAGGGCCTGGATAAACCGGAAATTAAACGCAGTCGCCCGTTCAAGGGAGGCGATCGCCTCATCGATATTCCCCTTTTGAAGCTGCACAAATCCAATATTGCCGTGCCCCTCCGAAAACCCGGGACGCGCTTTCACCGCCCGCTGGTTGAAATCGAGGCATCCGTCCAGGTCTCCCCGCTGGAGACAGATTCCCCCCAGCTGGACATAGGCTTCGGCAAGGCCCGGGCTGCACTCGATGGCGTTGAAAAATGCCTGCTCGGCCTCCTCAATCTTTTTCTGCGACAGCAGGGCGATGCCCAGGTTATAGTGAGTGGTGCCGCATTCCGGGTTGGATGCCAGCGCAGTCCGCTGTTTCAGGATATATTCTTCCACTGTTTTTGCTTCGGCCATGATCCGCCTTCCTTGAGTTTTGTATTTTATTTTCGAGTTTTCGTGGTTAATATGGCAGGTATCCTCTGTCAAGGAAAAACGGCACCAGTGCCAAGCATTCAAACCGGTTCTCGATCACTCCTATTTAATCAAGGGCCGAACCGAAAGCACGGGGCATGGTGCCCTTCGGGCCACTCGGTCCGTTGTGGATCCCACAAACAGAGTCTCCACGAGACCATGCCCGCGAACCCCGAGAACAATCAGATCCACATCATGGATATCGGCATACCGGGTCAGTTCCTCGTCGGGTTTTCCTTCCCGCAGGCCTATTTTCAAATCACACCAGTTCCGGGCGTCATCGGGAACCATGCGTTCCAGTTTGTCATCCAACTCTTCAAGCATAGCCTCATGATTATACAGACCCGATGATACGTCTGAAAAAAGCACATTCTGATAGACCGGCGGCTCCACCACATGAACCAGGTGAAGCTCCGCCTCGAATTCCTGGGCCATGGCCAGCGCGTACTGGAAGGCGAGCCCTGAATCCGGTGAAAAATCACACCCGACCAAAATACGCCTGGGGGGAAATGTGGTTTGTCTCCTCCCCGTATCCGTCTCCCCCTGCCCCTTGATAATCAACAGGGGGCACGACACAGTCCGCATCAATCGTTCGGTGACGGAACCCAGAAGCAGCCGTTTTAGCCCCGATCTGCCGTGGGTGGCGGAAATCGCGAGATCGATCCGCATGTTTTCTGCAATCCGTGTGATTTCATCGGCGGTATGGCCGATGGAAACCACCGGTTCCCAGTCAACGGATTCTTTCGTGAACAGTTCTTCGAGCTGCTTCTGGGCGTAGGCCATCATTCGGTCCTGCTGTTCGATGGGATCCAGTTGTACCTCTCCATTCATGGCGGCAAAGGGAAGGTCGACCACATGACATACATACAGTTTGGCATTGAACGTTTTGGCAAGTCCGATACCAAAAGAGATGGTCTGGTTGGATAAATCGGAAAAATCCGTTGCACAAAGTACCTTTTTAATTTGGATTCTCATGATATGGCCTCCTTTCCCAAAGCGTTATGCCCTTGTCCCGACGAACGGCTTGCATGGGGACTGACATCCGGTCAGGGCGGAATTTCAATGTGGATGGAGAGACAACCTGTCAATGAAAAAAAGCTTCGTCTTAGGTAGCGTCCATTCAGAAATTTAAATTTCTGGATGGACACCAGGCAGAATTCGCTGTCAGTATATGAAGATCTTGTTAAATATTACCATATGGGATATGGGGGAAACAACTGAATTTATAATAGAG
>JBECKW010000295.1:0-9293 GCA_040235505.1 Desulfobacterales bacterium
TCGCAATTATCTCACCGAAGATGACTATTTCTTCGAGACTGTGGCCGTTAACAGGGGATATCAAGTCCGTATTTTTAAGTCATTTGAGAATGCAGTGCAGTGGCTGAGTAGTGGCGCTCCCCCAAGATACTAACCCATTGATATGGTTATCGTATCAAACCGGCAAAAGAATTCACGACCATACCAATATTTCCAATATCTGCGTTTCTCAAGGCTTCAAAAAGCTGTGCATTATATCGTCAAATGAGGTTCAGACTATCTTTTCGGTTTTATCAATTCAAGTAGAGATCAAGACAAATGAGCCGAAGGCGATGCATTATCTCGAATTCTGACTTCCGTTTCCCCATGCCGCACATTTTATACTTGACATAATTTATTTAAACTTTAATAATATGAAACATAATATCAATTATATTTAATCAAGGTTTCATATGGCTCGCAAACAACTCCCGACCCTGTGCCCCAGCTGCAAGGGACTGCTCAAAGTACGAGGCCTCGCCTGCGATGCCTGCGGGACGTCGGTGGCAGGCGATTTTAATCTGCCCGTCCTGGCCAGGCTGCCGGAGGAGGATCAGGAATTCATTATCCGGTTGATCGAGGCCAGCGGCAGCCTGAAGGAGCTTTCAGGTCACTATGGCATATCTTATCCGACCATACGAAACCGGCTCGATTCTCTGATTCAAACAATTGCCCAACTGAAAAATGACTTAGATGGAAAGGAGCAAGTGGATGAGTGAGACTTCGACGAATCTGGAAATGAAAAGGGGCGGCGCTGTAAGCAGGTGGCTGTTTAATCCGTTCTACTATATCGCGGGTGGAAAGGCCCTGATGATCGGAATCGCCGTCATGCTGATCACCGGGCTTTTAGCGAATTTTGGAGGGTCCAGGTTCAACGGGCTTATCGACTTTCATTTCGGTCTTCCGGCACCACCCTTGTGGATCAATGTCGCCGAGATCCTCATATCCTGGCTTATTTTCAGTTGTCTCCTGCTTATTTCCGGAAAGATCGTTTCCAAGAGCCGGGTCAGGTCCGTCGACGTATTCGGGACCCAGGCATTGGCACGCACCCCTTATCTTTTGGCTTCGCTGGTCGCTTTCATTCCGGCTGCCAACCGGTTTGCACAGAAACTGGCATCGGACCCGACCGCCATACTTCGTTTTTCACCTGACATGGTGCTTTTTATTCTCATTCTCATCTTCACAATCTTGATGACGGTATGGATGATCGTGCTCATGTACCGGGCATTTTCCATCAGCTGCAATGTTGTCGGAAAAGCCGCCATCCCGGTTTTCATCGCGGCCCTGATTATCGGCGAAATTCTCTCCCTCGTGGCGCTTCATTACGGGAACCAGGCCCTTCCGGACCGGATACCGGATCTTTCGGCCCGTGCCGCCGAACTTGTCACTCACCTATCAAATGGGGAGTATGCCGAAGTCGAGAACATGTTCGATGAGAAGATGGCGGCGGCGTTACCTGCTGAAAAGCTTAAAACCGTATGGCAATCGCTGACCGCCCAGGTCGGGGCCTTCAAGACACAGGACGCTATTCGAAAAACGAAGCTCATGGGATATGATGTCGTCTACGTCCCGTGCCAATTCGAAAACGCCACCCTCAATTGTCAAATCGCATTCGACAGCAAGGGAAGAGTTTCCGGTTTATTTTTTCGTCCCGCCGACGGCAATTAAAAATTGAAGGAGATCGACACATGAAAAAATATCTTGTTTTGATGTTGGCAATGACAGCTCTCGTTCTGTTCCTGGTTGGATCTCACAGTGCAACCGCGCAGACGCAGGATGTATCGGCGCAGGCCGGTAAATTCATCACGCTGCTTTCCGGTGGAGAGTACAAGGCCGCCGTGGGAATGTTCGATGAAACCGTGAAAGCAGCGCTTCCGAAAGAAAAACTTGAGCAGGTCTGGCAGGGCCTCCAGGCTCAATGCGGCGCCTATCAATCAAAGGGCGATACGCGAAAAGAAAAAATACAGCAATATGATGTCGTCTATGTCCCCTGCAAATTTGAGAAGACCGCCCTTGACTGCCAAATAGCATTCGACAGCAATGGAATGATCGCCGGACTGCACTTTTTACCATCGGCAAGCAAATAGTAAAGAGGGATAGGATTCGAGGGGCCGAGGGTAAGGGCATGTTGCAGATGAGCGCCCCCCGGCTCCTTCGACCCACGAAGTGTCAATCCGCTATACCTCTATATATTTATTCTGGAGTCGTTGATCCGCTACATAGAAAATACTTTTTAATGCGATCCCGTAAAAGAGAGCAAGTAGAGCAACGGAAAATGCATTGAAAATCACTTCCGATTTCGCTGTTGAGAAATCAACCCCGGTCATAAATTGGATAATCCCGAGCAGTGAAAAATAAGCTCCCAAAACAACGCTCATATTCCCAAAGACTTTCAGGAATCTCGAACATTCCAGGATTTCTTTCTTTTCAGGTTGGTCGATATTCAGCAAAACCATTTTCAGGCATCTTTTCCAGGAATGAATCGATGTTGCCGCAAGCGCGAAGATAAATGACGGCACGATAACACCGATCAGGGAAGGTATGTTGATCATCATTCTCAAACCCGTCCCAGCCAGACCCGCCAGAGCCGAAAGACCGACAAAGACCAGTACGCTGAGCAGGAAAAACATAATATCACCTCTCCTCCTTAAGATGTAATACCGAATGGATTTAAAAACCTGGGCGCGATACCACCACCGGGCCTTCGAAAGATCATGTCCCGAAACAATCTGTGCGCTGAATTCTTCCTGAAGATCCCCCATCAGCGGATCCCGCACTTCACTCGGCAAAATAAGATACAACAGCTTCTCCATTCTCCAGGGCAAATAAGCATCCACTTTGGAATCAAGCATACGTACCTCTCAACAAGTCGGGGTGAATCCCCTGCCACATGGTGTCGATAATATTTCGCGTCTCTTTCAGCTTGGCTTTTCCGGCCGATGTTAAAGAAAAATAGCGTTTCGCCTTTCCGCCGCGCTCGGGGGTCGCCTCACCCATATTTGACGTGATGAATCCCTTTTTTTCCAGCCGCTCCAACGTTGTATAAATGGCGCCGATGGACACACTGCGTTCGATACGCGCTTCGATCTCCATTCGAATCGTCATCCCGTAAGCGTTTTCCTTCAGGTGGAGCATCGCCAGCAGCACAATGTGTTCGAACTCCCCCAAATAAGTTTCCCTGTTTGCCATTTTGATTCCCTTTGCCGAACTATTTTTTATACAAAATAGAATAAATAAATTTACCTGTCAATGATTTTTTTTATTTTATAGAAAATATCAGCACCAACCTTCCGGCAACAACTTTCAAACACCAATGATTCTATCTGGATGTTGCTATCAGCTATCAGCGTTCAGCTTAACGACTTGTTTTCATGGTTTTTAGCTGAAAGCTGACGGCTGATAGCTGAAACCTGGAACTGCAACCTGTCGAAGATCCCGACGTCGGGGCAACCTCATTTAGTGATGGCCACCACAATACTCCCCTTATAGCTTCCGGCCTTGATCTCCTTTGCCGCCCCGTCCACCGTCATGGTCACCTTATAGCCTGCCGGGGCCTTGACTGCAGAGCCGTCCGAGATGGTCATGGCGGTCAGGTAGGATGTCCCGGTAACGATCCATGTGGAGCCGCTGAGAGAAACGATCACACCGTTATTGACGGCCGCGCAGGGCTTATTGGTAACCTCACCGAGCAGCCGGTAGTCTTCGGACGTAATGACCGGCTTTGAGTGCCGGGCCCTGGACGCCGTGATAACCCCTGTAATTTGGGCGTTCTCAAGATTCAAAACCAGGTTCAATCCGGAGGCCGCTGCTGGCATGCCGGCCGGTGCTCCCCCATCGCTGCCGGGAGGGGCTTCGGGGCCGCCGGGGACGTCAGCCATGCCCCCTGCCTGAGCGCTGCTTTTGCCGCCTGGGAATCCGTTATAGAAGTCACCCTTTAATGCAATGTTTTTGAAATTGGCCACCACATCGGAGTCGTTCACGGCGGTCACATCGAAATCCTCGGCTTTCACAGGGTCTTCCGGCTCATGATAAATGGCATTGATTCTCATGGGATCGTCATTTTCCATCATCTGGAGAATAATCCCGTTCTTCGGGTTGAGTTGAGCACCCTTGACGCCGTCCACGTCGATTTGGGCGGAACTTCCCTTGATCAGGAACACCGCTTCCTGGGTATCGAAAACCGTATCATCCATGATCTTGGCCGTACCGTGGAGCATCATGCCGAAACGGCCGGAGGTCACGTGGGTCCGGGTCCTGGGAAGCGCCTTGAGTTCTTCCGGTGTAAGGCCGAACTTGTATTCGGAATTGAGCCGGGCAATGGTTTCCGGATTGCTGGCGGCGTATATTCCCCCGCCGATGGAGGCGTAGTCGCCGACGTTGACGTCACAGCCGTAGTAGGAGGCCGTGAAGTAATTGCCGTATCCCACCTTGCCGGTATTGGTGATCCTGCTGTTGATGGCGATGAGTTTTTCCGCCCGGTCGCTTTTTTTCACCGGCTCCTGGGTTTCATCGTCGCCGTCCGCGGAAAGCACACCCCAGCTCTCGGAAGAGATGGAGGAATTGATGTAGGTGGCGGCGGTATTCGTCCCCAGAAGGTTCGTGGCGCGGCAGTTTCCGGAAAGCCCCAGCATCCAGGGCACCGCCCGCATTTTGCCCAGTTCCACGTTCGGGACATAGTCCGCCGGCAGGATGCCGTTCATGGCCTCAAGCGTGGAGTTTTTGACAATCACATTGCTGTTTCGGGTGGCCACCACGGTGGGCCGGACTGCGCCATGGGTCTTGATCCGGGCCCCGTCCAGAATCAGGGTGGTATCCTTGCCCTCGGCCATCACGGCGGCCCCGTAGCCGTCAAAGTCATCGCCGCCGTTCCCGGTGAAGTCGATGACGGCGTCTTTGATGGTATAGGTGCCGCCGGCGACAAAAATCCCGTTGAAGTTTTCGCCTTTGGAAGTGATGTGAACCCCGGTCAACACCCCGTCATTTAATTTGTAATCACCAGCGGCCGGCAGAACGGACTTGTCCTCCACGATGCCGCTTTTATCCAGATAAAGGGCCTGCCGATAATGGTGGTTCAACTGTTTATATTTAAAAATATTCACATCGGTCAATGTGACGACGATATCGCCGGTGTAGGTGCCGGGAACGATGCCCGTCTCCACGCCGTCCACTGTCATGGTGACGCTGTGGCCCTGGGTGCCCATGACGAAGGCACCTTCTTCAATGGTCAGACGATCCAGGCGGGTTGTCTTGTCGACCACCCAGATAAGGCCTGTTTTTACAATTTTGGTCTGGGCGGCCGCCGCACCGGCCACCGTGAAACATGACAACAGCATCACTGCAACGAAAAAGTTCGCCAAGGTCTTCATGTTTTTTTCCTTTCCGGACGGGCATTATCCAATAACTTGGGTGGGCAATTTTGCTTTATTAGAAGCACGACTTAACAGGATAATCAAGCGAATTTTTATAATTATCCGAACACGCGTCATCGTAACGAATCCGAATTCATGTTTGTCAGGAAATGAAACATGTTGAATTCAAGAAAGACTCTTGGTATAGGTTATATACTATTTTTCCCCTTCTAAACATTTACCGGAAATATCCTGCCGAGAACGCAGGCGTTGCACATAGGCGTCATAAGAGTTGTTGATCAGTCAAAACCGGCCGGGCCGGCATCCGGACCGGCATAATCGAAACCTCACAATGGAGACCTCTGATGATGAAAACAAAGTGCGAAAGAAGATCGTTTCTGAAAAATCTATTGTCTTTTTCTGCCCTGTTGGCGGGTTCGTCGCTGCCGTTCGGCATTCGGAAACCCTTTGGGATTGGAAATGCCAGGGCGGCGGAGGCCGGGGAAACGGGTGGAGCCGGCGCCGGGAGCCGGGTGAAAAAGATCGCAGTGGAAGAGCATTTTTATCCTGAAGAATACTCGAAGCTGCTCTACGCCAAAACCGGCTGGAAGGGACATCCCATGGGAGACTCGGCCACCAAGATTCTCGAATACGGGAAAGGACGAATCAAGGAAATGGACGAGTTCGGGATTGATATGCAGATCATTTCCCTTTCATACCCGGGGCTGGATCCGTTTAATGCGGAGGACGCCGTTTCCGTTTCCAGAATGGTCAACGATATCATCTCCGAGACCACCCGGAAATACCCAACCCGGTTCTCGGGCTACTGCTGCCTACCGCTCCAGAATCCGGAGGCCGCTGCAGACGAGCTGGAACGGGCGATTACCAAACTCGGACTGCGGGCGGCCATGGTCAATGAAAATACGCCGGAAAGGTGGCTTTCCGACCCGAAATACGAAGTGATCTTCGAGCGGCTCAACAAACTGGGGGTTCCCCTCTACCTTCATGCCGACGGGCCCTCCACCGAGGATTCCGGTCTGCATGTGGTCCCGGAGGTCATGCGGATTGTCAACAGCGACCTTCTGGATAAATATCCGAACCTGCAGTTTATCCTCGGACATGCCGGCGAATCCCTGCCCTTCTGGCTGAACCGGCTCGACGGAAGGTGGCGCAATCCGGATCGACCGAAAAAATTCAGTGGATATTTTAAAGAACACTTTTATGTCTCCACCAGCAGCCAGTGTTGGAACCTGCTGCTGACGTTTCTCATTTCCGCCCTGGGAAGCGACCGGATACTCTTTGCCACCGACTATCCGTACGAGTCGAGCAAACAGCACGTGGAGTGGATCGATTCGGCACCCATCAGCGACAGCGACCGGGAGAAGATATGCCACCTGAACGCCGAAAAGCTTTTTAAATTATGAAAATAAAATTCCTGACCGTGTCCTGTTTTCGGATCGTCACGGATCAAGAAGTTCGGATCATCTTCGATCCTTACTGGCACAATTATATTCCCGACAACCCGCCACCGGGCCCAACGGATCACCCGCCAATCGCGGAGGCTGCCGATATCGTTGCCATTACCCACGGCCATTTTAACGACAGCTACCTCTGGGCGATCAAGGGCGTACCGAGGATTTACACGGGCGGAGCACCGTTTGAAATCCGCGATGTGAAATTCAATGGGATTGTCAGTCGCCACATCGGGAACAACCAGTGTCTGAACAACATCATTCTGTTCGAATCGGGCGGTATCCGGTGCGCCCATATGGGAGATTTCGGACAAGACCGGCTTGTTGAAGAACAATTGTCGCAACTCGGCAGGGTGGACATTTTAATGACCCGATGGAGCGATATGCCGGTCATCCTGGACCAGTTGAAGCCAAAAGTTGTTCTTCCCATGAAAAACGCCCGGGTGGACGACTATATGAGGAGTCTGAAGGGCTTCACACCAATGGACAAAACCAGTGAGCTGGAATTTACGGCAAAGACGCTGCCGCTGGAAATGAAGGTGATCATGCTCAAGCCGGCACTGGGAGCGGAGGAAGGGTAAGAGCGAGAATTTTCTTCTTCGTATTCGCAGTCATGAGTTTTTCCCGTAGTTCTCTGCGTCTCTGCGCCTCTGCGGGATCACCGTTTTGCAGTCTGGAGTTTCTTTGAAGTCGGATGAACCCAAAAAAATGGAGGAATATAGAATGAAAGGTGGAATTATCCGGAGAACCTTTTTTAAGCGTCTGCTGGCACTATCCGCTTTCGGTACAGGTTCGATGTTGTCATACAGGAAAGGAAAAGGCGACCGGATCGGCCGCCTCTCTTTTGCCCGCGCCGATGCCATGGAAAATCCAGATTATGCCATCGGGCGATTTAAAAACAGGATCACCATCGATTACTACGGCCTGTCCTGCTTCGTGATCCGCGCAAGCAACGGCACCAAAATCATCACCGATCCCTTCCTCGCCGAAGGGACTTCCTCGATGGACCCCCCAAAAAAAGGAAAAGTGCTCTATGGCGAATTGAGGAAGGAACCGGCCGATGTGGTTACGGTCAGCTGCGGGCATTATGCCCACTGCAATGTCTACGCTGTCGGCGGTACGCCGTATATCTACAAGATCACGGAGCCGACTGAGCTGTGCGGCATCCGCTTCCGGGGCGTCTCTTCCCGCCACCTGGTGATGCACGAGATCGCGGTCCTGAATCCGGCTGAAAATATCATCATCTGCTTCGAAGTCGACGGCATCAAGATCTGCCATCTGGGGGCGCTGGGGCATCCGCTTTCCGAAGACCAGCTGAAACAGATCGGCAAGGTCGACATTCTGATGGTTCCGGTGGGCGGGGTCAGCACCCTGCCGGTGGCCGATGCCAGCGAGGTTTGCAGCCGGATAAATCCCGCCGTCATTCTGCCGATGCATTATGCAAGCGACCGGTGCACCTATGAATGGTCAGGGGTCGATGCATTTCTCGAAGGCAAGGAACATGTTCTTCGATGCGATTCCAATATCGGCTCCAGCCAGCTGGAGTTCATGCTGAATGCCAAAACGAAGCAATTGGCCATGACTTCGCCCGGCCCTGCCCTTTCGCCCGGGATGCAGGTGATCGTGCCCAGGTGCGTATACTGATAAGGGGGAAGAAAAAGATGAAGATCAAATGGATTAATGTCGCAAGTTTCCTGATCACCTCGGCCCGGGGCACCCGCATCGTCACCGACCCTTTCTTTCACCTGTATCAGCCCGTGAACCCACCGCCGGGCTGGAATTCAAACCGTCCCGGCATCAATGAATTCGCCGATGTGATCGCCATCTCCCATGGTCATTTCGACCACAGCTATGTGGCGGCCATTAAAGGCGTTCCGAGGCTCTACACGGGCGGGGCGCCGGTTGAAATCAAAGGCGTCCGTTTCAGCGGCGTGGTCAGCTGGCACGACAATTACGGACAGGGCGGCCGGGGGACCACCAATATCATCGGCATGGAGCTGGACGGCATCCGGATTTTTCATATGGGGGATTACGGGCAGGCCAGGCTGACCGAAGAGCAAGCGGCGCAGATCGGCCGGGTGGACGTGCTGCTGACGCCCTGGGGGAATTGGGCGCCCGGACTTATTGACGATTTGAATCCCCGGGTGGTCCTTCCCATGCATCATACCACCGTAGATCAGGTGAAGCATATGAAAGGCTTCAGGGACCTGACGCAACAAACCAGCGAGCTGGAATACAACGCAGATACCCTTCCATCTGAAAGGCAGGTGATCATGCTTCAGGCATCACTTGAAAGTTCCATGTGATGAAACCGATCAACACTATCAAGCAAGGAGGAAGTCATGACAGGGTTTGGTCAAGAAAGAAGCAGAAGAGAATTCATCAAACTTATCGGACAGAGTGCATTGGTGTTGAGCGTTGGAAGTATGGGGTTCTGGGTGAGACCGTCGTGGGC
>JBECKW010000307.1:0-9820 GCA_040235505.1 Desulfobacterales bacterium
CCGGATTCCCATCGGGGACATGTGCGACGGTCTCGGTTTCGATGCAGAGACCGGCCTCATTTTCAGCTCCAACGGGGAGGGCACCCTGACCATCGCGAAGGAAACGTCTCCGGGCAAATTCGACGTCCTCGAGACGGTCCCCACCCAAAAGGGCGCCCGCACCATGACGATCGATCCCGAGACCCACATCGTCTACCTGTCCGCGGGACCGTTCAACCCTCCGTCCCATGAAGGCCCTGAGGCCGGAGGTCCAAACGCTCAGCCCCACGAGGGCCCCAAGGCGGCGGCGCCAAGCGCTCAGTCCGGAACGGATAAAGGCGAATTTGTCGTTATGGCGGTTGGGCCGTGACAATTTTTTCCCTAAAACAGGTTCATGGAAAGATGAAAATGAAGCCAATGCATATCAAACTGCCTGGGTGGATCCTGCCGCTGATTCTGGCCGGAGCCCTGCTTTCGGGGTGCATCCATTATGAGGCAAAGCCTCTGGATGCGGCGAGCGGCCTCGAAATGCTGTCGGGAAGGTCGCTATTGGACCCCGGCCTCCGCACGTTTATCGAAACAAACACCCACCAGGCGATCACTCAATGGCCGCCGGCCACCTGGGATTTTCAGAAGCTTACCCTGGCCGCTCTGTATTTCAATCCGGCCCTGGCGGTGACCCGGGCAAAACTGGCCGAAGCCGAGGCAGCCCGGATTACTGCCGGTGAACGGCCGAACCCCTCCCTGGGTCTCAGCCCGGGGTATAATACAACGACGCCTTCCGGGGAGGGAATCAGTCCTTGGATCCTCGGTATCAACTTTGACCTTCCCCTGGAAACATTCGGCAAACGGGGGCTGCGGCTTTCGGAAGCCCGCCATCTGTCGGATGCGGCCAAGCTGCAGCTGGCCGGGGCGGCATGGGAGATCCGCTCCAGCGTACGACAGGCCATGGTGGACCTGTGGACGGCCAGAGCGCAGGTGCAGCTGTCGAACCGGAAACTGGAAACCGCCTCGGCCCTTACCCGGATTGCAGAATCACAGTTTGCGGTCGGCGATATCGACCGAAGCGAACTGATGAGCGCACGGCTTATCGAGCAGCAGGCGCGCCTCGAATCGGCACAGTCCGACGGCGCATCGAAAAAGGCGCTTGTCCAGCTTGCTGTTTCGGCCGGCCTGACATCCCATGCCCTGGAAGGTGTCGAGATTGACTTTTCGGGGTTTGAAACGATTCCCCCGGAGATTCCCTCCGCCGATGCCCGGCGCAGCGCCCTTATGAACCGGGCGGATATCCTGGGTTCACTGGCCGCGTATGCGGCGAGCGAATCGGCCCTGCGGCTGGAGATCGCCCGGCAATACCCGGATCTGAGCCTCGGCCCCGGCTACGAGTATGACCAGGGCGACAACAAGTGGTCGATCGGGTTCCAGCTGACGCTTCCCCTTTTAAATAGAAACCGCGGCGCCATTGCCGAAGCCGAGGCCAAGAGAAAAACGGCAGCGGCCGAATTTACATCCCTTCAGTCAACGGTGCTGGGAAACATCGAATCGGCCGCGGCCGGCTTCCAGGCCGGTCGCGGGCAGCTGAATGCCGCCGAAGCGATGTTCGAGCAGGCCCGGCAGCAGGAGGCGGTGGCGGAGAAACAATATGCGGCCGGGGCGATTTCAAAGCAGGCGGCGCTGTCAGCCCGGTTGGAGGAAATCAGCGCCGCTTCGATTCGGCTGGAGTCCCGGACAGCGGTCCAGACATCACTTGGGGAACTTGAATATGCCCTTCAGACACCGCTGGATGCGACTGTGTTGCCGGCGGCCATTTCTTCGGAGGAAAAATGAATATCGGATTACGTTTCGGATTGCGCATTAGCGGCGCAGCGACCCTGGTTTTGGCAATGGCTCTTTTTATCCTTCCACGGGCAGGTTGGTGCCAGGAGGAGGAAACGGCATCGCCCGAAGTGGCGGTGACGGTCGCCAAGGTTGAGAAAACGACCCTGCATACGTATGTGACGGCCTACGGCATCGTCGAAACCGCACCGGCACGGCAGGGAGCCGCGGCGGCAGGCGCGCGGATCGCTTCCCCCATCGCCGGGATTGTTTCGGAGGTTCCCTGCTACGAGGGCCTCCGGGTGGAAAAGGGGGCGGTCATCTGCCATCTGGACAGCCGAATGGCCGAGGCGGATGTTGCGAAAGCCGAGCAGCTATATTCCATGGCCGAAAAGACTTATCAGCGTCAGAAAGAACTCCAGGCGTCCGGCGGAACCTCTGAAAAGAACTATCAGGAGGCCGAAACCCAGCTCGCAAGCGCCCGCAGCGATCTTGCAGCCGCCCGGATCACGCTTTCCTATCACCGGATCACGGCGCCCATTTCCGGGACTATTACCCGGCTGGATGTAAGACCCGGGGAAGCGGTGGATGCATCTTCGGTGGTGGCGGAAATCGCCGATTCCACGCATCTTGCGGCGGCCCTCCAGGTGCCGGTCGCGGAAGCCGCCCTCCTGCGGGCCGGTCAGATCGTCCGAATCAAAACCGAAAACGATGCTGCGCCGGTGAGTTGCACATTGACAAGTGTTTCGCCCCAGGTGGATGCGGCCTCCGGCACCGTGACCGCGTATGCGGTGCTTCCGGCGGATACATCGCTGGAGCCGGGCCGGTTTGTCAGTGCCCAAATTGCCTGCGGCGAGCACCGGGACTGCCTGGCCGTTCCCGAAGCGAGCGTGGTGAAGGATCCCGAAGAGGGCTGGATCATCGCCGTGGTGAAGGACGGCCGCGCCACCCGCATGAAGGTGGAGACGGGGTTCCGTGAAAACGGCCTGGTGGAAGTATCGGCCGCCGGCCTTTCGGAGGGCATGACGGTGGTGAAAGTGGGCGCCTACGGGCTTCCCGATGATACCCGTGTACGGATAACGGAAAACACGGAAACGGAGGCGGGAGAATGACATCCATCCGAAGTTCGGCCATCGGCCGCTTTGCCGTTTATCATGCCAAGGCCATTGTGTTCAGCACGATCATCCTCTGCATGGCCGGGTTGTATGCCGCCAGGAGTACGCCTTCCTCGGTTTTTCCCCAGACCAATTTCCCCCGGGTGGTGATTCTCGTGGACAACGGGGTGATGCCCGGTGAAGAAATGATGGCCACCATCACGCGTCCCATCGAGGAGTCCATGAAGGACATTCCCGGCGCCCGGCAGGTCAAATCCGTAACCGGCAGGGGGTCCGCCGAAATCAGCGTGTTCTTTAACTGGCAGGTGGACATGGTGCAGTCGGAGCTGTACGTGCTGGGGCGCCTGGCCCAGATCCGGAGCACCCTGCCCGCGGAGGCGAGCACCACCGTGTGGCGCCTGACCTTTTCGGCCTTTCCGATCATCGGGGTGAGCCTCACCAGCCCGGACCGGGATATTACCAAACTGTGGGAAATGGCCCGCTATGACCTGAAACCGAAGTTCCTGCGCATTCAGGGCGTGGCACGGGTGGACCTGGTGGGGGGGCGGACGCCCGAATACCATGTGGTGGTGGATCCGGTGAAGCTGAGTTCCGCCGGTATCAGTCTGGCCCAGGTGACCGACGCCCTTACGAAAAACAATCTGATAGCGCCGGCGGGCATGCATGAGGAGAACTACACCCTCTATCTCACCGTCACGGACGGACGGGTGCAAACGGCGGAGGACATCGAGAACCTGTGTATCGATATCGTCGGCGGAAGGCCCCTTTACATCAAGGATATCGCCAAGGTGGAGCGGGGACCGGAACCCGTGTTCAACGTGGTGACCGCCGAGGGCGTTCCCGCCGTGCTGCTGAACATCCGAAGTCAGCCGGACGGAAGCACCCTGGACATTGCAAAGAATCTCGAGGCGCAAATCGCTTCGATTCGAAAGGAACTGCCCCCGGATGTCAAGATCGCCTATTATTACGACCAGTCCCAGCTGGTGAAATCTTCTGTGGGGTCGGTTCGGGACTGTATCGTTCTGGGCCTGATTTTCTCGGTGATCATCCTCTACCTGTTTCTAAAAAAAGTGGGGAGCACCTTTGTGGCGGTTCTCGTCATCCCGGTGACATTGCTGGTGACCATTTTGGCCATGAAGATATTCAATTTGAGCTTCAATCTCATGACCCTGGGGGGGATTGCCGCGGCCATTGGGTTGGTGATCGATGACGCCATCGTGGTGGTGGAGGCGATCCACACCAAGATGCTGGCCGGAGTCGGAAAGTCCGAGGCCGTCATTTCCGCCATGGGCGAAATCTTTCATCCCCTGCTGGCCTCCACCTTGACCCCGGTCGTGGTGTTCATTCCCCTGGCGTTTCTGGATGGGATCACCGGTGTCTTTTTCCGGGCCCTGGCCCTCACCATGGTGGTCTCGCTTTTAATGTCGCTGGTTCTGGCCATCACCCTCACGCCGACCCTTGCCACCTGGCTCATGCGGGGCGTTCGGGGCCGGTGGCGCCACGCCCATGGCGAAGAGACCCACGGCGAGGAGACCCACTGCGAGGAGCCCTACTGCGAGGAGACGGAGGGCCCCGTTCTCAGACGCGTCATATCCATTTACGAACGGGCGATCCGGTTTGCCCTTCGCCGGTATGTGTGGATTGTGCTGCTCTGCGTGGCGGTACTTCTCGGCGGTGTCGGCATCTATTCGAAACTGGAGACGGAGTTTCTGCCGGCAATGGATGAGGGCGGGTTTGTCATCGATTACGTCGCGCCGTGGGGAACGAGCCTTGCCGAGACGAACCGGCAGCTGCTTGAGGCCGAGGCAATTATCAAGGCGACGCCCGAGGTGGAGAGCTATTCGAGAAGAACCGGCGCGCGCCTGGCCCTGGCGATTGCGGAACCCAATACCGGGGATTTCCTCGTGAAACTTAAAAGCGATCGCAAACGCAGCACGGAGGAGGTGATCTCCTACTTTCGCGAACGGTTCAACGCGACGCTGCCCGGGATTGAATGGGAGTTTCCGGGGATTTTGAGCGATCTGATCGGAGACCTGACCTGGTCCCCCGAGCCCATCGAGGTCAAGCTTTATTCCACGGACCAGAAATTTCTGGAAGCCAAAGCTCCGGAGGTCGCGGCGGCTCTCGAAAAGATCGACGGGGTGGTCGATGTAAACGACGGCCTGGTGTATACCGGGCCCTCGCTGGACCTGAAGGTCCGGCAGACGGATGCGCGCCGGTTCGGCCTGACCACGCAAGATATCGCCGATGCGGTCAACACGGCCATGCTGGGAAAGACCGCCTCCACCGTTCTTGAGGGCGATCGGATCGTGAATATCCGGGTGGTGGTGGATCCTAAAAATGTGGATCGCATCGCCACCATGAAAAATCTTCCCCTGCGAACCGCCACAGGCCAGCTTATCCAACTGTCCCAGGTGGCGGACGTGGTGGAGACGCCCGGCCAGCTGGAACTGCGGCGGGAAGACCTGCGGCAGGACGTGGCGGTTACGGCCCGGCTTGAGGGACGGGATATGGGCAGCGCCATGAAGGAAATCAAGGATAAATTGGGTAACGACCCGTCGATTCCTGCCGGCACCATCGAATTCGGCGGACTTTATCAGCAGCAGCAGGAGTCGTTCCGGAACCTGCTGGCGGTTCTGATGATGGCCGTGCTGCTGGTGTTCGTGGTGCTGCTGGTCGAGTTCAGATCCTTCATGGAGGCGATATCGATTGTCTTCGGCGCGGTGCTTGCCACGGTCGGATCCGTGCTCGCCCTCTGGGTCACCGGGACCGCACTCAACGTGGTCTCTTTTCTCGGCGCCATTATCGGCATCGGCATCGTGGCCAAAAACGGCATTCTCATGCTCGATCGGGTGGACCATTTCTTGGAGGAGGGATTGGACATGAAGGAAGCCCTGGTACAATCCGGCCGGCGAAGACTTCGCCCGGTGCTCATGACGTCGCTTGCGACCATGCTCTGCATGCTTCCGCTGGCCTGGGGTATCGGCACCGGCGCCGATATGCTCAAGCCCATGGGCGTCACCTTGATCGGTGCCGTGTGTATCTCGGTGCTGCTGTCCCTGGTGGCGACGCCGGCATTCTACTACCTGATGATAAGATGGAGACTGAAGATCGCGCTCCCGCGGAAGTAAACTGAAAGTTGCCCCTTAAAAAAAAGAAGCTGCCCATTTCGGCAGCTTCTTTTTTTTAAGGGGAGCCCGGCGCCCGTTTTCCGTGTTTAGGACCTTTCCCGAAAACAGGCACGAATAAGCGTGCATCACTAAAAAAATCTTTGCTTCCCAGCCTCCAAGCCTCCCAGCAGCCCAGCTTCCTACCGGATCAGTCTGTCATCTCCGGTGTTATCACAACATCGATCCGCCGGTTGATCGCCCTGTTTTCGGGAGTTGTATTGGGGGCAAGGGGCCGATTGGGCCCGTAGCCGGTTGCCTGAATATGACTCTCGGGAAGCGTTTTATTGGCGATCAGATAGGTTTTGACCGCTTCCGCCCTCTCTTCTGACAGATGCAGGTTTGCTTGAACGGAACCCGTGCTGTCGGTGTGTCCCTCGATGGTGATCATGGGCTGGCCGAATTCCGAAATCGCCCGCTGCACCTTGCTCAACAGGAGATAGTCTTTGGGACTGAGCGTGGCCTGCCCGACGGGGAACTGAATCCCCCGGAGACGGATAATGAGCTGGCTGCCTTTTTTGTATACTTCCGCTTCATCCGGGTTGAAATATCCCTGAATCTGGTTGAAACGATCATTGAATTTCTGTTCAGCTTCGAGTTGTTCCCGGGCCTTTGCCTGCTCTTGGGAATAGCCCTTCAGGCCTTCAAGCTCTTTTTCAAGTTCCGCTATCCGCTTCTGGGCGTCCATGTTATTGAGTTCGGCTTTCTGCCGTTCTTGTACCCTGACCGTGGCGGCATCCGTCAACGCGATCATCTGCGCACTCGTCACCCGGTCCCGAAGATCGTCCGTTTCCAGCGAATTTCCCAGGCGCACCATCAGGCCTTCCAGATAAAGGGCCGCTTCTTCCGGCGACATCTCCTGAAACTTTTGAGCGGACTCGTAAAGCGCAGTCAACCGCCGTGCCATCAGTTCTGCATGGCTTGCCTTCTCCCGGATACCTTCCACCTCATACGGATTCTTGCCGATATAATCATCGGCTTCCTTCAACGCCGTGAGGGCATCGTTATAAACCGAGGGGACCAACTTCTGTACTTTTTCTTCAGTCGCTTCGGCGATGATTTTTCGGGCATTGCTCAAGGCATTGCTTTTTATCGCCATGATTTCGAGATTCCGAAATGCCGCCTGAACTTCCGACGCATGCTTCTGGGCATAGCTCAAGTTATCGTTCTCAATGGCTTTGGTGAGCTTGAGGTATTGATCCTGGACCTCCGTGTAGGGGGCTCCCAGTTGCTCCGCACCTGCCTCAATGGCCTTATCCCTTGCCGTGTTCGTTTTTTCGAGAATAATCTTTGCGACTTTTGCCATTTTTTCGGCATTGTTCAGGCTCTCGTTGCCATCGCTGACATATTCACTGATATCCGCAATTTTTCCACCTTTATCCAACGCCTGGCCTGCTTTTATGAAGGCACTTCTGGCCTCGTTGTAAAGCCCGGGCGCAAGAACGTTCACCTGGTTTGCCTTTGCAGTATCCAAAGCAGCTCCCAGTTGGCTTACCATCTTTTCGGGATCTCCCTGCGTAATCTTTCCGGACTGGGGCGTCGCACAGGCCGCCGCCATAAGGATGATAAATCCCAGAAAATAAATCCGTGCGTTGTGTATCATCATTCTTCTTCCTTTCTGTCGGTTGAGCACAGCACTTATCCCTTACCCGGGTGGATGCGATGTCAGCGATATGAGTGCGCTGGGGGAAAAATCCGGATTTAGCCGGATATCTTAAATTTCATATCGCGCGGCTCGGTTCATGATAATCCACAAAGGAGGCTACACTTAGCAGTCAGAAAAAACAAGCAATTTCGAAAATGTTACGGTTTGCACGTCACGTGGCAGACACCGGTGGGTGTCTGTATGGCGTGCGGGAAATACCTGCGTTTGAACCAGAGGGCCACGTTGACCAGGGCGATCAGCGCCGGTACCTCCACCAGGGGGCCGATGACCGCTGCAAAGGCTTCCCCGGAGCCGATTCCGAACACGGCCACGGCCACGGCAATGGCCAGCTCGAAGTTGTTGGAGGCGGCGGTGAAGGACAAGGTGGCGGCCTGCTCGTAGGTGGCGTTCAACTTGGTGGAAAGGAAGAAGCTGATCAGGAACATGACCAGGAAGTAGACGCAAAGCGGAACGGCGATTCGGACCACGTCCAGGGGGAGCTTGACGATATACTCGCCTTTCAGCGAAAACATGATGACGATGGTAAAGAGAAGGGCGATCAGTGTCAGGGGGCTGATTTTGGGGATGAACTTATCCTGGTACCATTCCTCGCCCTTGGTTTTCAGCCCGATGATGCGGGTGATCAGCCCGGCGATGAAGGGGATGCCCAGGTAGATGAAAACACTTTCGGCGATTTGCCCGATGGTGACATCGACGGCCGCTCCTTTAAGCCCGAACCATCCCGGCAGGATGGTGATAAAGAACCAGGCGTAGACAGAGAAAAACAGTACCTGGAAGATGGAGTTGAAGGCCACCAGCCCGGCGCAGTATTCGGCATCCCCTTTGGCCAGATCGTTCCAGACAAGGACCATGGCGATGCACCTGGCCAGGCCGATCATAATGAGTCCCACCATGTACTCGTGGTGGCCGGATAGAAACGAAATCGCCAGCAGGAACATCAGAATCGGACCGATGACCCAGTTCTGTACCAGTGACAGCGCCAGTATCTTCACATCCCGGAAGACAAATCCCAGTTTTTCATAGCGAACCTTGGCAAGGGGCGGATACATCATCAGGATCAGTCCCACGGCAATGGGAATATTGGTGGTGCCGATCTGAAAAATATTGATGAAATTTTTTACACCGGGATACAGATAGCCGCCGAACACCCCCACGGCCATCGCCAGGAAAATCCACAGGGTCAGGAAACGGTCCAGAAAGCTTAAATCCTTCATCGTCGAATCGGTCATGGCGGACTCCTCGTTTTTGCGCCTCGCCTTCGTGCTCTTCGTGTTATTCGTGGTAAACAATCTGAATTCGTTTGGGATCACCACGAAGAGCACGAAGAGCACGAAGAAAATAGGTAATCGACTTTAGGAAGTTGTGCGCTAAGGCAACTCCCTTGCTATTCCGGCAGATTGTCCGGCAGGGCCATCACAAATTGCCGAATTTCGTCCCGCACCCTGCGATAATGGACCATGGCTTCCTCTTCGGTGCCGGCGTCTTTCGAGAGGGCAGGCGGGTCGTCAAAACCGGCATGGACTCTTTTCGTTTTTCCCGGGAAAAACGGGCAGGTTTCATTTGCATGGCCGCAGAGCGTGATCACATAATCAAACTCCCGGACCGCCAGTTCATCCACGGTTTTGGACGCTTGCCCACTGATATCCACTCCGGCCTCGGCCATGGCTTTTACCGCAAGCGGGTTGAGGCCGTGTTTCTCGATGCCGGCCGAGTAGGCTTCAATCTGACCATTCTTAAGCTTGTGCGCCCAGCCTTCGGCCATCTGGCTGCGGCATGAATTGCCCGTGCAGAGGAAAAGAATCTTGAGATTTCGGGACATCGTTCTTGCTATTTCGCAATCCAGGATTTCACCTCCTGCCTGCTGGGGACTTTGCCGACGCACTTCACCTCACCGTCCACCACCACCGCCGGGGTGCCGAACACGCCGTAGCCGGCGATTTTCATCATATCGCTCACTTTCTCCACATCGGCGGTCACACCGGCTTCCGCCAGTGCGTCCATGACTATTTTTTCCGTCTGGTTGCATTTTGCACAGCCGGGGCCGAGCACTTTGATTTCCATGGGGATCTCCTTTATTC
>JBECKW010000351.1:0-23090 GCA_040235505.1 Desulfobacterales bacterium
TGAAAAAATTTCTTGCCATCGACATCGGGGCCTCAGGCGGACGGGTTATCATCGGGTCGCTTAAAAGCGGTGTTGTTACGCTGAAGGAAATACATCGATTCGATAATCACATGACCCAGGTGCATGGGCGGTATCACTGGGACATCTACCGGATTTTCGATGATATCAAGAAAGGGCTGGCCGAGGCGGTGTCCCAGGAGGAAATCCCGTTGTCCATCGGTATCGACACGTGGGGGGTGGATTACGGCCTTCTCGACGAAGACGGTTATATTCTCGGGCTTCCCTTTGCCTACCGGGACCATCGCACCGATACAGCCATGGAAGAACTTTTCCGGATTATTCCCAGGGAAGAGTTATATCGGTTGACTGGAATCCAGTTCCTCCAGTTCAATACGGTTTTTCAGCTGTATGCGGCCATGCGGGACAAGTTGCCCTCCATGCAGATTGCGAGGGACCTTCTTTTTATTCCGGACCTGCTTAATTATCTTCTTTCGGGTGCCCGGAAATCCGAGTTCTCCTTTGTTACAACGTCCCAGCTTTTTAACCCGGGAAAGAGTACATGGGCGCCGGAGATATTTGACCGTATCGGTGTTCCCATAAGCCTCATGCAGGAAATTGTGACCCCGGGAACGGTGATCGGGAAACTGACCGAAGAAATGGCCAAAGAGACCGGAATGCCCCGGGTGGATGTCACGGCGGTGGCCTCCCACGACACCGGTTCGGCCATCGCCGCGATCCCCGCGGAAGGGAATGACTTCGCCTATATCAGCTCAGGGACCTGGTCCCTGATGGGCATCGAATCGACGACACCGGTCATTTCCCCGGAATCGATGAAATACAACTTCACCAATGAAGGCGGTGTCGAAGGCACCTACCGGGTGTTGAAAAACATCATGGGACTCTGGCTCATCCAGGAGTGCAGGAGAATCTGGGCCCAATCGGGTGAAGAATATTCCTTTGCCGCCCTGGTCCGGAGAGCGGAGGCTTCCAAACCCTTCAAGACCCTGGTGGATCCGGATCATTCATCGCTCCTGAACCCGAAGAACATGCCCGAGGCCCTGGCGGAACTTGCCCGCAGTGCAAACGAACCGGAGTTGGAGAATCCCGGTGAGTTTGCCCGCTGCATTTTTGAAAGCCTTGCGATGCGCTACCGGCAGACCATCGAAGAACTGAAAAAGATTTCAGACAAGGATATTCGTAAAATTCATATCATCGGCGGCGGATCCCATAACGAACTGCTCTGCCAGTTCGCAGCCAATGCCACCGGTTTGCCGGTGGTTGCCGGACCGGCCGAGGGAACCGCCCTCGGCAATGTCATGGTCCAGGCCATGGCCCAGGGAGAAATCACATCGCTTTCGGAAATCCGCGGGGTCATTCGCAGATCCTTTGAATTTAAAGAATTTCTTCCTGAGAATGTTGCCGAGTGGGATGCCAGTTACGGCCGGTTTCAGGAGATATGCCGAAAGCTTAAGACAGCAAGTTCCTAAGCCGTATGAGACGGAAGGCACAAAGGCACAGAGGCACAAAGTAAAAGCAAAAAGCAACGCCAATCTGCATATTATGGGATACACGTCAAAACGTGCAGATCTAAGTAAAAAGGCCTAAAGTTGTAGTGCACGGTTGTTTTTCTGATTTTTCTTCGTGCTCTTCGTGTTCTTCGTGGTGAATAAAAAAATGAATAATATAAATCGAAACTATCCGGAAAAACCCGAGGCCGTCTATTACTTCGGCACCTGCCTTGCCGGGACGTTTTACCCCGATGCCGGCATGGCGGGGATCAAGCTGCTGCAGCGGGAAGGGGTGCGGGTGATTTTTCCGCCAGGCCAGACCTGTTGCGGCCAGCCCGCGTACAACGCGGGCTACTGGCGGGAGGCCAGGGGGGTGGCCGAGAAACAGATCGAACTTTTTCCCAAGCCGCTGCCGGTCGTGGTTCCTTCCGGCTCCTGCGCCGGGATGATGCGTCACCATTATCCGGTTCTGTTGGCAGACTCCCCGAACATCGACCGGATTTTGAATTTTTCGGCACGGGTGTTCGAGCTATCCGAGTTCCTCGTCCATGTGCTGGATATCAAACTGGAAGACCGGGGAGTCCCCATGAAGGTGACCTGGCACTCGTCCTGTCATGCCATGCGTGAGATGAATGTCATCGAAGACTCGAAATCCCTCATCCGGCAGCTTAAAAACGTCGAGCTTGTTGAACTGGAAAACGAACATGAATGTTGCGGTTTCGGGGGCACCTTTTCAGTCAAGCATCCGCGGATTTCAGAAGCCATGGTCCGGGACAAGGTTGCCGCAGTCCGAAAAACGGGCGCACCTCTCCTGGTGGCCGGAGATTGCGGATGCATGATGAATATTTCCGGTGCCATTGCACATCAGAAGCTGCCGGTGGAAAGCCGTCACCTGGCTGAATTTCTCTGGGAGCGGACCAATGGATGATCAAACGCCGCTCAATTTCGATGAAAATGTCGCCCGCGCTCTGTCGGATTCCCAGCTTCGGAAGAACCTGGCGTTTGCCATGGGGAATTTCAGGCAGAAACGGAAAGCGATTTTTCCGGACCCGATTGAACTGGAAGCTTTGCGGGATGCCGGGAATGAAATTCGCCGGCGGGCACTGGCGCGGCTTCCGGAACTGTTGGAACGGTTCGAAAAGAATTGCGTCGAAAATGGGATGCATGTCCACTGGGCCGAAACCACCAACGAGGCCAATCAAACGGTGCTTGAGATTATGCGCACGCATGACGCGACCCGTATGGTCAAGGGCAAATCCATGGTATCGGAGGAGATGCACCTGAACCGCTTTCTGGCGGAGCACGGCATCGAGGCCCTGGAGACCGATCTGGGCGAATTCATTCTGCAGCTCAGCGGCGAAACGCCGTCCCACATCATTGTCCCGGCAATTCACAAGAACAAGGCGGAGATCGCCGATATCTTCCATCAGAAGATTCCGGATACGCCCTATACGGAAAAAGTGGAGGAACTCAACGGCATTGCCAGACGGGTCCTCCGCAAGAAGTTCCATGAAGCGGATGTGGGGCTCAGCGGTGTCAACTTCGCGGTGGCGGAAACCGGCACCCTCTGTCTGGTGGAAAACGAGGGAAACGGCCGCATGTGCACCACGGTGCCGCCGGTTCATATCGCGGTTATGGGCCTCGAAAAGGTGATCGAGAAGTTGAGCGATCTTCCGGTGCTGCTGCGGTTGCTGACGGGCTCCGCTACGGGGTCGCTTATCACCACCTACGTCAATATGATTTCCTCCCCGAGAAAAACGGGAGAAAAAGACGGTCCCAGGGAAGTCCATGTCGTAATCCTGGACAATGGTCGTTCGAAAATCTACGCCGATCCAACGTTCAGACAGACCCTTCAATGCATCCGGTGTGGGACCTGTCTGAATCACTGCCCGGTGTATACGAGAATCGGGGGGCATGCATACGGATTCGTCTATCCCGGCCCCATCGGGAAAATTCTCAACCCCCAGGTGCAGGGAATGAAAAAGGCCGGCGTACTGGCCACGGCATCGAGTCTGTGCCTTGCCTGCGAGGAAGTATGCCCGGTCCGAATTCCCATTGCGGACCTGCTTCGTCGCCTGAGGGAGCGAATGCATCAGGGCACCGGCCATGCCGCTCCGGATTTTAACCCGTCCGGAAGCATAGCTGAACGGCTTGCCTGGAAACTGTGGGCGCTGCTGAACCGGCATTCTGGCCTGCTCCATTCTGCTGAAAAAGTGATGGGGAGTGTCGGTTTTATCTCCCCGCGAGTGGGGATCTTGCGGAAGTGGTCCATTTGCAGAACAACACCGACGATATCTCCCAGAAGGCTTCATGAACTGGTGGAACAGCAGGGGGTTGATGATGAATAACACGACATCCCGCAATCGCATTCTTTCAAGACTGAATGCAGCACCCAGGCCGCTCACTGAGTTCGCAACGATTAAAAACATGACGAGCTTCCGTGAATTTACCCGGGAAGAAAAGATCGAACGTCTGAAAAATCTTATGGAGGCGATGCGGACGGAAGTATATGTCACGGATAGCGGACGCTGGGTCGAGATATTGACGCAACTCGTTCGAAAGAAGGGACTGAAGAATCTGCTGTATTCTCCCCGGACGGATGTGGGCGCCATTTTGGAAAAGCACTGGAAAGGTCTTGAAACGCTGGGCGAAAAGCCGCCTGAATTGATCCATCTTGAAGGGAGTGTTGAAGACTTCAAGCAGCAGCTTTTCCATGTTGAGGCTGCAATTACCACTTCAAAAGGCGCTGTTGCGGATGCAGGGGCGATTATCCTGTGGCCGACTGAACACGAACCGAGGTTGATGTCGCTTGTGCCGCCGGTTCATTTCGCTGTGCTGGATGCGAATACGATTTACAGCAACCTTTCCGAAGCCATGGAAAATGAGAACTGGCGTGTAGACATGCCTACCAACGCGCTGTTGATCAGCGGTCCGTCGAAGACGGCGGACATCGAGCTGATCCTTGCCTTCGGCGTCCACGGGCCCAAAGAATTGATCGTGATTATCGTTGATTGAACGCTCAATTCAGTATAAACGTTAAAAAATCATCAACTCACCCGAAAAGCGAAAAGGAGGAAAGGCAATGCTGCCTGAAAATTTTGCCGTCCTGTCGCCGGAGGAAAAACTGGAAGCCCGGTTTGCCGCGTGGATGTCCACGGAAAACAAGCAGTTTGCAAGTCCCGATATAGCCGCGGCGTTTGCCCGCCGCGCCAAGCGCTACTACGATGTCATACACCTTCAGGTGCCGGACAGGGTGCCTGTCGTATTGAATGTGGGGGGGTATATCGCCCAGTATACCGGCATGTCCCACAAGGACTTTTTTTACGACTATGAAAAAACCGCCGAGGGAGTTGCCCGGTTCTGCGATGATTTCGATCTCGAATACCAGGTGCGGGGGAATATATTTCCGGGTCCCGTAATGGATCGTGTCGGCTACAAACTCTACAGCTGGCCGGGGGGAAGGCTTCCGGCCGATCGGCCGTTCCAGTGTGAGGAGCGGGAGTACATGACGGCCGACGAATACGATTCACTCATCGCGAACCCGGATGCATTCATGATGCGCACCTTCATGCCCCGGGTGTTCGCGTCTCTCGAAGGCCTGCGGATGCTGCCGAGCTTCATCGGCGCTACGGAGCTTCCCACCGCGGCTGTCATGATGCTGCCGTTGGGAGCCCCCCCGTTGGTGGCGGCCTTCGAAGCCCTCGCCGAAGCCGGACGGGCGGCACAGGCATGGATGGGCGCCATGGCGGGCATAGGGGGGCGGGCCATGAGCGAAAAGGGACTTCCGTCCACCGCTGGTGGCATTACAAAGGCTCCCTTTGATTTCATCGGGGATACCATGCGCGGTACCCGGGGAATCATGCTGGACATGTACCGAAACCCGGAAAAAATCATCGAGGCATGCGATCGACTGGTGCCCATTGCCGTGGAAATGGCGGTGGATTCGGCCAATAAGAGCGGCGTCCCGGTTGTGATCATTCCCCTTCACAAGGGGGCGGACGGCTTCATGTCTCCTGAAAACTTCAAGAAGTTCTACTGGCCCTCGCTGCAGGCCACCATCCTCGGAATCGTCAACGCCGGCGTGGTGCCCCTTATGTTTGTGGAGGGGGCCTACAACCGGGAGCGGCTGGACATTATCGCAGATTCGGGACTTCCTGCCGGGAAGACCGTGTGGTACTTCGATCGGACGGACATGGCGGCGGCCAAGGAGAAGATCGGCGGGTGGGCCTGTATCAGCGGAAACGTTCCCTCCTCCATTTTCAAGACGGGCACCCCGACCCAGATGGAAGATGCAGTGAAGAAACTGATGGATATTGCCGCACCCGGCGGTGGATTCTTTATCGCCAACGGCGCCGTCCTTGACGATGCCGAGGCGCAGAATGTGCACGCGTACTTAAATGCAGGTAAAACCTACGGCGTTTATTGAAGGTAGCCTGAAAGGAGGACATTTTATGAAGGTATTGGGACTGACCTGTGGCCGGAAGATGAGCAACACGGAGATCCTGGTCAAAGAGGCGCTCATGGGCGCCGAAGAGATGGGCGCTGAAGTGGAAATCGTCCGTCTCCTGGATCTGAACATCCAGCCGTGTACCGGGTGTAACGCCTGCGTCATCGACCTGTTTGAAAGGGGGGGATCCGGTGACTGCGTCATCAAAAAGGACGACTTCAAATTCATCGACGAAAAGATCCTCGAATGCGATGGGATTATTGTGGGCTCCCCCATTTACGAGAAGACGCCCCAGGGTCTTTTGAAAGTACTGAACGACCGGATGGGGCCGGGCCACGATCTGGCATTTCGCATCATTGCCAAGAAGATTCGGGAAGAAAAGGGAATCACCAAGGGAAAGGGCCCCGACGAGCGCTCTTTCAAACCCCGCGTGGCGTCACTTTTTGCCGTGGGCGGATCGGACTGGACTACCCTGGCGCTTCCCATGCTTCAGATCTTCGCGCTTCCCATGAACATGACGGTGGTGGACCAGCAGCTTTTCAACTGGACGGCGCTCCCGGCCACGGTGGTCCTGAAGGATGAGATGCTCCAGCGGGCGCGAAGATCAGGCCGGCACGTGGCCGAGACGTTGAAAAAACCCATCGAGGAGGCCCGGTATATCGGTCCCGAGGGAGCATGCCCGGTATGTCATTCGAGCGTACTGGAACTGGGCAAAACCGGGGACAAGGCGATTTGCGCCGTATGCGGCGTCAAGGGGCGGCTTAAAACAGGTGGGGAGGACTACCGCCTGGAAGTGACCCAGGAAGACTGGGCGCTTTCCCATGTGCTTCTCTCGGGCAAATTCCACCACGGGGATGATCTCAAGAATATTTCCCTGAAGCCCCACCCCAGGATGGCGGAAATACCCGAACTGATCAAAAAGTACAAATCGTACCTGACGTATTCCAAACCGGAAAAGGCAGAAAAAATATCCTGACGGTAAAAAACTCTCATACCCGAGGTGCCGCTTATGAAAGATGATCGATATCCCGGTTTCCGTTGGTTTGTTCTGGTCGCCTATGTAATCATTACCACTGCAACCTCTTTCTCCATGGTCGCACCGGCCCCCCTGCTTGGTGAAATATCAAAAAGCATGAAGGTCGATATGGGGGTTGCGACGGGTTCAGCCATGGCGACCTTCAACTGGTTTATGGCCATCATGGCCCTTGTGGGAGGCTTTTTTATAGATAAATTCGGCGTTGTCCGCATGTGGCTCATGTCTCTTGCCATACTGACCCTGGGCTCTCTCCTGACGCCGGTGATCGGAACCAGCGTTCCGGGCCTTGTATTCTGCCGTTTTCTCCATGCCTTGGGTACGGGCTTTATCATGGCCTCCGTGGCCGCCGTAGCGGCCCAGTGGTTTAAGCCGAAAGAACAAACCTATGTCGCCGCGTTTCAAGGGTTTTCTGTATGCCTTGGCATTGCGCTGGGATTATCCTTCGTGCCAAGAATCTTTGCGTCCACCGGGAATTGGATGTCGGCCGTTGCCTGGACCTCTGTTCTTCCGATAATTGCTTTTATATTCGGACTGGTGGTGCTTTTCGGACCCAAACCCGCCGCCGCTGCCCATGCCATGCCGGAAATAGCGGGAGGCAATTTGTCCTCGGGCGATTTTAAAAAGGCCTTATTGGCCTCCACGATTTTTGTTCTTGCGCTCATGGGATTTATTGATTCATGGTGCCAGCAGAACTACCTCAATGCAATGATGCCCGGATTTTATGCCGCGGCTGCTCCCCTCGGACTCGGCTTTGGCGCAATGGGCAGTACGAAATTGGCATTGGCTGCCTATTTTATGATGGTGGGGACCCTCGCAGCGCCGATTTTTACAGAGAACTTTTTCAAGGGCAATCCGAAACCCACGGTTTTTATCGGCCTGGCTGTAGCGGCGGCGTTTATGCTGACCTTTAAAATGATGACGCCGGAGTCGGGTGATTTTCTTCTGATCGTTGCTCCATGCGTGGTCATGTTCTTTTCATCCCTGATAAATCCCACCATCGTCGGATATGCTTCAAAGCACTATCCGAGTTCGATCATGGGAAGGCTCGGAGGATTTCTGATGTTCTTTTTTGCCATCGGGGCCTCCATCGGTCAAACCATCAGCTCCGTTCTGCTCAGCGAGACCGGGTCCTATACGCCCCCGATGATGCTAATGGTCATTATTACCTTCGTCGGTGCACTCCTTGTGTTTGTTCTGAGGCCACCGAAGGGGTTCGAACACATTTATATCGGAAAATAGAAAAGAATGGAGCCATTTTAATTTTTCATATCGATTGAACAGTATGTGTTCGGCTTACAATACATACAACCAGTAACGAAAGGATCTAGTTAGATGAAAAAATTTCCGAACCTGTTTTCCCCCATCAAAGTGGGGACCCGAACCTATAAAAACAGAATCATCGGCGCTCCGATATTCTGCGGCCCCTTTGTTCATCTACCCTTCCTGTCGGACGTTCTGTACCAGGCGGTGGAAGGAAGGGCCAAGGGCGGCTGCGCCCAGGTGACCGTGGGGGAGACCCCGGTAAATTCCGTGAATGCCGGCAAAGATCCGTTTCCGCCCATCGATTTTACCAACTATGAAGATCCGGCCTTCCCCCTGCTGAGTAAGGCTGCAACCATCATCAAAGAGAACGGTGCCGTGGCCATGATCGAACTGAATCACGTCGGCGCCGCACGTCTCAATCTGAAGGAATTCGAGGGCAGTGATAACGTCGGCCCGGTGGCCCAAACCAATCCAGATGGAAAAGTTGTCCAGCCCATCGATGAATCCATAATGATGTCCATCATCGAAGATTTCGTCAAGAGCGCAAAATTCATGAAGGCGGCAGGATTCGACGGGGTGATGATTCACTGCGGACACGGCTGGCTTCTGAATCAGTTTCTCTCATCCCGGACCAACACCCGGACCGATGAATATGGCGGATCTCTGGAAAACCGGGCGAAATTCCCCATCCGGGTCCTCAAGGCGGTCCGGGAAGCCATCGGCTCAGATTCTGTCCTGGAGGTCCGGGTCAGCGGGGATGAGCGCACCGAAGGCGGCCAGGGCGTGGAAGAGGTCGCGAAGTTCTGCAAGATGATCGAAGACACGGTGGACATCATCCACGTCTCCGTGGGCATCTACCGGGATCCGATCCTGAGCGGGCAGTTTTCGTCCATCTTCCATCCCCATGCGCTCAACGCGGATATGGCGGAGGTTATCAAAAAGGCGGTCTCCATCCCGGTGACCGTCGTCGGGGGGATCAATTCCCCGGAAATGGCGGAAAAGCTCATTGCAGACGGCAAATGCGACTTTATTGCCCTGGGCCGCCAATTGACGGCGGATTTCGATTTCGCCAACAAGGCCGAGTCCGGAAATGCCGATGACATCAACCGGTGCCTCAGGTGCTACAAATGCTTCCCGGGCACCCTGGAAGACGTGATGGATGACCTGGAATCCCTCTTCGGGTGCACCGTAAACCCGGAAGCGTTTTTCTTCAACAAAGAGGTGCTCGAGAGCAAACCCACCGGATCCCGGAAGGTTCTGGTGATTGGCGGAGGTCCCGCGGGAATGGAGGCGGCCGTCGTGGCGGCGGATCGCGGGCACCAGGTGACCCTGGTGGAGAAGGCCGATTCCCTCGGCGGGCTTTTGAAGTTCACGGATGTGGACGAATACAAGGGTGACCTTAAAAACTGGAAGGATGTTCTTGTTCGCCGGGTGGGCAAACGGGGCATCAGCGTCATGCTCGGGAAGGAATTTACACCCGAAGACGTGAAGGCGTTCGGTGCCGACGCCGTGATTCTGGCCGTTGGCTCCAGCCCCATCGAAGCGCCCATCCCGGGGATTGAAAACGCCATGCGTGCGCTTGAAATGTACGACCGTATCAAGGAGGTGGGCAAAAAAGTGGTCATGGTGGGCGGCGGCCTGGTGGGCAGTGAAGCAGGCCTTCACCTGGCCAAGAACGGACACGAGGTCACCATCGTTGAGATGCTGGACAGGGTGGCCCCGGATTCCTATCCCATGCACCGGGTGGCCCTGGTCCACGAGATGGACAAGATGCTCTCCTACAAGACGGCACTGAAGGTGACCGCCATCGAGAAGAACGGAGTCAAAGCGGTTAACTCGGAAGGCAAGGAAGAATTCATCCAGGCCGATACGGTAGTCTATGCCCTGGGCATGAAGGCAAACCGTAAAGAGACCGAAGCGCTGCACGCGGCTGCCGGCGACACCCCGGTGTATGAAATCGGGGACTGCGTCCGGGCCGCGAAGGTATACGAAGCCATCAAGGAAGGATATCTCGCGGCCATGGCGATTCTTTAACAGCAGGTGAATAGGGAAAATTTGAATGGCCCGAATTACAAAGGTATTGCAGGCAGATATAGTGATTGTCGGTGCCGGTGGAGCCGGGTTGATGGCCGCTTCTTCCGCCCTGGAGTCCGGGGCCAAGAATATCATCGTGCTGGAAAAGGCAGCGGCTGCCGGCGGAAACACAAATATGTCGGCAGGCATGTTCGCGGTGAACAGCCCCGCCCAGAAACGGAAGGGAATCGACGTTTCCGTTGATGAGGCTTTCAATGAGAAGATGGATGCCGGAAATTGGCGGATCGATCCCGATCTCACCCGGGCGTGCATCCTCAAATCCGGCGAGATGATCGAGTGGTTTGAGAACCGGGGGATGAAATTCGAAAACATCATCGAGTTCGTACGTGAGGGGGACGGACCCAAGGTGTTTCACTCCTTTTCCATGGGACCGGAAGGCTTCATCGGGAAGAAAATCGCGGATACCCTCGCCCGGGAAGCCCGCGAGAAGGGCGTCCGGATCATGTGCGGGACGGCTGCCAGGAAACTTCTCACCGACGAGAACGGGCGAATTGCCGGCGTGATTGCCGAGTCCGGAGAAGATGTCATCCGGATTGAAACCCCGGCCGTCATCCTCGCCGCCGGCGGGTTCGGCGGGAACCGGGAACTCATGGACAGGTATTTCCCGGGCAATGCCGATACGTTTACCAAGGGGGTCTCCGAAGTGACCGGAGACGCCCTGGTCATGGCCGCGGACCTGAATGCCGTGATCGACGATAATATGGCGATTCTTTTCACCGGTCCCCACCATTATCCCGAATCCCATATTCTCAGCATGCTGGTCCACCGGCCGGATGTGCTGATGGTGAACAGAAACGGCGAGCGGTACTCCAAAGAATCGGTCTTCCTCGACTACCATACGGAGGCCGGAAATATTCTGGATCGTCAGCCCGGTCACATATGCTATGTCCTGCTGGACGACCGGATCAAAGAGGATATGATCCGCAAAAAGGAGATCATCAGCGGGTTTGAAAGAGAGGCCGGAGGCACCGGGGCATGGCTCCATGAACTCGATCAGGAACTCGAAAGATGCGCCGCCGCCGGGACCGTCTTCAAGGCCGACAGCGTGGAAGAACTGGCGGAACTGATAGAGATTCCCGCAGATGTCCTGAAGCGCACGGTCGAAAGATACAACACCCTTTGCGATGCAGGCTGCGACGAGGATTATTTTAAAGAGAAGAAGTTCCTTCTGCCGATTCGCCGGGTGCCTTTTTATGCAGTGCTTGGAAAGCAGGGCTTCGACTGCACTGTCGGCGGAATTAAAGTCAACCACCGGATGGAAGTGATCAACCGGCAGGACTATCCCATCAGGGGACTTTACGCCGTCGGCGACTGCGCTAGCGGTTGGGAATACCGAAACTACAACCTGAAGCATCCCGGGTCCGCCATGACCTTCGCCTTTGTCTCCGGGTTTTTTGCCGGGCAGAATGCGGCTGCCTATGTGGCGGGAAAGGAGTGAAAATGACACAGAGACTGAAAAATAAGGTCGCAATCGTAACCGGCGCCGGAAGGGGACTAGGAAAGATTTTTGCCTTGAGGTATGCCGAGGAAGGCGCGAAACTGTTCTTGCCGGACATCAGCCTGGAAAGAGCGGAAAAAACCGTGGAAGAGATCCGAGCTATGGGAGGAGAAGCAGTGGCCATCGAAACCGATATCTCGGATGAAACGAGCGCCCGGGCCATGGCCGGGAAAGTCATGGAAGTATACGGCAGAGTGGATATTCTTCTCAATAATGCCGCATTGAGTTACGGCATCGAACCCACGCCTTGGAATGAATGGGACGTTCAACTGTGGGATAAATTTTTCAACATCAACTGTAGAGGGACTTGGCTGGTCTGCAAGGCGATCGCACCGATTATGAAAAAGCAGCGCAGCGGCAAGGTGATAAACCTCGCTTCCGATATAGCCTTCTTGCCGCCGTCCGAGATGCTGCTACCCTATGCATGCAGCAAGGTCGCAATCCACCAGATTACACAGTGTCTGGCCCGATCCCTCGGTCCATCCGGTATCTGCGTTAACTCCATCGCGCCGGGCCTGACAGCAACGGAAGCCAACATGATCCAGCCGAACAGCGAAAAGATGTTCGAGGCGACCATCGCGATGCAGTGCATAAAACGGCGGGAGGAACCCGACGACCTGGCCGGCGTTGCGGTCTTCCTGGCCGCCCCGGATTCCGACATGATCACGGGACAGTTGCTCATCGTGGACGGTGGAGCGGCTTTTGTGTAATCAGTACAATCACCCTTCAAAAGTTGAAAACAGGCAGTCGGCTTAGAAATCAGCTTTTATCGGACCTGCCGCCACAAGATAGAGAAGGGCGCTGTCCGGTCCAAGACTCAGCAACCCTTTTGCCTCTCCATCGTACAGGGCGCCGACGCCGCAGCAGCCAAGCCCGAAGGTGGTTGCGGCAAGGTAGACAGCTTCTCCGAGCCGACCGGCCTCAAGCAGCGCGTATTGGTAGCCCCGGGGGCCGCAAATCTCATTCAATTGCCCGAGATCGGTCATGAAACAAAAATGAAGGGCGGCATTTTGCAGCCACTGCTGATCCAGGCAGGCGGTGGCCATGGCGTCGTTGAAAAGTCCTTCACGAACCTTCCCGAAAAGGTTGTTCTGAAAGTCGCATATATAAAATCCCGGGGAAATCCCAGCAACGTTTTGAACAAGAAGGCCCGTCGAGACGCAGGCTCCATAGGGAGGGCGAACCGGCTGCTCTCGTTTCGAGTGGTTGGATAAGATATCCAGAATTCCGTTAAACGTGGCCCCCGGGAGTTCCTTCTGGACAAAATTTCGCCTGGAGCGTCTGCGGACGATGGTGATGGAGAAATCCGACAGGGCAGGGGATGACGGTGGTTCAATGGATTGCCAGCTGTCCGGCGTCACTTCGAGGCGCTTCCACATTGGCGGAGGCGATGTTCCGGGCTCCGGCAACCTGGATGCGGCAAGGGTGATCTGTTCGATCTCATCGAAAACCTCCTCCTTTTCGCAGACCTTTCCGGCATCGAGGATGTTTTGGGGAAGCGGGGAAAGCGGCGCGGCCGGAGTGGAAGATGGAGCGCCGGATCCGGAAATCCGCACGCAGGCGAAGCAGATTTCCCGTTTGGGATCGCAGCCCAGAAGCAGGTCCGACGCTTCCCTGTCGATATCGTAATGCACGGTGGCCGAAAGTCCCTCCGCTCTGAGGGTCATGAGAAGGTTTTCCAGAACATGTCCCGTGTCCATCAAGATGTACCTGAATGCCCGCGCCTTGTACTTCCAGGCACTTCGAAAGGTGATACCGGTGAGAAAAAATGAAAGTTCCGGGCCTGCGGCTTCCGTGGCAGCACCGATGCACCGGTCGGCATCGTACATGATGTTTTCGGATCTCAATCTGCAGAGGCCGAGGCCGGCCACATCGTAATGGTATAGGCCGGGGGGGAGCCCGGATACATTCCCGGCCGCCAGGTAGACCTCAACCGGGTAGAGACCTCCGGCCGACGGTGCACTCCGGAAAAAATATTCTTTTTTTCCGGCCTGGACCCGTCCGGTGATCCCGTAGGCGAGCGCAAGAATGACGGAAAGCCGTTCGATGGTGACCTGATACCCCTCGGGTTTTTGTTCGAAAGGGCTTGCGGCGTCCCGGACAGAGACCTGGGGCAGGTTTTCGGGGCGCGGCAGATAGCGGTAGTCCATCCCCGGATAGACTTTATGAATGGCGGGCTGATTTTTCCAGTCCACGGCGTGGTTTTTCATTCGATGCCGGTCGTAGCTTGTGATCTGGTGATAGGTTTTTCCGGTCATAGTTATGATCCTTATCCGGCGAAGCCGGATGATAGGAGGCTGGGATGCGAGGATGCTGGGAGGCTAGGATGAAAACGAAAAGTGCCTAAAGTGCTTGAAGTGCGATAGAGTGCCTAAAGTTGTGGTATTCTGTCGTTTATAATAGCTGCCCAGCGTCTCGGCGTCCCAGCCTTCTAGCATCCCAGCCTCCCAGCCTCATAGCCTCCCAGCATTTTCAGAGTAACTGAAAAAAAGGTTATGGAAAGAGGCTTTGAAATAGCATATAAAAAACATTTACCATTGTGAATAAAATATATCAAAACCGGAAGGAGTCGGTCTGTGAAGTCATTTGAAGAACTATTGGAGGCCTCCGTTGCCGAACACGGTCATTTATGCGCAGGGCAGGTAATCGGTGTGCGGATGGCCATGCTCGGGCTGAAACTTGTGGGGATTGAAGATCCGAACGAAAAGGCTTCCCGGAAGAAACTGATGGTATATGTGGAGATCGATCGGTGTGCCACCGATGCCATCCAGAGCGTCACGGGTTGCCGCATGGGAAGGCGAAGCCTTAAATTCAAGGATTTTGGCATCAATGCGGCGACCTTTTTAAATCTTGAAACCGGGAAAGCATTTCGGGTTGTCTCCACGGAGGAATCCAGGGACCTGGCCGATGTCTGCGCCCCCGAGGAATCGGACCCGTACAAGCGGCAGCTTGTGGGATACCAGAGGATGAGTGACGAAGATCTCTTTCGCATCGAACCCGTCAAAGTCGATTTGCAGGAAACTGAATTGCCAGGCCCCACGAAAAAAAAGGCAACCTGCGTCCGCTGCGGCCAGGTGGTCCGGGACGGCCGGGAGGTCGTTTCCGGTAAAGAGATCTTGTGCCGGCCGTGCGCCGGAGAGGCCTATTTTACGAAGGAGTAAACAAATGGCAGTTCCAGTTGTTTCGGTGGTGGCCAAGAGCGGTACCGGAAAGACCACGCTGTTGGAGAAGCTGATCCGGCGATTAAAGGAGAAAGGCTACCGGGTGGGGGTCGTCAAGCATGACGCGCACCGGTTCGAAATAGATCACGAAGGAAAAGACTCGTGGCGCCTGACCCAAGCGGGAGCCGATACCATGGTGATCAGCTCTCCGGCCAAGCTCGCCATGATAAAACAGCATACCGCGGACCAGGAACCCGGACCGGAAGATATTCTGGAGGGGTATTTCGGGGATGTCGATATCGTGTTGACCGAAGGCTTTAAGAAGAATTCCTTCCCCAAAATAGAGGTGCACCGATCGCAGCGAAGCGACCGGTTGTTGTGCCGTGGGGAAGCCCATGATCCGCAGCTTATAGCGGTGGCTTCGGACGAAACGCTGGAACTCGATGTGCCGGTGTTTGACATCAACGATATAGAAGCGATTTCGGATTTTATTGAAAGCCGCTTTCTATCGGCGGGCGGGCGGAAATAAAAGCCCCGGATTGTGTCCGGGGCGGTAGTGTTCAAATCCTTTCCACATCGGTGCCGCTGGCTTCGGATTCCTCCGGAACGATCAGGACGGGTCTTTTTGATTTTTTCAGCACCGATTTGATGGTGCCTCCGATGGCGGTTTCCGACAGCATACCTTTCCGGGCTCCCAGAATAATGATATCCGTGTTAAAGGTTTTTGAATAGTAAAGGATATCTTCCACCACATCGCCGTTGCTGACAACGATCTCCCGGGAGTGGTAGTCGCAGGAGTTCTCCTCGATACCGGCCAGATCGCAAAAGCGATTCAGGGCGTCACGGATGATGGCGTTCGATGTCTTTTTGGCAATGAGTGCCCGCTGGGCGTCTTCGGCAAGGGTGTCCACCATTTCATCCCATTGTTTCTCACCCAAAAGTGATTTCAAGCGACCTTGAACATAATCAGGCGCTTTTTCAATGACATGCAGCAACACGAGGGTGGCCTGGTAGCGGATGGCAAGGCCCGCCGCCAGTTCAAAGGCACGACTGCACGATTCGGAAAGATTGGTAGCGAATAAAATCGTCTTCAGTGGTTTGATCATGGAATGCATGTCCTTATTTTTCGATGTCCTTGGACAATTTGTATTGAAAGCTGTCCACCAAAGCCTTCCAGCTGGCCTCGATGACGTCGCTGGATACGCCGATAGTGCTCCATACATGTTCATGGTCCCTTGATTCGATGATCACCCGGACCTTCGCGGCAGTGGCTTCCCGGCCGTCGATTACGCGAACCTTGAAGTCCACCAGCCTCATGGCATCAAGGCCATCAAAGAACTTATTCAGAACCTTTCGGAGGGCATTGTCCATGGCACTCACCGGGCCGCCCCCCTCGGCTACCGAGATTTCGGTGCGTCCATCCACCGTGATCTTGACAATGGCATGGGCCCAACTGTGCTTGTCGTAGTCTTTTTCCATGGAAAGGCGATAATTGTCCAGTTTGAAAATCGGTTTGAACCTGCCCGTCAGTTTTTCGAGCAGGATCTTGAGAGAGCCGTCGGCAATGTCGAACTGGTAGCCTTCCTGTTCCAGCTTTTTAATTTCATTGACAATTTTTCGGCTGTCGATTCCCTCCCCGTCAAGGGGGATACCAAGTTCCCTGGCCTTATATTCGATGTTGCTTTTGCCCGACAGGTCCGAGACCAGAACCCGACGGCTGTTGCCGACAAGACCCGGATCCATGTGTTCGTATGCCCGGCTCTCTTTGGCCACGGCATTCACATGGATACCGCCCTTATGTGCAAAGGCGCTTCGACCTACAAAAGGGCGGGAGTTTTGTGGCGTCATATTGGCGGTCTCGCTCACAAATCGGGATATTTTCTTGATCTGTGAAAGCTGATCCTTCGTGACGCACTGAATGTTCATTTTGGCCCAGAGTGCCGGAATGATGGTGACGAGGTCCGCGTTGCCGCACCGCTCGCCATAGCCGTTGATGGTTCCGTGGACCATGACGGCGCCGGCTCGAACGGCGGATAAAGAGTTTGCAGCCGCCAGCCCGCAATCGTTATGGGCATGGATGCCGAGTCTCGGCGGATTGTTCGCGTTTCCGGAAAGCTCCGTCATCATCTTTCCGACTATCGTTTCGATATCATGATGAAGCGTTCCCCCGTTGGTATCACACAGCACCAGGAAATCCGCACCGGCGTCACGGGCCGCGATAAGGGTTTTCACGGCGTATTCCGGGTTTTCCTTGAAACCGTCGAAGAAGTGTTCTGCATCGTAAACGACTTCGAGGCCCTTGTCTTTCAGAAATCCCACCGTATCGGCAATCATGTTCAGATTCTCGGCCAGGGTATTTTCCATGACCTTTTTCACATGAAGGTCCCAGGACTTTCCAACTAGAGCGACCACCTGCGCGCCGCAGGCCAAAACCGCCTGGACATTGACGTCTTTACCGGGGCGGATGCCCGGCTTTCGAGTGGCGCTGAAAGCGGCGACGCGGGCGTGTTTGAACTCGGTGCGGCGTGCCAGATCGAAAAATTGCATGTCTCTCGGATTGGATCCCGGCCAGCCGCCTTCAATATAGTGGATGCCGAATTCGTCCAGGCGCTGGGCGATTTTTAACTTTTCGTCAGCAGAAAAACTTATATTTTCACCCTGGGTGCCGTCCCGAAGGGTGGTGTCGTACAGAAACAATTCCGTCATTGTGCGGATCTCCAAAGAAACTTGTCCGGATACGTGCTAATAAAAAAACCGCTATCAGTTCGATTGCGGCTGATAACGGTTTTAATCGATTTTTTCAAGAATCAGTCCGTTGTCACCCATTCAAACGCATTGTTCGATCCGCCCGGGGGTCGAAATACGAATAATGAACATCAGGTTGCCAACAGTGCTTATCATTTCTATAACCACCACATTTGTTAATTATTTTCAGTAAAATGAATTATTCTTCGGGGGATGTCAAGCCCTTTTTCGCTGGAACTTTTCGCTTGACACATTTCCGGCTATTGTATAAATTTTTCTTGACCTTATGAAGGGTTAACCGTGTGTTGGAGCCGTTTATCGGTGCCACATGCCGTATTGCCTGGAGATTTGCCCAGAGTAGAGAAAAAAAGTGATGAAATCTATACCCAATAGCCGACTTTTGCTCCTCCTATGCAGCCTCGCGATTTTTTCGCGCGGGTAAGCATGTTTGCGCAGCTTGAGGCTGAGACAAAAAACCCGTGCAGAATGCAGCGGGTTTTTTTATTTCCAAAATCCCGCATCTTCTGCGAAACACCCCAAATAAAAGGAGAGACATATGCTGAACAATGTTCTTATCTTTGACACCACCCTGCGGGATGGCGAACAGGCACTGGCAGCGAGCCTGAGTGTAAAATCGAAGCTGAGGATCGCCCGTGCGCTGGAGCGGATGGGGGTCGATATTATCGAGGCGGGGTTTCCCATTTCATCCCCCGGGGATTTCGAATCGGTAAAGGCCATCGCAGGCACCATCAAGAAAAGCACCGTGTGCGGTCTTTCCCGTGCAGTCCCAGAAGATATCGACGTGTGTGCCGAAGCGCTGAAACCGGCGGCACATTACCGCATTCATACCTTCATCGCCACCTCCACGATTCACGTGGAGAGCAAGCTGAAAAAAAGCAGGGAGCAAGTGCTCGATATGGCGGTCAAGGCGGTGGAGCGGGCCCGGCGCTATACGGACGATGTGGAGTTTTCATGCGAGGATGCCGGGCGAACCCCCATCGATTACCTGTGCCGGATGGTCGAAAAAGCCATCGATGCCGGTGCCACGACGGTCAATATTCCCGATACCGTCGGATACACCCTCCCCAGTGAGTACGGAGGAATTATCGCCACCCTGTTCAATCGGGTACCGAACATCGATAAGGTGGTTATCTCGGTTCACTGCCATAATGACTTGGGATTGGCCGTTGCCAATTCCATTGCAGCGGTCCAGGCCGGCGCTCGCCAGGTCGAATGTGCGGTGAACGGCATCGGCGAGCGGGCCGGAAACTGCTCCCTGGAAGAGGTGGTGATGGTCCTGAACACCCGGAACGATCTGATGGGACTTTCGAACCGCATTGATACACGGGAGATTTACCGGACGTCCCAACTGGTCAGTCAACTGTGCAATATGCCGATCCAGCCGAACAAGGCGATTGTCGGGAGCAATGCCTTCAGCCACTCATCGGGGATTCACCAGGACGGTGTCCTTAAGTCCCAGAAAACATACGAGATCATGACGCCGGAATCGGTGGGAGTCCCCAGCAATCTGCTGAACCTGACTTCACGAAGCGGTCGGCATGTGGTCAAGCATCGCATGGAAGCCCTTGGGTATGCCGAGGACGAGTATGACCTGGATCAGCTCTATTCCCAGTTTCTGAAGCTTGCAGACCAGAAGGGCAAAGTTTACGATTACGATCTGGAGGCGTTGGTCTTTTTCAGCAACCTCCAGGACGAGCCCCAGCAGTTCACCCTGGAGTACCTGAGCGTGCATTCCGGCGTAAACATCACGGCGGCCGCCGTGGTCAAGCTGAAGGTGGGGGAGACCCAGGAGACTGTCTGCGATTCGGCCATCGGAAACGGTCCCGTGGATGCGGTCTACCAGGCCATTTACAAGATCGTGAACTATGACGTTGCCCTGAAAGAATACAAAATTACCGCGAAATCCGAAGGAAAGGACGCCCTTGGGCAGGTGGACGTCATGGTAGGGTATAATGGAAAGCTCTACCATGGGATGGGGCTTTCGACGGATATTATCGAAAGCTCGGCCCGGGCGCTGGTCCATGCAATGAATTATATTTACAGGGCGCAGCTGGTGGAAAAGGAAAAAGAAAAACAGGGCGGGCATTGACTTCTGTTGATTAAAAAAATATGAAAAGGATTTTTAACATTCGGAGGAAATTCATGCGAGCGATCATCACCAGTGTGGGACATTACGTGCCCAAGCAGAAACTGACCAATCAAGATCTCGAAAAGATGGTGGATACCAATGACGAGTGGATCAGAACGCGGACCGGCATTCAGGAAAGAAGGATTCTGGAAGAAGGGAAAGCAACATCCCACATGGCGGTCCGTGCGGCCCGGTCGGTGCTTGAGCAGCGTGGTATTTCTCCGGATGAAATCGACCTGATCATTGTCGCAACGGTCACTCCGGATTCGGTCGTTCCCGGTACGGTGCCGCTGGTCCAGAAGCGGCTCGGCGCAAATAATTGCTGGGGATTTGATGTGAACGGCGGGTGTTCCGGGTTCCTGTGCGCGCTGACCACGGGTTCCCAGTTCATCGAATCCGGAAAATATAAAAAGGTTCTTGTCATCGGAGCGGATAAAATGAGCGCCCTTATGAACTACAAGGACCGCAACACCTGCGTTCTTTTCGGGGACGCCGCCGGAGCGGTCCTCCTGGAACCCTCGGAGGATGATGATACCGGTATTCTCGATTCCATCCTTCACATGGACGGCATCGGTGCCAACTACCTGCACGTTCAGGGGGGCGGAAGTTTGTATCCTGCAACCCACGAGACCGTGGACAAAGGGATGCATTACGTATTCCAGGACGGCAAGACCGTCTTCAAATACGCCGTCACCGGCATGACGGATGTGGCCAAGCGCATTCTGGAAAAAAACGGTTTGAGCGGAGAAGATATCAAGCTGCTGGTGCCCCATCAGGCCAACCGAAGAATCATCGATTCGGTTTCGGAACGGTTGGGGCTGACGCCGGAACAAGTGGCCATCAATATTCACAAATACGGCAACACCACCGCGGCCACCATTCCCATGGCCATGCATGAAGCCTACCTGGAAGGAAAGCTCCAAAAAGGGGATCGGGTGGTACTTGCAGCCTTCGGTGCAGGCTTTATCTGGGGAAGCGTTCTGCTGCGCTGGACCATGGAGTAGCCAGAGATCAGAGGTCGGAGATCAGGGGTCGGAATCGTCTTTCCGTTTTTTCTGACCTCTGATCTCCGACCTCTGACTTCTGTCTTTACGATCTTGCCAAATCCTTAAAGAGCTTTTGGTCGTCTGCATAGAGAGCCCCATCTTCGAAATCGATGACGCCTTGTTTATACAGGTTCGCCAGGGAGATGTCGATGGAAACGAAATCTTCTCCGCCGATCTGCATCTGGGAACGGATTTGATGGGTTTTTCCCTCGCGGATCATTTTTTTGACGCGATGGCTGTTGGCCAGTTTCTCGATCGCGAGAATTCTGCCGTGGTGGTCCTTTTTCGGGACCAGTCGCTGGGCGATGGAAGTCAGGAAAGACTCCGCCAGCATCATCCGGGCAATCGCCTGTTCGTGGGGTTCGAACATGTTGATCACGCGTTCGATGATGCTGGTAGCGTTGTCCGAATGAACCGTGCTGATCACCAGATGACCGGAAATTGCGGCCTGCAGTGCAATCTCAAACGTTTCCTTGTCCCGCATTTCCCCCACCACAATCACGTCCGGCGCCTGACGAAGCGCGTGACGCATCCCTTCTGAAAAAGAAACGACATCCCGTCCAATTTCCCGTTGACTGATGTTGCTTCGTTTGTGTTTGTGGAGGTATTCGATGGGATCTTCCAGGGTAATGATATTGCAGCCCTTGGTTGAATTGATAATATCCACCATGGCCGACAGCGTGGTGGACTTGCCGTGGCCGGCTGGGCCGGACACGAGAATGAGCCCCTGCGGCTTGAGGGCGATATCGGAGATCCACTCCGGAAGGTTCAACTCTTCAAGCGAGGGTATCTTTTCGAAAATCGGCCGGATTGCAATGGCAATGGCGTCCCGCTGCCGGTAGAGCGTTACCCGGAATCGTCCGACACGGGGGACGGAGATACTCAGCCCGTAATCCTGTTTCTTCTGGAATTTTTCCCATTCGTGGAACGGGATCAGCTCTCTGGCGTATCTTTCGCAGTCCGCCGTTGTGAGTGCCGGGACGGTCAAGCGTCTCAGCCGGTTGCTGATTTTCAAAGAGGGGGAAGCGCCCGGCGTCAGCAGGAGATCATCGGCCCCGGCTCTCAGCATGTGTTGAAGAAGCGAATCGATATTGGGGAGTTTCTCACCCCGGCCCAGTTCAACCATTTCAGCAAGGGCCGGACCGATAATCGATTGCCCCGGATTCTTTAAAAAGCTGCTGATGGCGGTTTCGAGCATGAAGGCCGGAGATACCACCGGGATCACTTTTTTAGCAATGGAAAATTCAATTTCCTTAATGACATCATGGTCCATGGGGTTCGCCATGGCCAGCGTAATGGTTCGATCGTCGATGGAAACGGGCAGAATGCTCAGCTGCTGTATTTTATCTTTTGGAATGATTGCCAGCACGTCGGGTGTAATGTTGATGGAAAAAAGATCCAGCCCCGGGACGCCGAATTTCGTAGACAGGTATCCGATAAGGTCTTCAACGCCGATAAACCCCATCTCAATCAGATTGGAGCCGAGCCTTCCACCCGCCTGCCCCTGTCTTTTAAGGCCCTGCTGAAGATTGGAGGAGGTGATCAGGCCGGAGGATAAAAGATATTCCCCGATGCGTTTTTTTTGTGTGGTTTTATCTGATTTTTTTTGGGTTGTATTGGTCATGATTAGGCTCCGGATCAAGAATCGAAACAAGAAATATCAGCAACTTGATATGACATATAACCGGCATTACTATAGTAGACATGAGCAGTGTTTGTCAAAACAAAAGCTGTTCAGGATATTGAATTTCGGCAGATGGTTGGCGGAAAGCGTCGTTGTGGGAAAGGAAATGAAGGTCATGGCATGGAAGAAGGTACCCGGCCTCAGCGGCAAAATTTACGTACCCGACCCCCCATTCGGGGTGCCAAAGAAACATCCCTGCGCTGATTGTTTCTCATGCCAATTTTGCACTGACGAGCGCTGTAGTGTCTGCCGGGGGTGTAGGGGGAAATGCAAGGCACAGAGGATTAAAGACCAGGCATAAAGGCACAGAGGCACAAAGTTAACTGCTAAAAAGCGGAGTACAGTCCAGATTCGTCGTTTTTATTTCCTTCCAAAAAAATGCAACTATCTGTAAATAAAGAAAAAAACCTTGGCATCCTAGCGGATGCATGGCATTTTTTTGTGCCTTTGTGCCCTGTG
>JBECKW010000374.1:0-10188 GCA_040235505.1 Desulfobacterales bacterium
CGGCACTGGTAGTGGCATGCCCGCAGGCCAGGGAGGCGGGCTCCCGCAGGGCGGGATGCCTGGCGGCACAGGCGGTTCGGGGATGGCAGCCGGTGGCCCCCCGAGTGGCGGGATGCCGGGAGGGGCCGGCGGCGGCATGATGGGCGGCGGAAAATCCGGAGGATCTGGAAAGAATATGGCGCTGACCTTCGATAATGCCACCGTCACCGGTGTGATTTCTTCTTCCGAAGCCCATCACTTGAAACCGGTGCTTCATATGAATGCAGATGAGTATCTGCTCTTCGGCGTGGTGACCAACATGGCGAGCCCGGCCGTTAACAACGGCGTGATCGTTTCCCTGACCAATGGTTCGAAATGGACGGTCACCGGAACGTCATACCTGAACCGCCTGACACTGGAGGCCGGATCCACTCTCACGGCACCCAGCGGTTACCGCCTTGCCATGACGGTGGACGGGGCCAAAAAGAACATCGGCAAGGGTGACTATCAGGGCCAAATTGTGCTGACGGTCACCAAGGAGTAAACAAGGAGTAGATATCGATTCGATACGGAATCGTTACGCACTATTCATTATTGGGGAGGGGGGAAGGAGGGGTTGGAATAATCAGTTTCCAGCCCCTCTTGATTTTTCTTCACGATACCACTCTACTCCCTGGCAGTGATTGATTGGAGATAATAAATTGAAGACCACGCCGCCAGAAACCCGCTATTCCCGTGGGAAATACATCTGAACCGCAGTTCCATTTCCCAATTCCGAATCGACATAAATATAGCCCCCATGGTTTTTAGCAATGCCGTATACCGCAGCCATGCCAAGACCACGCCCCTGGAATTTCGTTGTGAAAAAAGGGTCAAATATTTTTTCCCTTGTCTCCTCATCCATACCCTTCCCATCATCTTTGACCGCGATTGTCACATAATGGCCGGGTGTTATACCTTGATGGACCGCTGCAAACCCCTCGTCCACCTCTTTTTCTCCTGTTGTAATATGTATACGACCACATCCTTCCAGGGCTTCCAACGCATTGCTCAAAACGGCGGACATAACCATTTGGAGTTGGCTGGCATCTGCATTTATGTTTGGAATATCGTCTGAAAGATCCATGTCTATCGTAATACCGGGGTGTTTATCAGGCAGAATGTCTGGTAATTGCTTTCTCACAAAATCGTTCAAGTTTAAGCTTTCGACCTTATATTTTCCACCACGGGCATATGCCTGCAAAAGCTTTGTGAGATCAGCCAGCTTGTTAATTGCCTTCATTGCACTCTGCCCGAACGTTTGTACCTTCTCATCATCGGATAATCCAACCTGGAGCAGTTCTACATGACCTGAAACAACACTGAGGGCGTTATTAAATTGGTGTGCAATACCTCCCGACAGGGTCGCAATTGACTCCAGTCTTCGAATTTTCCGTTGTTGAGCATCCAAGTGCTTCCGATCAGTCTGGTCATAAAATGCTGTAATAATATAGCGTTTGTTTTGGTCTTCAATTATTTTCGCAAACACCAAGGCGCTAATGACAGCGTCCTCTTTCAATTTGAAATCCATCTCGAACTCTTTGATTTCATCCGATCCACTTAATGCCAACAGGAATTCCCCCCGATCCTGTGCGGAGTAAAATCCAACCTCTATTGTAGATTTCCCGATAAGTTCTTTCTTTGTAAATTTTGTGGTTTTGCAAAACCGGTCATTCACATCGACAAGCCTGCCGGTCTCAATTTCAGTCACAGAAATCGGTATCGGCAGCATTTCAAATAGAATTCTGAATTTTTTTTCACTCTCTTCTATGGTTTTTTCGTACCGTTTAAGCCGGGTGATGTCACGATCCACACCTTGATAGCCGATCAAGCCACCCTGTTCATTGAAAATCGGATTGGCACTTGTTTCGAGCACCACACGATGACCATTTTTGTGCAGGTTTATGTTTTCTATAGCGACAATCGGCTTTCTCTGAAGAGCACTGTCTTTAAAGATTTCAGCGACTCGACTCGCCTCTTCCGGGGGCATCAGTTCAAAGGGCGACTTGCCGATGACCTCTTCCTGCTTATATCCTAAAATTTTCTCAATTTGGGGGGAGACATAAGTATAGATACCATTCGCAGACACTTCCCAGATCCAGTCGGAGGAATATTCAACCAGTCTCCTGAACTTAACCTCGCTCTCCAATAACTTGTTTCTATCGGTGATATCCCTGATGGCCGCTACTTGAAGGGTTTGTTTTTTTTGGACGATCGTCCTGATTTGAATTTCACACGGGAATTTCGTACCATCCTTGCGTAAGGCAAGGACCGGGTATGGTATTTCGCATCGTGAGAGCAGGTTTCTATCGACCATATCATGGCATTCAGGGACAAACCAATCTGAAAAAGGTCTACCAAAGGCCTCGGAACTGCAATATCCGAACTGCTCCGTCGCTGCGGAATTTTGATCAATGCAGGTCCCGTTTTTTAAGACCAGCAGAGGCTCGAAGGACGCATCAACCAATGCCCTCATGCTGTCGGTTAATTGTTCCAGCGTCCTAATTTGCTTTTTCAGTTCCTTACAGGTAGGATCTTCCTCCATATAAGTGCTCCTAATTTGTTAGAACAGGGGTTTTTACTTCTCCCCTGTTCCCCGGCCTCCTGAACTCTAAAAACCGCTTCTGATCAGACCTGTGACGCGGCAAAAAACGCCGCCCGCTGGCTCGCCTGAATGCCGCTGTCCGAGCCGTTGCATTCACCGATGATATGAATCTGGTTTGCGATACCGGAAAACATCATGGCTTCTTCCTGTCTCCCCTTGAAGCCGGCGTAGAGCACCACGCTGTCGGCCTTGAGAGCTTTCTCGTTCCCCTTGGCGTCTTTGTAGGTGACTTTCCCGTTGGAGATGCCGGTGGGCACCACCTGGGTTTCGACAGAGAGGTTCTTCATGTTCTGGTAGACGTCGATCATGGCTGAGAGCTGGTGGGGGCCGGTGGGTTGGACCGGAACCCGTTCACTGCTCAGTACCGTGACCTTGGGGCCGCATTCGGCCAGGTAAATAGCCGCATCCATACCGAACTGGCCGGCGCCGATGAAGACGATATTCTTGCCCAGGGATTTTCCTTTTCCCAGAATATCGAGAACCGTATAGACGTTTTTACCGTCGGCGCCCTTGATTTTGGGAATCACCGGTTCCGATCCGATGGCCACCATAATCGCCTCGTATCCCTTTCCCTTGAGCATATCGGGAGTGGCCGCGGTATTCAGTTTCACATCGACGCCGGTTTTATCGAGCTGCCGGACGAGGTAGTCTTTGAAGTCCCGAAGGGGCCATTTGAATGAAGAAAAATCCGCATGCCGGGCCTGGCCGCCCAGGGCGCCGCTCTTCTCGTAGAGCGTGACCTGGTGCCCCCGCTCGGCCGCAGTCACCGCCGCCTTCATACCCGCGGGACCGCCGCCGATAACCGCCACCTTCTTGGGTCTGGCGGGGGCTTCGATGATCTCGACGGCGGAATCGATGCCCATCTTCGGATTTACGGAACAGACACTGATCCAGGGCCCTTTCTGGCCGCTGCCGTGGCACTTGTTGCACATGATGCAGGGCACCACATCCTCGCCCCTGCCCTCGTATGCCTTTTTGGCGTATTCCCAGTCGGCGATAAAGGCCCTTCCCATGGCGATCAAATCGATGTTGCCGGCAGCGATGCATTCTTCATTGAAATCGAGATTATCGAATCCGCCGTTAGGGGCCGCGACTATTTTGGCACCGCTCTTCTTGATGGCCTCGGCAAAACGAAGCGGCAGCGGCTTGTTTTTCTCCTGGTTGAAACCGTCCGGATGGTTAGCGGTGCCGCCGGATACCCGGATTTGAAGAATGTCCGCCACGTTTTCCCATTGTTTCGCCAGGGCCACCGCCTCGTCCAGGGTAAAGGCAGATGCGGTCTCGGACGAGTTTACCGAAGGTTCAATGACGGTGATAGGCGATTCGATCAGGAAATCTTGGCCGCAAGCCTTCTTGACGGCCCCGTAAAGCTCGATACCGAACTTGACGCGGTCCTTCACGTTCGGGACCCGCATGGTCACCATGTCGAAGCCATGGGACTGGAAGAACTTGGTCTGGGTCACGGCATCCTCGATGAGCTGCTGGGCCACCTCGGCGGAAATCTCCTTGGGTGGCGACGACAGGGAGGCCATGATGGCCTGCATCGCCTGTCCCCCCGACCCCATGCCCTCCCCCGGGGGACCCTCCCCCCGCTGACCGCCCTCGGGCATGTTCCCCCGGCCCTGCATCATGGCCGGCATGCCGCCGGGCCCCGACTCTCCGGGGAGTGTGAGATTGATGGGAATGGTGGCCTTGGAGCCGTAGCAGTGGATTCCTTCCACCAGCTGGTCAAGATAATTCTGGACACCGTAGTCTTCCAGGTCGTAGATCACCATGTGGGCACTGTCTCCGAAAAGATCCTTCCGCACCCGGTTTTGAATGATCCGGCAGGTGACGATGGCGGCGCCGTTCCTGGCCAGGTTGGCGGCATAGGTGCGGCTGGCCTCGGCCGGAAAATTCTCGGGTCCCTGCAGGTTGTGCGGGATCGCATTGGTTGAATACATCCGGTTTTTCAAGATCACGTTTCCGATTTTGAGCGGAGAGAGAAGATGAACGTACCTGCTGGTGGCGTCCGCCCCCCCGGCCATACCGGACTTTTCCGCCGCCATCGCCGTCTCTCCCTTGAACAGTGGGGCAATCCCTGCCCCGAATTTTTTCATTGCCAGCCCTGCCGCAGATGTCATGCCCGCGGCAATAAGGAACTGCCGTCTTCCCAGAAAAGATTGTACCCGTTTCATAATTCTCTCCTTTCCTCCATCTGTTGCTGTCCGTAAATGAATAGATGGACAATAAGCCACCTAACGTCTTCTCACCGTTTCAGGGCGAATCAGCGATCTGAAAATAGCTTGACCGCCTTCTGCCGGGGTTATTTAAATTTTGGCAATTTGATGATGTGCTGTCATTGCGGGTGAATCCCTTCGCCCCTGAAGGGCATACGATTCTGACGGCACCGAATATAGCTGTGTGATTAGGTATAAGTTATAGGGTAAACAAGGAGGGCGGGTCAAGGAGTTTTGTAAAAGGAGGCCTGCAACTCACCCATTGACAACCTATGGTAGTGCTGGCATATACTTTCTCTCAATAAACAAATTCCTATCATTTGTGCCATCCCTCGAAAAGCAAGTTTACATCGTTAAAGGAGAAGAAGCCGTGGATGAAAAGAAATCCCATGTGAGCCGTCGGCAATTCTTGATTCGTTCCGGCGTTGCATCAACTGTAGCGTTGGCCGCCGGAGCTGCCGGCGCTACCACCGAGGCCGCCGATGGTTGCAATTCGGATTCCGGGATCGTCATCGAGGGTCTGGTCTTTGAGACGCCCCCGCATCTTCCAGCCAAATACCCCCCCGATCGAGAGCCTTTAAACGATATGCCTGGTGGTAGCCAGGATGGTCGACAGGGCGGACCTCCCGGTGGTCAGAGCGGCCAGCAGGGAGGGCCTCCCCCGCAGGGCGGGATGTCTGGCGGCACCGGCGGACAGGGCGGCGGCATGCCTGGAGGACCGGGCGGTCCCGGCGCTTCCAACACGACATCGGCCATTCTGGTCGAGGACGGCAAATACGTCGCCGATAAATCGAAGACGAGTGCCGTCACGGGCGGCAAGATAACGGATCGATACGCCCGGGGCGTTACGATCAAGAGTTCGGATACGGGCGTGGGCGGCATCTATGTAAAGGGCTACGGAACCGAGTACACCCTCTGCGACGCCACCATCGAGCTCGACGGCGAAGTCAGCGACATGGACGCGGCGGCCGGCGGCGCGGCGCCCGACGATTACGCCACCTTGATCCTGCGAAACTGCACGATCACCGGCAGCGGCAAGTCGCGCATGGCGACTTCGGCGCACGGACACGGCATGCTGAAGGTCTATAACTCGACGCTGACGACCAAGGGGGCCCCGTTTACGACCGACTTTTCTACGACGGCGCAGAAGACGCAGCTCGAGGTGGACGGCAACACGCGCACGCACGTCACGGTGGCCAATTCCTACAGCCACTTTTACTACTCGACGATCGTCGCCGAAGGCTGGGGCGCGCTGTCCACCGACGGCTCGGACGGCTTCGTGTACCTGGAGGCCGACCACTGCACCATCAAGACGATCAAGGCGGGCTACGGCACCTACTCCGACAGCGCCTGCCATAATGTTTTCAACAGCTGCACCTTCGACGTAGCGGGCATGTGCGCCATCATGGCCGACGAGAGCGATATCACCTTTACCGACGTCCAGGCCAAATGCGGCTCGTACTTCACGCTGATCCACAACGTGGGTACGGTCACCGATATCGCCACGCTGAAAGTCTTCGGTGGCGAGATAGCGACCCAAAAGGCCGCCATTATCACCAAGAGCGCCAACACCGACATTCTCTTCGACGGAGCCAGGATCAAGACCGGCAATGGCGTGCTGATCCAATCGACGATCAGCAAGGACCCCAGCGCCAAAAGGGCCTACAAACCGACCGTGACCGTGCTGGGCATCCACGCCCGATTCAAGAACATGGACATGGAGGGCGACGTTCTGCATGATGATCATGAGGCCCGCCCCATGACGATATGTCTTGAGTCGACGACGCTCAAGGGCGCCATCAAGGGCGCGCGGCTCTCGATGAACCGGCTGAGCAAATGGATCGCCACGGCCGACTCCACGGTGACCCTGGCCAGCGATATCAAGATTGAACAGATCGACGCTCCGGAGGGTGTCTCCATCACGGCAACGGCCGCCTCGGGCGCTGGAACGTACAAGCTGGCGAGCTGCGGGACGCTCGTCGTCAAGAAAGCCTGATCCGGCAAGCCGGAAGCTGGGAGGCTGGGATGCTGGAAGGCCGGGATGCTGAATGCCTTCCCCGAGAATACAGGCTTTCGGAGTCTACGCTTACCTATGTGTATATTTCTTATGAGGGTTCTAACAGCAAAGAGAAAGGAGAAGAGAATATGGATGAGAAAAAGAAACTGGTAGGACGACGGCAGTTTTTGATTGCATCGGGCGTGGCGTCGGCCGCAACACTGGCCACAGGCGCTGTCGCCGCGGCGGCGAGTTCTAAGAAGACGGACGGCGACACCGTGATCATCAAAGGCCTGAAATTCGAGCGGCCCGTGCATGAGCCCTATAAGCTGCCGACACTGGCCGAGATGATGGCCGCCGGCGGAAGCATGCCGCCTGGAATGGGCGGACAGCAAGGCGCTTCGGGCGGTCCTGGAGCTCAGGGCGGCCAACAAGGCGGCCCCGGTGGACAAAGCGGGCAGGGAGGCCCTGGCGGCCAGCAGGGGGGCCCGGGCGTCGGTGCTTCCAGCGGCCCCGGCGGTCCTGGCGGTCCTGGCGGCGGACCGGGCGGTGGCTCGAATGCTACTCCGGCCATTTATATCCTCGACAGCAAATACGAGGCGGGCAAGTCCAAGACCAGCGCCGTCACCGGGGGCAAAATAACCGATAAGTTCGCCCAGGGCGTCAAGATCAAGGGCGACAGCAGCGAGTTGGGCGGCGTCTACGTGAAGGGCTACGGAACCAAGTACACCCTCTACGACGCCGACATCGACGTCAGCGGCAGCGGCGGCGGCCTGGGCGGCACGGCCACACTGGCCTCGTGCGACGATCATGCCACGCTCGTCCTGCGCAACTGCAACATCACGGCCGGCGGCCAGGGACGCGGGGCCAGCGCCGTTCAGAACTACGGCGTGCTGAAGGTCTATAACTCGACGCTGACCTCCAATGGCGTCCCGTTTACCGAGGACCTCAGCTCCAGCTCTCAGAAGACGCAGCTCGAGGTGGACGGCAACTGCCGGGCCCACGTCACACTGAGCAACTCCTATAGCTACTTTTACTACTCCACGATCGCTTCCGAAGGGTGGGCTGCGCTTTCGACCGACGGCGCAGAGGGCTTCGTCTATCTCGAGGCCAACCACTGCACGGTCAAGACGATCAAGAGCGGATACGGCACCTATGCCGACGGGTCCTGCCATAACTTCCTCAACTATTGCGATTTCGATGTCGCCTCGATGGCGGCCATCATCGCCGGCGAGGCCGATTGCACCTTCTACAATACCAACGCCAAGTGCGGCTCCTACTTCGGGCTCATCCATTGCGTGATGGGGTCGATCAAAGAGGCGGGCAAGCTGCGGGTAACGGGTGGCGAGATCAAGACAAAGAAGGCCGTGGTGAAGGTCAAGAGCGCCAACGCCGAGATCGTCTTCGACGGCGCCCGGATCTCCTCGGAGAACGGCCTTCTGCTCAAATCCGAGATCAGCAAGGATCCCAACGCCGCCAAGACCGCCGACACCAAGGGCCAGAAGGTCTACGGTATCAACGCCACCTTCAAGGACATGGACATGGAAGGCGACATCGACCACAGCGAAGACAAAAAGAATCGCGACATGAACGTCTACCTGGAGGCAACCACGCTGAAGGGCGCCATCAAGGACGCGCGTCTCGAGATAAACCGTCTGAGCAAGTGGATCGCCACGGCCGATTCCACTGTCACGCTGCTGGGCGACATCGAACTCGGGCAGATCGACGCGCCTGCCGGCGTCACCATCACAGCCATCGCAGACATGAGCGGAACCTACAAGCTGGCCAGCTCCGGCACGCTGGTTTTGAAGAAGGCTTAGTACCCTCCCGGCCTCCGGCGTAATGAAAAAGGCTCACCGCCGGAGGCCGGCCCGCAACCGGGGATTTAGTGCATTTCTCTTCGCTAAAAAATCCAAACGATCACATGTAATGTGCCATGTTTTATCGGGGTCGCAATCGGAATCGGAATCGGTTTCGAAAAAAACGATAGCAATACCGATTCCGATTGCGACCCCGAAATTGGACGTTTTGAAATTGGCTCATTACATGAATTCCCTAATCCCGCTTTAGTGGGTCCTAAATGAACCACCCGATGATACCGTGTCGTTGCCCGCCTGAGACGTAGAAGAGACTTGATAGGAATATACAGTATGACGCGATAGAGCGGTTAAACTCACCGAGTGATCAGTCACCATGCTGCCATTGCTCGCTGTCCCCGAGCTATCGGCTGCATCTTGATAAGTCACAGTTGAATCTGCAGGCAAATTCGTGGTCCACGTGATCACCACTGAATCCTTACCGGGCTTGGCTGAAGGGCCTCCGGTGATCGCGAGTGATGCGGCATTGGGGGTTGCAGACACTTCCGTAGAAAGAGAAGACTCACCACTGTCGTATGTTGCCGATACTTCGTAGTAATAGGTCGTTCCGTTGGTTACTGAATCATCTGGGTAAGTCGTGCTTGTGATTCCTGATTGAAAGGGAGTGGTACCTTCCCCGCCTGAAGTGGTGCTGCGATAAAGATTGTAACTGGTTGCTCCAGAGCTGGCTGGCCAGCTTAAGGTAACTGTCCCATCACCTGCCGAGGCGGTCAGACCTGTTGGCGGATCCAGTCCGGTGGAGGTAGACGAACTACCCGCCAAGTCGGCCAGCAGATTAGCGCCGTTGAAAGTTCCCCATCCGGTAGCATCGTCATACCCTGTGCCAGCCACGTAAACCTGGTTAGTGCTGTCATCATCGATGTCGTGAAAATCCGTCCCATACTTCGTGCCCGTTGCGATGCTGTAGATTGCAGGATTGGCAAACCCCAGTTCCGGCTTCCCATTTTTAGCGCGCACCTGGTTGACGCTTGCGGTGAATGCCGCCCAAAGAGGCGATGCGCAGCTGGTACCGCCAACAATATACCAATTGTGTTTGTAGTAAATTGAATAGCCGGTATTTGGGTCCGAGTTAAGTGAAACATCCGGCACGTTTCTCATTGAATATGACCAAGCGCTTGTAATCCCCCGCTGATAGTCCGGAATACCCCATGTAGAACTAACTCCTCCTCCGCTGTCGTTCCAAGTCGTTTCACCAGACCAGGACCCATCGCCATTAACAGATAGCGTCGTTCCACCCACGCCGACCATATAAGGCTGAGAAGCCGGGTCATCTACGCTGATATTTTTACCATCATCATATGCGCCGCTGTCTCCCGAGGCCGCATAGATTGATCGCCCTTGCGTCGCCATCTCCTGAAAGATGGCATTCTCGCTATCCATAAGCGTTGAACTGCTTTGCCCCTCGCTTAGCCCCCAGGAGGTGCTAATCTGTTTTGCCGTATTGTCAGTGGCAATTCTGTTATAGGTATCCAC
>JBECKW010000033.1:0-2538 GCA_040235505.1 Desulfobacterales bacterium
TGAGGCCACCGGGGGCATTCCATCCCTGCCATGAGCCACTGGATGTCCAGATGGACCTCCTTTCGGGCTTAGGTTCGAGTTTGTTTGCATCTCCATCAGCATTTTTTTCGGGTTTTTTGGACAACAAAATCTGCAGAGCCCTTCCCATATCCTCGTTCACATCCTGGCTCTTGCCGCTAATGCCCAGTTCTTTACGTGCCTGCTCGCCTGTCTCAGAAGTTCCCTGGTGATCAGATTCAGGGGCATCTCCGTCATCGGCTAAGGCGCCCCCCCATGCCACAACCAGTCCCATTGACATCAGGAAAAAGGCGCCATACCACCATCGTTTTGTTTTGTATTTACTTTTCATGACGCCCGCCTCCCAACTCTGCACCTGCAGCCGCCCTCTCAGCCGTCAGGCGTTTTTTGTACAGGTATCGCATCGCCATCTCGTTCTGATACTCGCTGCGTGCCTGCGCCTTTTCAATCAGCGCATCGAATCGGCGGGGCTCCTTCTGGTATTCCTTGTAAGTAAGTCCGCCCACCAGCACGCCCGCCGAGTCATAGACCAAAACGAAACGCCGGGATCCCTGTCCGTGGCTTGTCACTATGGGGCCGATCAATCCCATGCGCTCACCGGGCCATTCAAGATCCGTCTCTTTGTCGGCGGGTTTAAGCGGCCTTGTGCCCAGGCTGGTCCAGTCCATCGTATCCTTCGGCATCTTGTGGCTGAATGATTGGGTTTCTCCGGCCGGCATGGCTTTGTCGCCGGAAACCATCTGCGAGGAGTCGCCGCCGGCGCAGCCAAGGAGCACAAATATGCAAAGGCTTGGAATGAGGAATGAAGGAAGAGTAGTTTTCATCATGTCGCCTCCTTATGATAAAAGTCGGTGACCAGGAGTTTTATTTATCATATAGCGAATTGACAGCCTGTCAACACCGTCAGTTCAATTAAACGGATTTGAGTTGACCAAAGCACAGGTGAGAATCAGGTGGCGCAGGTCTGAAGGATAGGAATTCGCTTTTTTCGGAAGTGCGGACGGACGGAAGCGAGTCGGGCTTGCCTAACAGACAGGATATAAAGGCATTATAGTTCTAAGGCCACGCGAATTTATAGAACAATATCTGTAGATTAAGAAGCGAATCAGGGGGGTAAAGCGGGACGCCCCTAACTTTCCAATATAAAACAGCCTATCGCCCCATTGATCAGCCATTTGAGCACGCCTGTTGGCCTGATTAAACAGCAACTCTTAATGATTTCAAGGGTTGGAGACCATAGGCCGTGGCCTTATGCGTCGGCCTTCCCGGTCTACAAGTTCGGGAAAATGAGGGTGTCCCCTTATTGCCCCTGGATTTCTTATTCTTAACGGTTACAGGTTTAAAAGACGGGTTGCGTTCAGGCTGTAGATTTTTTCTTTTTCCTCTGCCGTTAGGGACGCCGTCTCCATGAAACGGATGGCCTCCGAATTGTCTTCAAAAGGATAATCTACGGCAAAGAGAATTTTATCCACGCCCATGACCGATTTCACAAATTCCAGGGCCGCCGGCCAAAACATTCCGCTGGTGGCGACATAAAAGTTGTTTTGAAGATAGTGGCTTGGCTCTTTCTGCGCTGGAAGATGGTGTTTGCCTTCTTTTTTCCAGTGATTGTCGATCCGCCACATCCAAAAGGGCAAGGCTTCGCCGAGGTGTCCCAAAATCACCTTCAATTTGGGGAACCTGTCAAAAACGCCGCTGCAAATCAAGCGCATGGCGTGCAGACCGGTTTCCGCTGCGAAACCCCACATGGCATTGGCCAGGGGAGGATAGTCGAGAAAGGGCTGAATCATTTTTGGCGATGGCTGTTTGGGGTGTAGATAAATGGGAACGCCCAATGATTCAGCCTTCTCCAAAAGGCTCCAAAATTTAGGGTTGTCAAGGTACTCACCCCTGATATGCGAATTGATCATCGCCCCCTTAAACCCCAGTTCGAGCACCGCTCTTTCCAGTTCAATCACGGCTGAGTCAGGGTCCTGGGGGGCGATAGCAGCAAACCCACTAAACCTTCCCGGGTATTGTTGGGTCAAATCGTAAAGTTCGTTGTTAACTCCCCTTGCAATAATCGATCCCTGATCCGGGTCAAGCAGTTCGACCCCCGGGATAGAGAGGGAAAGCATTTGCATGGTAATCCCGTTTCTATCCATATCCTCGATTCTATTCTGGCCGACTTCAACCATTTTACGAACCATTGGAGAATCATCATGATGAACATAATAATGATCAGGCGTCCAAAAAAGCTTTTCAACCTTTTTCCCGGCATCTTCCATAATTTCAATTTTGGGCCACTCTTTCCGGGTTTTCAGATGATCAAGGAGGATCGCGGAAAGATAGTGCTCTTCAACGGCTATTTTTTTCATTTCCTGCTCCAATGGATCGTTTAGATGCTAATTAACAAACGGGAATGCTATCAACAAGCTATTGAGGCCTACCCGCGACAAGCGCGCTCCCCGCAGCCCCAACGCTGGCGAAGCGGGGAATGCGCTCACAGGCTGGTTCATATATATTGACCATCTGCAGACA
>JBECKW010000072.1:0-5643 GCA_040235505.1 Desulfobacterales bacterium
TAGGCATGGAAGTTGTACTTCCCGATACTGGGACAGACCTGGGAAAACCGCCAGCTCTTTATGTGTGCCAGCGGCACCCACTTGCACTCGGAGCACCTGGCGCACCGCATCATATCTCTTTCATAATCTTCTAAGGCCATTTGCTTTTCTCCTTGCCATCCGCTTACCGGAAGCACAGCTTTCCCGTATTCATAATATTGTTGGGATCGAACATTTTTTTGACCTTCTTCAGAACAGCTGCGGTATTAGGATCCTTCCGGAAAACCATATCCGAAACATCTCCATGAGGCCGGCTAAAGTATCCTCCCAGCTTCGAGACAGCGTCGCAGGCCCGGGCGGTTGTCTTCCGGACCTTTTCAGCTTCGGCCGGATCGCCGGGATCATAGAACAGGTTCAGCTCGCAGTGGCAGGAAGTCCCCTGCACCATGGGCTGGACATAGGCGCCGATATCTGCGGTGGAGACGCCATTTTCTTCGGCGATTCCGCAAACAGTCCCGATGAATTTCGGGACCCTGTCCAATGTGGTCAGGAAAAAGATATCCTGAAATGCCCCCTTCGGCTGCATCTTCCAATACGGCGTCCCGCAGGGGTTGGAAAATATCTTCAGAAGCTGTTCGGCCGATACGCCGGAAATCGCGTCCCCGAGTTTGACATCGAACTGTCCGGCCGCATCAAGAACGTCCTTCTCCTGATAGGCCACCCTCTCCTCCGGGAAGTACTCGTAACCGGCAAGGGAGAAGAAATACAGCCACTCCGGCAGGTCATCGAAAATCGATTGAGTTTGTTCCGGACCTTCCGCCACTACTGTGGCCAGGGTCCGCCTGTTTACCAGCAGGCACGTGTCCGCCGCCTTGAGCCACAGGGTCCGGTAGACAAAATCCGAAAGCGCCTCGAGCCTGTCTGCGCCCACCAGAAACGGTTTCTCCATGGCGGGAATTCTCTCGCACCGGACCGTGGCCCATGTGACGATGCCCATGGTGCCCTGGGCACCCTGCACCACCCTCGCGAAATCCGTCTGGCCTGGACCCATGGGATTCTTCTGGGCCTGCTTGCTTCTCCATTGTGCCTCCAGTGTACCGGGCCCCGCTGCGGTTCCGGTGCGGAACGGGTCCCCCGTACCGAAAATCACTTCGATGCAGGCCATGGGGTCGATGGCATCCCACTGGCTAAGGGGCATCACAACCGGTTCCCTCTCCAGCATGCTGCCGATGACCGATTTGGACTTTCGTGGCAGGAAAGGCATATTGAGCCTTACCCCTTCTTTTGCCAGAACCGGGACAAGCGCATCGAAGGTAACTCCGGGTTCGATCATGGCGACCCGGTTTTTGGCGTCCACGCGCAGGATGCTGTCCATACCGGTCAGGTCCACGATGACCGCCCCTTCCATGCCCGGAACGGTATCACCATGAAAGTGAGGCGGGCCCGAGCTCACTGGAACAAGAGTTGTCCGCGTTTCGTTGGCCCACTTGACAAGCGCCAGCACCTCGGCGGCGCCGGCGGGCTTCACCACGCACCTGGGCATCACCCTGGGCACGAGACTCATATCCCCGGCATAGGCTTTCAGAATTTCTTCGGCATCCAGTAGGTTATCAGTGCCTACGATTGCAGCCAGTCCATTATCCGCCATCTTATGCTCCTTTAATGAAGAAGGTTTCTGGTTTCAGGCAATTGCAATTTACAAGCCAATGTATGTAAATTATATCTATCTGTTTTCATTAACTTATTCGCAATCTGCCGTCAAAACTGCCACCATAGCGGCACTCATGCCGCCAAAGTGGCATTATTCCCTTGCGATTATTTCAAAAACAGATACAATTCCGGCAAGGGTAAAGGGCTCCAGGGAGAACACCGGTGAAACAGGATCATCATTCGAATCTTGAACAGATAAAGGAAGCGGTTCTGCTTGAACGTAGTCTGGCCGAAAAGGCCGCCGCAGGCGGGGAACTGGAATCGGCATGGATCCACCTCCGACAGGCCATTGGCAGGCTGTCTTCTTCTGAACTGGATGCAGGCTGCAATGCCCTCCTGATTTCCACCACCATTGAGTTCCAGAACATCTGCATCTCCCTTGGAAAAGGGCTCGCAACCTTCGCGCCGTATCTGAAAAGGGCCATGGTCGCTGCAGAAGCCATCGGGGACAGGCGGTCACGGGCGCTATTCCTGCTGCACCTGGGCCGGTTCTACAACTATCACGGCAACCGCAGTGAGGCCCGCCGGTATTTCGAAGAAGGCAAATCGGAAGTCGAAAAGCTGGGAGATGAGGATATCCTGAACCAGTCCGCGGAGCTGATGGGCTTTTATTTTCAGATTCGGGGTCTTTATCTGGACGCCCTGCCTCGATTTGAAAGGGCGGCCAAAATTTACGAATCCGCTGAAAAGGGATATCAGTTAAACCCGCTGGGTCCTGTTTCCCTGGCTTACTGCTACGCTATCCTGGGGCGGTTCCACAATGCCATCGGAACCCTCGATTATTACCGTCAACTCGCCGTCGAGCGTGCCGACCACTCCCTGGCCACCACCATGCGCGCCATCATGGGAATGGTCCTGCTGATCATCAACAGGGGGGAAGAGGCCTTTCACGAATTGAACGGCGCCTATCAGGAAGCCAAAAAAACAAAGAACGACATCGCCTACTATTTTGCTTCGGGGTATCTCTCCTATTTTAAATTATTGCAGGGTGACATCCAAGGCTCCTGGAATGATCTTTCGAAACATGCGAGACAGGACAAAAAAACCGGCTTGAAACGACAGTATGAGTCTCCCATCAAAATCGAACATATTCATGAGTTGCATCGGCTGGGACTCAAACCGGTTCCGGGGTTGGATTATGAAAATGAGATGCAGAGATATCTTCGGGAACCGAATATACACCTCAGGGGGGTGGCCCTGCGGATACAGGCCCTGGATGAGGCATCAAGGGGCGAAGTCCAAGGGGGCGTTGAAGAAAAACTGAAACAAAGCGAGACCCTTCTGGGCCGCTCCGGTGACTCCATTCAGCTGGCCAAGACCCACCTCGAGCTTGCCAGGCTCAAACTGAAGATCCATAAAAAGGAGGAGGCCCGTTACTACGCCCAGAAAGCCTGGCATGGTTTCGCCGGATACGGGGACCTGTTTTTTCCGGACAACATGAGATACCTGCTGACCGCAAGCACCCCGGACCAGGCAAGCCGGCAGGGGCAGGAGGAGTTGACGGAAAAATTTATCGCCATGATACAGTACCTGACCCCCTCGGCGGACATGGACGACATGATGGCAAAGACCGTCAAGGCCACCAACCGTTTTTTCGGCGCGGAACGGGGGGGACTCTTCTGGTTCAGGGCGCGAACGAGCATTCGAAGACCAGTGCTGCGGGGTGCAAGCAATTTGAACCAGCGGGAGATTTTTTCGGAAGAATTCAAACCTAACTTGAATCTCGTCATAAAAGCGTTTCAGGAGAAAAAACCGCAGATTGCCCGCCTGGAGGGCGAGGAGCATCACTGGCGCCACCTCTCCCGGGCCGTGCTGTGCCTGCCCTTTGAGGTGTCGGGGCAAACCCGCGGCGTACTTTACCATGACAACTCATACGGCAAGGATTGCTTCGATTTTCTCGAAAAGCCGATGCTGACTCGACTGGGCAGCTTCCTCAGCGACTATGTCCAGCAGATTTATGACTTTACGCGTCGTATGGAACAGTCGGCGACCGAGAAATTCCAAGCCAATGTCTATCCCGAAAAAGACGGAATTATTGCCAGAAGCGCCGTCATGAGAGGATTACTGGAGCAGGTCGACCGGGTGGCCCCGTCGGACAGCAATGTGGTAATCCTGGGTGAAACGGGCGTCGGCAAAGAGCTGCTGGCGCATCGAATTCATCACGTGAGCAAACGCCGGGACGGGCCTTTTGTGGTGGTGGACGCCACCACGATCCCCGATGAACTGTTTGAAAGCGAGCTGTTCGGATACGAGCGGGGGGCATTTACCGGCGCCAACCAGCCGAAGGCGGGGCGTCTCGAACTGGCCCACAACGGGACCCTTTTTATTGACGAAATCGGCGAATTTCCGAAAACACTCCAGGTAAAACTGCTGAGAGTATTACAGGAGAAAACCCTCATCAGGCTGGGGGGCGAAAGAACAATTTCTTCAAATTTCCGTCTCGTGGTCGCCACCAACCGGGACCTGGTGGCCGAAGTGTCGGCGGGTCGTTTCAGGGAAGACCTCTATTTCCGGCTGAATGTCGTTCCGATAACGCTTCCGCCGCTTCGGGAACGGTTGGACGATCTTGCGCTGCTCACCCGCCATTTTATTGAAAAGTATTCTGCGAAGTACAACCGGCCGTTCCTGGAACTTACGTCCGAGGATGAGGCGAAAATGCTTCAATACCATTGGCCTGGAAATATCAGAGAGCTGAAGAACGTTCTGGAGAGGGCAGTCATCCTCTCAACGGAAGAGGAACTTGTGATCGATCTTCCTGTCGAAAAAACGCACGGTACCCGCCATCTTTTCAGTGACTACCCATCGATGGATGAACTGCAGCGCCGGTATATCAAGTTTGTGGTCGAGAAAGCCGGCGGCAAGATCGGCGGCCCCGGCGGGGCTGCCGATCTGCTGAAGATGAAGCGCACAACTCTTCAGAAACGAATGAAAAAGCTCGGCATTTAAGGATTATATTGACATTTTTAAATCGTTTATGGCAATTTATAGAAATTGATTCCCCCTCGAAAAAATAACTATCAACGCAGCTATGCGCGCTATAAAGATTAATGGGTTCACTTTTGCCTGCCACTATGCGCTTTTAAACCCGGCGGCGCGCAGTTTATTTTATGCGGCGTCTCGGGTGCAATGAAGAAGAAATGAAGAAGAGGAGAACGACCGTGGATAAATCCGTTGAAGAAAGGCTTGAAGTTCTTGAGGCGGCCCTTGCCGAAACCCGTCATCAGCTCGCCCGCGAACAGGCGGTTACGCAGATACAGAACGTGATGGCCCGGTACATGCTCTTCCATTCCGGCGGCCGGCAGAAGGAGTGTCTCGATCTTTTCGCCATGCGCACCGAGGATGTGGGACTGGAAATCGCCATGTGGGGTCAGTACTGGGGGCCCAGGGGTATTTATCAGAATTACGTCGCGGGCATCGCCCGGCATGAGGGGGATCGGGTCGGCTGGTTCTGCGAACACCCCGTGAGTACGCCCCTCATCGAGGTCGCGGCCGATGGAAAAACCGCCAAGTGCATCTGGAGCACCTTTGGCCCCGAAACGGCGAAAATGCACCCGGAAGACGATTGGGATCCCAACTGGATGTACGGCAAATTCGCCTGCGACTTTATCCTCGAAAACGGCAGATGGAAAATCTGGCATTTCCAGGTGCTGCCCGACATCATGTGCCCCACCTGCGAGCCGTTTACCCGGCAGAAACCTCACGACGATTTCGAACCCGAAGACATGCCGAAGCCCCATGCGCCAACGACCTTCTGCGAGGAGTATGACGTGGGCAAGTCAAGCAAGTTCTGGCCCCAGCCGCCGGAACCTTACGAGACCTTCGAGGGCAGCAAAAAAATCTGCATGGTCAAACCGATGCCGGAGGACCGGATCGTATACGATACGTCCTATAACGACTTTACATTTGAGGAGTATATGGCGGACCTGGAAAAACGGGATCCGTGGAAAGAGTGAA
>JBECKW010000209.1:0-28308 GCA_040235505.1 Desulfobacterales bacterium
GTATAAGGAAATGCCCGTCGATATGATCCATAAAATGAATGAGGCCTTCGCGAAGCTGGCAGGGGCGTATCAGGAACTGGGGTTTGACATGGCGTGCCTTTATATGTCCTACCGGTCCTCCATCTACGCCAATTCCCTGTCGCCGGCCATGAACAAGCGAACGGACCAGTACGGCGGAAGCCTTGAGAACCGGGCCCGGATCATTATCGAGCTTTGCGAGGCGATCAAAAAGGAATGCGGTCGGGACTTTCTGCTGGACGGCCAGGTCAGCGGTGAGGAGGAGCCCGGTGGCTACACCCTTGAGGATATGGTGAAGTACGCAAAACTCTTCGAAGGATATATCGATATTCTTCAGCTCCGCGGACCGGATCTCCCCTCTTCCCATCCGATGGGACAGAACTTCAAGAAGGGCCAGAACATTACCCTTCGATATGCCGAAGCCATCAAAAAGAGTGGTGCGAAAATCGCCGTCGCCCCCGTGGGCGGATACCAGGACCTCGATCTGAACGAAGAATTCATCGCCGGTGGAAAGGCCGATATCATCGCCATGGCAAGGGCTTTTATCTGTGATCCGGAATACGGCCAGAAAGCCTACGAGGGCAGAGGCGAAGATGTGGTTCCCTGCATTCTGTGCAACCGATGCCACGGCGTCACCGAGGCTCCCCGCCTCGATGTCTGCTCCGTAAATCCCAAGATCGGCATCGCCCCCAAAGCCTATCGCATGGCCAAGCCCCCTGCCGTTTCCCGGAAGGTGGCTGTCATCGGCGGCGGCCCGGCAGGCATGAAGGCAGCCCTCGTGGCAGCCGAAAGGGGCCACAAAGTCACACTCTATGAAAAGAGCGATTCTCTGGGCGGCCTTCTAAGGCACACGGACTTAGCCTCTTTTCAATGGCCCCTCAAAGATTACAAGGACTATCTGATCCGGCAGGTAGGAAAAGCGGGAGTCGAAGTGTTATTCAACACGACAGCCATCCCCGAAATGATCCGGGCAAAGAAGTACGAGGCGGTTTTGCTGGCCATCGGTGCCGAACCGGTTGTCACGAAAATTCCCGGTGCCTCCGGCGGCAAAATCTACAATGTGACGGATGTTTACGGAAACCACAAGCGCCTCGGCAAGAACGTCGTTCTGATCGGCGGCGAAATAATGGGCACACAAACCGGGATGTACCTGGCTGAAAACGGTCACGATGTAATGGTGCTGACAAGCAGCAAGGAATTGCTTACGCCCGAAGGCCCCCACCAGGTCATCGACACCTATCTCAACATGAAAAACTTCAAATACAAAACGGAGGCCATGGTCAAACAGGTGTCGGGAGGGAAAGTAATCTATACCGACGCCAAGGGAAATGAAACCTCCGTTCCCGCCAACAGCATCGTGGTTTACGCCGGCTTCAAACCGAAGCTGGACGAAGCGCTTAAGTTCACCGACACAGCCGACCGATTTTTCCGTATCGGCGACTGCCGGGAAGTGGGCGGCTATGTACGCGCCTGCACCCGGACCGCCTTCGCTGCGGCGTCCCTTCTCTGAATCGTGAATTAACCCGGGGCGCCCACCGCCCCGGGTGTTTGCATTATTTCAGAAATCCAGACAGGCCGGCTCGTAGTATTCTTTCGGTTTCTGGCAGGCAGGGCATTTGTTGGGCGGCTCCGTGCCTTCATGGACATAGCCGCAGACGCTGCATTTCCATTTGACCGGCTTCTCCCGTTTGTAGACGGTCCCGGCTTCGACCATTGCAAGGAGTTTCTTGTATCTCTCCCGGTGGTGCGATTCGATCTTGGCAATCTGCTTGAAAAGATTGGCAGCAGTTTTCTCGCCCTCTTCTACAGCAATCCTTGCAAACTCTGGATACATGCTGGTGGTTTCGTAATCTTCCCCCCCCATGGCCGCCTTGAGGTTCGCAACGGTGTCCCCGAGTTGCCCCAGCATCTTGAAGTGATCCCGGGCATGCTGGCGTTCGTTTTCCGCCGTCTCTTCGAATATTTTAGCGATATAATGATAGCCTTCCTCCCGGGCGATCTCAGCGAAATACGTGTATTTATTCCTTGCCTGGGATTCACCGGCAAAAGCGGCTGCCAAACTCTCTTTTGTCTTGCCCATTTCTTTCTCCTTTCTAATTTATTGATTATTTATGGGGGTGTAATTACAAGGTTTCATTTAATTCACCACGAAGAACACGAAGAGCACGAAGAAAAGATGACTTCAAACCGATTTTTTAGTTCAAGTCTATGGATTGTAACAATATTTTTCAATAGCCCCCTTGAACCCCCGGAGCCTTGAATCCTGTTTTTTTGATTTTCTTCGTGCTCTTCGTGTTCTTCGTGGTAATGTCTGTTTTTAATTGAGCCAATTTCTCAAAGCACGAGTCGCAGACGCCTCTTAAAACCAGGCGTCTTCCCGGTGATATGGAATTTTCTCAACATTTCATCGCAAATGTCAATGCTGTCCAGATTCGTTTCATAAAAATCGAATGCCCTGCGGCATTCGGTACGATGAAAATGTTGATGCTCACCCGGGTCTCTGTCAAATCGCCTGCCGCCGCCATAAACCTCAACGGTGTCCGGGACCCCCATGCCCGAGAAGGTTGAAAGGATTCGATGGCGGTATCAAAGAAAATGTTGGGATATTCATTCCTATTATGTCAATAAATTTTTTAGAACCTTTTTCATGTTTTCCGGTATAACCTAGCAGAAACGGTACATTAAAAATCGCAGTGCGGCGGCAGCCAGTTGATAAAGGCGGGGATGTTTTTTTGAAGAAACCTCTAACAAGTTGGCAGATTTATTATCAATGCAGAGGAGGCCGCGAAGCCCGTGAACGGTTGTTATGAATCAAAGCTTTCGCAAATAGCCGGTAGCATGCCGCCGTCGGATCTGATAAAATCCGCAGCGACCGTGAAGGGTTTCCGGCCCCTGGCAAAGTGGGGGGATCTCATCGGATTGATCGTGACCGCTGCATATCTGCTGCAGTTTCTGCTGCCGATGAACTGGTTTTCGCTGGGACGGATTATGTTTATCGTTCGGTTCGGCTTTTGAAAGGAGAGGATCAATGGAGAATATTGGTGAAACAGGAAGCCCGAGGATATGGTGGATTGCGGGGCTTCTGAGCTTTCTGGTACCGGGGCTGGGACAGTTTTATAACGGCGAGACAACCAAGGGATTTTTCTTCAATTTCCTGATCTCGACCTGGGGTGGACTGATGTTCAGCCTGGTGTACTACATATTGCAGCATCCGATGACCAAACCCGGACTCGCCGTTATTTTTCTGCTGTTCTTCATTTCCATCGCCGCGGAATTGCTGGTCATACTGGAGGCGATCCGATCGGCGGGCCGAATCGGCCCCGACCGCCGGACCCGCCGCTATCATCGATGGTATATTTATCTGATCGTCATCCTGGTTGTATCCGGCATTAACCAATCCGTTTCCACCGCGTTTCGGGAAAATATCCTGAAGGCTTATAAAATACCGTCCAGAAGCATGCAACCCACCATCGAAGCTGGGGATTATCTTTTCTGCAATCAACTTTACTATCGTGATCACAATCCGGCACGGGAGGATCTTGTTATCTTCAAGTATCCGAAGAATGAGAAAGTTGAATATATCAAACGAATTGTCGGAATCCCCGGAGATATGGTCGAGTTGAAGCAAAACACCCTCTACGTAAATGGGAAAAAAGTAAGCGAACCGTATGCCCTTTATAACCATGCCGAAAACAGTGAAGCTGCGGATTACGGTCCCTATTTTGTTTCCGACGACGAATATTTCGTCATGGGCGACAATCGGAATAATTCCAGCGACAGTCGCGATTTTGGAACTATCAGGCGCCAGAGCATCAGAGGAAAGGCGGTGTTCGTCTATTTTTCATGGAATAAGGACACCCCTGGGTGGAACATCTTCAAGAAACTGGCATCCATCCGTTTTTCGAGAATCGGGAAGATACTTTGATAGAGTGCCTGGAGTGCCTTGAGTTAAGAATTCGAGATACATCGGATTTATCGATAGAAACCGGGTGATCGGCGAGGCAGTATCGGTCGTCATATCGCTGGATATCTACCATTACGACAAGTCGCGCCGGAAACGTTTTTTTACTTTCCTATCGTAATTGGAAGCTCTCCGGAAGCAGTTGCCCATGAATGGGCGGCTGCTTAATTTCGGGCGCCGTCCGGGGCGCCGTTGGTAAGCACTTCAAGCACCCGGTCGTAATAGTCCTTTTTACTATCGTCCCACGCGTAGTATTTGGCCTTGTCCATGTTCTTTTCCATATTTTTCATATCACCAAGTTTGTAATATGAAAGCGCCAGTCCATAGTAGAACAGGTGATCGTCATCTTTCCTTCGAATGGCTTCCTTGAATTGTTTTATCGACTCTTCATACATTGCATCGTAGTAAGCGGTTTTGGCCATGGCGTAATGATAGTAGGGGTTTCTTTCCCTGAAAGCGGATACTTCCTTTTCATAGTAATCGTGCTTTTCCTTATCTCCGTTCCTTCCGTAAAGCTTGGCCATATTTCCCATAATGGTCATCACCGTCACATCATCCGGTCCCCGACTGACGCTGAGGCCCTGCCGGTAGGCCGATTCGGCCGCCTTGAACTGATTGTTCCGGCTGTAAATAACCCCGAGATTCGACCATGCGAAATTGAGCTTCGGATCAACCTGGAGGGCCTTGACAAAGTAGCGGAAGGCCTCTTCGTTGTCCCCCTGTGCCAGGTACATGGACCCGACGTTGTTATAATACTGGGCAAAGGCCCGATGGTCGGGAATGGGACGGGCGGCAAACGGGTTTGCCTCCGGGTCGGCGAATCCCAATGCGGAGGGAGTAAACATGAATCTTCGTGAACCTGTCCACAGGATCACCTGATGGCCGTCTGCATTACTCAATTGAATCGTATACTCCTGATGTTCGATGATATCGACAAACGCTCCGATGTGCAGCGTAAAGAACAGCACCTCTCCGTTCCGGGTCCAGTTGGGCGGTGTTGGAATCTCCTGATATTCGGCTTTGAACCCTACATATCGTGCCGTGGCGACAAAAAGATTGCTGAAGGAAAGACAGTTCCCGGTCCCGGTCTCGAATGTCTCTTTCGCTGTTTTTGTCCCGTATTTATCCGATTTGGTGTCATACCGGACTCGCTTGATCAGGACATCCGCAAGTGCACGCAGACGCTTTTCGGGATTCTTTACAGGAGAGACGAACTTGTCAAGCAAGGCCTTTATATCGCTGCTCAGTTCCAGAATATTCACATCCGGAATGCTGTGATTTACAGATTCGGGGGATATGGCAGCGTGGCCTCCGGAATTGAAAGGTTCGAACTCATCCACCGGGATAGCCGCCACCCGGGGAATCTGTGTGGTTGCACATCCGAGGAAAACGACGAAGATGGCAAGCAGCAGAAAAAAACCGATATGTGCCGTCTTTCGCGTCCCCCCCGGTGAACGGAAAGGAGCATCACAGCCAATATATTTCGTCGGGTATATCAGCGGCATAGCCTCCACCTCCTTTACCGCATGAAAGCTTTTTTGCACCGCACGGGCAAAACAGCCTTACTAGAAGGTAAGTTCATGCCTGCGAAATTCAATACCCGCGTTTTAAAAAGGAAAAATAGGCGCCCAATCGATTAAATGTATACAGTCTCCTGCCTGTCCGATAAACCGGCCGACACTGCGTGGCGAATACCGGCCCGCCCCGAGTGCTTTCCAACAACAAATTTCATCCGGCAGCGTCCGATGGTCTCCGGCAGAAAGGGCTGATAGGCTTTCGGGTCCCTGAGCAGGGCATGGCAATGGATACCGGATTCGTGTGAAAAAACATCCAGGCCGACAATTGGTTTGTCCACGGGAATCGGCCGACCGGACACTCCGGCGACTACTTCGCAAAGGGAGGGCAGCCGGTCGCATCGAATGCGGCTCCCCAGGCGGGTGGAAATATTCAGTGCCAGGGCCACCTCCTCGAGGCATGCGTTTCCGGCCCGTTCACCGAGGCCGTTCACCGTGACGCTCACCGCCGCCGCCCCGGCCTGGGCTGCCGTTATGGTATTGGCCGTGGCCATGCCGAGGTCATTATGTCCGTGGAATTCAAGTGCCATGCCCCCCGCGACCTTCATCAAACCGGAAAACATCGCATTCACGTCCACCGGTGAGGCAATCCCCACCGTGTCACTCACACGAACCCGACGGACGTCACAGTTTCCCGCCAGATGTATGAATTCATTTAAAAAAGCCGGATCGGCCCGGGTAGCGTCCTGGGCCCCTACGGAAACGTAATCGAACAGGTTCCGGGCAAGCGGCATCAGCGTTTCCAGGCGTTGCCGAACCCAGTCGCGGTCCTTTCCCATTGCTTTCAGCAGGATATCGGAAACCGGAAAGCTGATTTGGACGGCAGGTGTCAGGCACCGGGCGGCGTGGATTATATCCCCCTCAAGGGCCCGGCACCAACTGGTGGTCTGAACCGAAGGAAACGCCCGGGCAATGCTTCGAATGGTTTCCCGCTCATCCTCTCCCATGGCCGGCGTACCCACTTCCAGTTCATCAACGCCGGCCGCCGCCAGCAGGGAGGCTATCCGCATCTTGTCCTCCCGACTGAAAGCAACCCCCGGCGCCTGCTCACCGTCGCGCAGGGTCGTATCGATTATCCACACGGTTTTCATTCTGTTTGTCATGCTGTTTTTCTTAAGCATATCAGTTGGGTCACAAGCCATCCCTGTTTTCGGTAAAAATCGATGCCTGCCTGGTTTTGGCGGTCCGCAAGAAGCTGCATTCTGGAGATGCCGCGTTCCCGGACCCATTTTGCAAGGGCATTCATCAGGGCTTTGCCGATTCCCCTGCCCCGGTAATCCTCCCGCACCACCACGTCCTCAACCAACACCGCTTCCCGTCCCTCCGCCGTGGAAATGAGAATCTGTGCGCTGCACATGCCCACCACTTTTCCGGAAAGCTCCGCCACAAGAATCCTGCGGTGTTTGCCGCACCCGTCGAGCATCAGGGAAAGCCCCCGGCGCTGTTTTTCCGCATCAAAAACAAAATCTTCCTCAATGGAAAAAAGGGCTTTTAAAAGCGCCGTCAGCGCCGGCAGGTCCTTTTCCTCGGCACTTCGAATGAATGGCCGGTCGAAGTTTTCATCCGTCTTCATGGCCGCGTCTCATCCACCGAGCACATAGTCTTCGGCAATGCCGCCGTCTTCCAGGGCGTCGAGAATCTCGTCCACAATCTGCTCGTTTTCCACCTTCCCGTAAAACGTCCCCTGGGGATAAATCACCATCACCGGCCCTTCATCGCACAGCTTCATACAGCCGGTGCTGGTGATCTGGGCATCCAGCCCCCGGTCCAGGATCTCGTTTTCGATATAGGGAAGCAGGTTCACCGAACCCTTTTTATGACAGACGCCCTTCGCTTCTCCGTCTACACGAAAACTTGCGCACACGAATATATGATGTTCTGGTTTTTCCATGTTCTTCTTCTCCTTTCATTTTTTTTTATCTGCGGAAATCTGCGTAATCTGCGGATCATTATGTTTTTTTCTTTAGCACCCGCACCCACCGCCTCCACCCCCGCTGCACGCAGACACGGCCCGTTTGATCATGTGCCGCAGGCTCTCCCCTCTCAGAACCGCCGCCACGGCGTCGTCGATGAGGCCCTCGATGGTCACGGTCTCGATGCCGGCTTCGGCAAGGGCGCGTTTGGGTGTTTCTCCGATACCGCTCACTAGCAGCGTATGGCAGTCGGAAAATGTCAGGGCCAGCTCCGCCCAACGCTTTGAACCGCTCCCCGGTTCCGGCGTATTTCTCGCGCCCAGAAGGGTAACGGCGCCGTCCTTTTCCCCGTAGACCATGAGTTGGTATGCTTCTCCCAGGTGCTGATTGACAAAGACGCCTTCCAGGCTGGCCACCGCCACGTTCCGGCGCATGGGGGATTCGATCCGCCGTTTCGCGAGGGCGGCCGTTTTTTCCTTGCACGCCGTCAACACATTCATCAGGCTCTGGTCGGGGGCCTCTCCCAGAAGCCCCACGGCATCAGCCCGGCAACGCGTGCAGTGACGCATCTGGGGAATGAGCGTCCCGGCATATCCCCGTATTTTCTCCACCAGTTCTCTGGAAGGCTCTTCGAACTTTTCAAAAGTACTCCCGGGGGCCGGATGAAGCGGTACGCAATTCATCAGGTCCACCTCGAGTTCGGCCATCTTTTCCGCCACCGTCGGAATATGCTCATCATTCACGCCGGGAAGAATGATGCTGTTGATTTTGACGACGATATTCCTCTCTTTCAATGCCTTGATGCCGGCCAGCTGCTTTTCCAGGAGAATCCCTGCGCCGATGCCGGCCCGTAACGCCCGTTTATTGTAACGGACCCAACTGTAGATATTCTCCCCCACCGCCGGGTCCACGGCGTTGACGGTAACGGTCACGTGGCTGACTTTCAGCTCTGCAAGCTCGTCCACATAGGGCAGAAGGTTGAGTCCGTTGGTGGCCACGCACAGCATCATCTCCGGATATTCTTCCCGCACCATCCGCAGTGTTTCCATGGTTTCTTCCGGATTTGCAAAAGGGTCCCCGGGGCCGGCAATTCCCACCACGGAGATATTTTTCTTTCGGTTGAACACTTCCGCAAGGTAGACCATGGCCTGTTCGGGAGACAGCACACCGCTGGTAACTCCCGGCCGGCTTTCGTTGACGCAATCGAATTTACGGTTGCAGAATTTACACTGAACATTACACCTGGGAGCAACCGGCAGATGAACCCGCCCGAATTTCCCGTGAGCACCTTTATTAAAACATGGGTGATTTTCCAGATTCATAACTTTCACCTTTTACATGTAGGTATATCCAACTTTTGATTCAGACTGCCGCTTTTCAATGATGATATTGGCCAGGCGATCGAACAGACTCTGCGCGCCCCGGTATCCGACATGAAGCTGTCGAGGACCGCCCACACGGTCATGGATCGGAAACCCGACCCGCATGAGTGGAACTTTCAACCGCCGGCTCATGGCGTATCCCTTGCTGCTCCCGATGAGCACATCCGGAGCTTTTTTCTCCGCTGCAGCTTCTATATCCAGAAAGTCCGAATCCCCGCGCACTTCGATGCCCTGGTTTTCGTAATCGGGGAAAAGTTCCCGGATTTTTGCGGACAGATTCCCGCTTCGCCCACCGGATGCGATCAGCATCGGCAGAACGCCGATTTCCTTCAAAAACGAACTGATGCCCACCACCAGGTCCTCTTCTCCGAAAACGACCGCCCGCGCGCCCATCATGTATTTATGTCCATCCACATAGCTGTCCAGCAATCGCCCTCGTTCTTTTCGGTGCTTTTCCGGAATTTCACGCCCGGTCACCAGGCCGAGGGCCGAAAAAAAACGATCCGTTTCTTCAACACCGATGGGAAGCCCCAACCGGTGACAGGGAACCCCGAATTTCTCCGAAAGCCAGGCACCGGCGTTATCTTCCATGCTCCCGATGACCCTGCCGAACAGAAACGACGCAGACGCCCCCCCCATGTTTCGAATTTGCGAAACGGGGGTCCCGCCCTTCGGAATTCTCTCGTATTCAGTCCAGGGCGGTCCGTCCAGGGTCTCGGAGTAATCCGGAAGCAGGGTGAAAGGCGTGTCAAAGTCCGACAAAATCTCCTTCAGATACCGAAGGTCCGCCGGCGAAATCATACCGGGAAACACATTCACGCTCCCACCCGGAATTTCAGACGCTCCCGCCACCGCCTTCACCGTGGCCGTCACGCTGTTGTGAAACCCCTCCATGTGGGTCCCTTGGTAACTGGGACTCGACACATGTACCAGGGGCGGCAATGTTTCCCCCTTGTTCAGACGCTGGTATTCGGACAAAAACATCTGAATATCGTCTCCGATGGTTTCGCTCAGGCAGGTGGTGGCGATCCCGATAAGGCTCGGGTCGTACTGGCGCCGAAGGTTGTCCAAAGCGAGCTTCAGGTTTGCCCCCCCGCCGAAGATGGCGGTCTGCTCTCCGAAATTGGAGCAGGCGATGTCGACGGGTTCCTTGAAATGACTGATCAAATATCTTCGAATATAAGTGGCGCACCCCTGGGAGCCGTGGAGCAGGGGGAGGGCGCCTTCAATCCCTTTAAACACAAGGGAGGCTCCCAGTGGTGCACACAACTTGCACGCATTGCGGGCAGCGGTATATGTTTCTATCGGTTTCAAGTCCATACTCCTACTCCTGTCTGATGAGCCCCCATACCGGACTGTTGACGGTCCGATCTACTTCTTCCGCGAAGTTGAGCATGCCTGCAAACCCCGCCAGGGGAATTTTTCGTTCGTGGTTGTGATCGCAGAACCCGATCCCCATCTTATAGGCGATGGGCCGTTCCTTCACACCGCCGATGAAAAGATCCGCCTTCTTCTCCACCACGTATTTTGAAAGTTCCAGGGAATTGGCGTCGTCGAGGATCACGGTGCCGTCGTTGCACATTTCCCGTAGTATGTCATAATCTTTGGGGTTTCCCGTCTGTGTCCCCACCAGCACAACTTCCATGCCGAGAACGGCCAGGGCCTTTATCAGGGAAAAGGCCTTGAAGGCGCCGCCTACGTAAATGGCAGCCCGCTTTCCCCGGACGGACTCCTTTATCTTCTGGAGCTTCGGGTAGACGGCGGCCACCTCCTCCCGAACGATGTCCCGGGTGCGCTCCAGGATCTGGAGAGCGTCCGGGAAGTGTCCCGCCACGTCGTAAAGGGCCTTGGCGGTATCTTCCAGGCCGAAATACGATACCCGGATATAGGGGATGCCGTATTTCTCTTTCATCATTTCCGCGAGATACGTCATGGCCCCCGAGCACTGCACCACGTTGAGGGCGGCCCCGTGGGATCTTCGGATCTCATCCACCCTTCCATCCCCGGTCATGGTGGAAACCACCTCGACACCCATTTTCCGGTAGTATTCCCGAATCATCCAGGCCTCGCCGCCGATGTTGAACTCTCCCATGATGTTGATGCTGTGGGGAGAAATTCCGGCGGTACCTCCGGTTCCCACAAGCTTGTTCAGCGCTTCACAGGCGGCCCGGTAACCGTCCTTCTTGGTGCCCTTGAAGCCTTCGGAATGAACCGGCAGGACCGTAATCCCGGTCTCCCGGCTCACTCGCTTGCAAACCGCCTCCACATCGTCACCGATAATCCCCACGATGCAGGTTGAGTAGACAAAGGCCGCCCTGGGGGAGTATGTTCGGATCAACTCCGTGAGACTCCGGTAAAGCTTTTCCTCGCCGCCGAACACCACCTCCCTTTCCCTCAGATCGGTGGAGAAACTGTTCCGATGGAGCTCGGGGCCGGAGGAAAGCGCTCCACGGATGTCCCAGGTATAGGCGGCACATCCGATGGGGCCGTGGACGATGTGAAGCGCATCGGCAATGGGATACAGGACCACCCGTGAACCGCAGAAAACACAAGCCCGCTGACTGACGGAACCTGCAAGGCTGTGCTTTTCGCATGTCATGTTGAAAGGCTCACTGCCTTTATGAAAAATCTGCGACTCGCGTTCTTTCAGGATGGGTATATCTTTTGACACGACTGACCTCGTTTCTTCGTTTACATCACCAGTTCAAACTCGATCTCCGATGAATCCCGGTCCTTCCGGTCCATCAGGGCGTCCAGGATTTTCTCAAGGAGCCGCATTCCCCCCCGATAGCCTACGGTTGGGAAGTAGCTGTGCCCTATCCGGTCGAGGATCGGGAACCCGAACCGAACCAGGGGGATATCTTCATCCCTGGCGATGTACTTGAGGTACGTGTTCCCGATCAGAAGATCCACCGGTTCCTGCTTAAGCCACTGATGGAAGGTATACATATCCCCGGGGACTTTTATCTTCACTTCACCCGGGACATTCGCCGTTGCTTCTTCCAGGGCTTTTACATACTTTTTGCCCGCTGGCGTCCCGGAGACGATATAGACCGGCTGCATGTCGATGGAGACCAGGAACTTCGTCAGGGACAGCAACTGGTCCGGGTCACCAACAATCCCAACCCGCTTACCGTAGAAGTACTGATGCATGTCGGCGATGATGTCCACCAGCTGGCCGCGCTCATAAGACAGCATGTCGGGTACCGGCACGCCGGCCATTTTCCGGAGCGTGTCCACGAACACATCGGTTTCCGTCAATCCGATGGGAAGGTTGACAATCTGGTACGGCACCTTGCATTTGGCATCCAGAGCTCTGGCCGCCGGTAGCGACGCGATCCGTCCCATGGCCACCGTTCCGGCGCTCCTTCCGGATGCGATGATATCCTCCACCCGGGTTCCGCCGGCCGGAAACATGTGGTACCTACCCGTCATGGGCCCGTTGAGCACTTTGGAAGTATCCGGATACATGATGGTGCTGATGCCCATCATACCTGCGATCCGCTTGATCTCTTCCATGTCGGAAGGCTCCACGTAGCCGGGCAGGAGGTTGATGTTTTTGGTTTTTTTCCCGTCGGACGACGCGAAGTAATCGACCATGGACTTGCACATATTCGCGAATCCGGTTACATGGCTCCCCACATAGCTCGGTGTGTTGGTGTGAAGTACATATTTTCCTTCCGGGATTTTCCCCTCCCCCCGTGCCTTGTCGATGATCTGGGGGATATCGTCGCCGATGGTCTCGGACAGGCAGGTGGTATGCACCGCCACCACATCCGGATCATATACCGTAAAGATATTGTCCAGGGACTGGAGCAGGTTGGCCTGTCCGCCGAATACCGAAGCCCCCTCGGTAAATGCACTGGTGGCGGCAATCACCGGCTCTTTATAATGCCGGGTCAATGCGCTTCGGTGATAGGCATAGCACCCCTGGGACCCGTGGCTGTGGGGGAGACAGCCCCGGATTCCCAGAGATGCGTACATGGCGCCGATAGGCTGACATGTTTTTGCCGGGTTAATGGTCAGCGCTGACCGTTCCTTTATTTCCTCAGTCGTATGTCTCAATAACATGGCTTCATTTCTCCTCATCTTCGTGCTCTTCGTGCTCTTCGTGGTTTTTCCTGTAGTTTTTCAATTACCACGAAGAGCACGAAGAGCACGAAGAAAACAGTATAAATATACCTAGTCGCAAGCGAAGCCGCCCGTCAGTTCAGGGCTGCTCTTCCAAGGCGGATCGAGGTATCCCCAGACCCGGCTGTTCACCATGCGGTCGATTTCCTTGTAAAAGTTGACGGCTCCCACAAACCCCGCATAAGGCCCGCCGTAGTCATAGCTGTGAAGCTGCTTCATCGGAATTCCGTGCTTCTGCACCGTGAATTTTTCCTTGATACCGGCGCAGAAAAGATCCGGTTTGAGTCTTTCAATCAGCATATCGGTTTCATACTGGCTGATATCGTCGATGATCAGAGAACCGTCTTTCATGGTCGGCATCATGCCCTCGTAACCTGAGAATTCGAGTCCGCCTTCCGTCAATGCCTTCTTCTCTTCTTCGGTTTTTCTCGGGCTGAACCTTTTCTCGTCCGGTTGCACGGAAAGCTCCTCGATATTCCGGCTGTCGGCATCCACCTTGATAGTCGGAAGCACATGACGGCCTTCGTAGTCATCCCGGTGCGCAAACTCGTATCCGGCGCTCATCACCATCATCCCTAGTTCCTTGAAAAGTTCCTGGTAGTGATGAGCCCGTGAACCGCCCACATACATCATCACCCGTTTCCCTTCGGTCCGTGGGCGAATCTCATCTATCGCCGCCTTTACCGCCGGCATTTCCCTTGCGATAACCTCTTCCACCTTGTCGATCAGCTTCTGATCGCCGAAATACTGGGCGATCTTTCGAAGTGATTTCGCCGAAGCCTCCGCCCCGATAAAGTTGACCTTGATCCAGGGGACCCCGTATTTGACCTCCATCATCTCCGCCACGTAATTGATGGACCGGTGGCACATGATCAGGTTCAGATCCGCGGTATGCGCATTGGCAAAGCCGTCGATGGAGGAATTGCCGCTGAAGGTGGAAACCACCGAAATGCCGCAGTCCTTGAAAATCCGGTCGATCTCGAAGGCGTCTCCGCCGATGTTGTACTCGCCCAGGAGATTGATCCGGTATTCGCCCTCACCGATACTGTCATCCAGACCGATCACGTGTTTGAAAATCTGGTTGTTGGCGATGTGATGACCCGCTGACTGGCTGACGCCCTTGTAACCTTCACAGCTGAACCCGAACACGTTGATCCCCAGTTTCTCCTTCATCTCCCGGCACACCGAATGGATGTCGTCACCGATGAGCCCCACCGGGCAGGTGGCGAACACGGCAATGGCCTTGGGTTTCAGGTTGTCATAGGCCTCCTGGATGGCCAGTTTCAATTTCTTCTCGCCGCCGAAGATAATCTCCTCCTCCTGCATGTCCGTGGACAGGCAGTAGGCCATGTAATTCTCTCCGTCCGGGCCCGGATCGGTCTGGTTCCGCCGGGTCAACCAGCTGTAAAAACCGCACCCGATGGGCCCGTGGGTAATATTGGCGATATCCCGGGTCGGCCCCAGCACCACGCCTTTGCAGCCTGCATAGCAGCAACCCCGCTGACCGATCAGGCCCGGTACCGTCCGCACATTGGCGCCGATAAGGGGAACGCTGCCGTCGTCTTCCTTTTTATTGATAATGAATTGTTTGGCCCGTTTCCTGGCTACCTTTGTCGGATAGGCCTTTAAAATATCGTCTTTTATTTTTTCAGGATTCAAGCCGTCCGGCAGCGGGCTGACGTCGACTTTCGAACTGACTTCTGACATGGCTTTGTCTCCTTCCAAATCTTCAGATTCTACTGCTTCACCCTTCGTCAAGGACCGCATCCCCGTTCTCCCCGGTTCGCACATTAACGGCATCGGCCATGGGTGTTATGTAAATGACGCCGTCCCCGGATTTGCCGGTCTGATTGACCTTTATGATCGTTTTGACCGCTTTTCCCACCAGGTGGTTCGGCAGCACCAGAAAAAGCATTCTCTTGGGAATGAGCCGGCCGCTCTGGCCGAGTTGTGCAATGGCTTCTTCGTACCCCCGCTCGACTCCTTTCAGAAGCTCCATGTCCACGATTCCCTTTCCCCGCCCCAGGGCCGGGCCTGCGGTCATGGACCAGATACCCGCCTCGGCAAGGGCCTTTTTGGTTTTATTCATCATATTGATGCGGACAATCGCGGTGACTTCTTTCATATCTCCACCTCCTCGATTTTTCCGTCGGGAAGTTCCTTCATTCCGGAGCTGATGGTATAGGACTCAAGAACCGGAACGATAAAAATCTTTCCGTCCCCGGCAGCTCCCTTTTCCCCGGTGCGGGCCGCCTTGATGATGGTGCGGATGACAAAGTCTTTGTTCTCCTTTCGCACCACCGTCATTAAAAGTTCCTTCGGGATTTCATCATAGGTGATTTCACCGATTTTTATTCCCCTTTGCTTCCCGCGCCCGACCACCGAAATCTTCGTAACTCCGGGAAACCCGGCTTCCATAAGGGCTGCCATCACGTTATCTACTTTTTCGGGGCGTACAATCGAACGAATCATAATCATGGTATTTGCTCCTTTATTGTCAATGGTCATTGGTTACTGGTCTGTAACCTTTTGGGGTGCTGTTGCAGCCCTCTGACCTCCGACATCTGATCTCTGGTTGTTTCACGCTGCGATACCGTATTCGATGAGAAGTTTCTCGAGTTCATCGATGGGCAATGGTGTCGGGATGATTTTCATATCGTTATTTTCGATTTTGGTTGCCAGGGCCCTGTATTCATCCGCCTGTGGATCGGCGGGATCATAGTCGATCACCGTTTTCCGGTTGATCTCGGCCCGCTGCACCACGTTGTCCCTGGGGACGAAGTGAATCATCTGGGTGCCCAGGCTTCTGGCAAGCGCCTCGATCATCTCCAGTTCATTGTCCACCTTCCGGCTGTTGCAGATGAGCCCGCCCAGACGGACGCCGCCGGCTTCGGCGAACTTCACGATTCCCTTGCAGATGTTGTTTGCCGCATACATGGCCATCATTTCACCGGATACGACAATGTAAATTTCCTGGGCCTTTCCTTCCCGGATCGGCATGGCAAACCCGCCGCAGACAACATCGCCCAGAACATCGTAAAAGACGTAATCCAGCTCTTCGCTGTCGGCGTAAGCGCCCAGCTGTTCCAAAAGGTTGATGGAAGTAATGATACCGCGGCCCGCGCACCCCACACCCGGCTCCGGCCCCCCGGATTCCGTGCACAAGGCGCCCTTGAATCCTTCCTTTCGCACGTCCGAAAGCTCGACATCTTCGCCTTCTTCCCGCAGGGTGTCGAGTACCGTCCTCTGGGCCAGCCCGCCCAGGAGAAGCCGTGTGGAGTCCGCCTTCGGGTCGCAGCCGACCACCATCACCTTTCTACCTTTCTCTACCAGACCGGCCACTGTATTCTGTGTCGTCGTGGACTTTCCGATTCCACCCTTTCCGTATATGGCTATTTTTCTCATTTTCCTGTTTCCTTCCTTTCGTTGTCATCGTTTTGCCAACCACATCGTTGTCTCCCTATAGAGCAAAGCACGTGCCACCGCCTTGTCCCGATTTATGTGGATCTTTATATGCTACGCCATATCAATGAGTTATTAAGATCGCGGGAAGAAAACAGGGGAAAAAGATATTGGGTTCTCTCAGAGAGAACTTCACAATAATGAAGATCCTACAGTTTACATTATTGTAGATTGGCGGGAAAAGCCGTTTCGGTGGTCGGTAACCGGATGTGGGGTGCGGGAGGGGAAAAAATACGAAAAAGAAATCAACTCACCACGAAGCGCACGAATACTTTTTATTACCATATCAGATGATATGGTCTCCTTGTCTCTATTCCTTTGTACCTCTGTGCCTCTGTGCCTTTGTGCCTCTGTGCCTCGTGCCTATTCCTTTTCAATTCACCAGTCCCGCAATCGCCGCCCCGATCATGGGTGCCCGTTCGACATGAACAAGATCATACTGAATATTTCTGTCACGAAGTATCATCTTAAGATATCTCTCGGCGTTTTCACGAAGCCCGGCCGCCTTGTAATAGGTCGAGCCGTCAATATTGATGCAGACAGGCAGATCGCTGCTTTCTCCGACTACTTTTATCACCGTGGCTGCCATGTTGATTGCGGCCAACTTCGCAGCTCTATCAATAACGGCGTTCGCGATGGTCTGGATGCAATCCCTGTCGACCTTCGAGAGATCTGTTGATTTTGTGATACCGCTGCCGCCGGTATTGAAAAGTGCATCCATCTGTTCGTGGTCCAGCGATTCCTGCCTGTCTATCCAATGCCTGCCCGCGGTATCAAGCAATCCTTCCTCAGCCCCTTTTTTCAGAGCCCTTAAAACGATTTCCGGCAAATATCTCCCGGAGATCATTTTTTCGAACTGATTAATGCCGGGATTCTCGGACGCCTGGTCAATCATGTTATCGATATCACTCCGAGGCGCTTTTGAAAACCCACCGGATTCCACGTTGATGGCTTGGGAACCGGAAGCATCGGAAACGATTATCTTCAAAATATTTTTATTTTTTTCCATATAGGCGATATTGGTGCCGGTGCCCAGGATAAATCCCACATGGGAACCGTATCGCTTTTTGCCGGCGGCTTTTCCAGCCAGCAGGGTCGCCACCGTATCGTTGAGAAGCACAATGCTTTTCCCTTCGCCGGCAGGTCCCAATGCCGCCATCAACCCTCTGCCGATGAACCGGCCGATAACTTCCGGCGCTTTCATCTCCTTGGTCCACCTGAGAAGTCTGCCGTCCAGTTCCGGGCTTATTTCCGCCGGATACGAAAAGCAGAAACCGATTTTCTTCGATTTGCCGAGCATCGGCCCAAGGTGATGGGCAAGTTGATTGAAAAACTCCGTGGCGGATACCTCTTCGACCGCTCCCGGCATGGGATAGCGTTCATAGTCTTTGATCACTGCCCGGTTATCCATATCAAATGTGATGCATGCCACCCGGAGGTTCGTTCCCCCCGCATCGATGACAATGACCGGTTCATCCACCGGAATATTCCTGTCGGCGGTGACATAGGCGGGGATCATGGCCAGCGAACTGTCCCGACCGGCCAACCCGGCTTTCATTTCGGAAAGAAACTCAGCGATCAAACGATCCGCATCGATCTTATTGGCAAGCAGGTTATATTTATCGAGAAACTGCCGGGTGTCCATTTTCAGTTTTTCCCTCCGGTTTGGATAACACTTTAATCAACGTCTCGATGACTTTGCGCATCTCCGCGCTTTCGGCCGCCACGTCATCCGTCTTCTCATACCCGTTCCCGACGCGTTCATATTTGCAGCCGAAATTGAAGTAGGGAACAAACCCCTTCGGGTCCCCATGCTCCTTTAACTGAAGATAGGCCGGGGGGATCTTCGTTTCGATTTTGTCCGTTAAAAGATCATCTCCTGTATCGATATCATAATGATGTGCCTCGATGAGTCCGCTGGCGACATAATACCCAACGAGAGGGTCGAAAATCTTTCCCACCCATTCACAATGGGAGCAGGAAGATCTCGAAAAAAGAAGAATCACGGGAAGCCCTTTTTCATTGGTGCAGGCATCGAGGCCGCTATTGTAGAATGTCGTAAAGTATATGCCGGAAAACGGATCGTCACCACTCGTTGCAGGTGTTTTCCGTATCAGGCGTTCCGACGATTTTTCGGAAGTATTTCCCGCTTCGGCCAAAACCGGTTTTACCGCCAGTCCGAGGGTAACCATCAGTACCGCGATCACAGTAGCATAGCGTAATGATTCTTTCATTTGTTCTGTCTCTTCCTTTCTGTTTAATTGTCCCAATAAAAGATCGAATTGAAGAAAGACTCCATTTCCCGGCAGTAATAGACACCATATTTCGCGAAGGTCGCCTTCGTCTGCTCGTCCGGTTTCCAATCAAAAAATGCATGACTGGCACCTCCCACCTGAACATATTCGACCCGCTGTCCGGCTTTTACAAGGGCGTTCACATAGGATTTGACGGCTTCGTCGGTAATCAGCGGATCTTCGGTGCCGCGGGTGAGATAGTGTGGGACCGCCCTTTCTTTGATATTGGGGATATGGCTTTCGGGCGCAATTGCATCGGCCCACGAATCATCGCTATCAGGTCCACCGGCAAATTTCTTCAACAATTCGGCGCTGAACACTCCGTAACTGGGGGCAACGGCTTTGATGGCGGACATCATTTCAGATCTCACCTGGTCAACGGTTTTATTCTTCGGCAGGTAAGAGGGCATGAATTCAAATACCCCTGGCGTTTTCCCGAAGCCGCCCTTTCCGATTTTATCGATCATATTGGCCGCTGCCGCCGACAGATGGCCCCCCGCGCTGTCACCGGTCAGCGCGATTTTCGTGGGGTCGCCGCCATATGACGCGGCATGCTCCATTATATGGGCAATGGCTCCGTAAACATCGTCAATTAAATCGGCCATGGTATTGTCCACGGCGTCGCCGTCGAGCTTTCCCATCCAGCGGTAGTCGATGCTGCAGACGACGTATCTCCCGTCCCGGGTCAATTCCCGGGCCATGCCGCGCATAATGTCTTCGGTGTTGGCCGCCCATCCGCCCCCATGGATAATGATAATCATGGGAAGATTCTTTGCCCCTTTGGGGGTGTATACATCGTATTTGAGCGTCTTGACCCCGGGCTTGGCATATACGACATCCTGAATGACATTCACATGATCCACCGCGGTTCTTTCGATAAAGGAAGCGCCGACATGTTTTTCCTGATTGATCTTGACCTTGACCGGAGAGGTCATGGATTCATGATACATCTGGCCGAACATTCCGGGAATCGAAAAATAGCAAGAATCCAGAACATACCCGTCATCCGGAACCGCCGTAAGGGTAATCTCTGTCCCCGCCTTGTACTTTCCGTCCGCAGGCGGCGCCGGATCAATGCGAACGGTGCCGTTGATGCATTTGTCGACCACCACGGTGAACGTCTGATCTTCTGCGAGCACAGGTGCGGAGGCGCAGATTGAAGCCAAAATCATCACAATCGATAGTCCTCCCCATAATTTTTTCATGCTTTTCCCCCTCAAGGATTATTTTTTCGCGTAAGCCACCACCCTGGCATCGTGAATCACGCCTTCCCAATTCATGCCGAACCCGAAATCGTATGTATTTCCTTCGGAATCGACGTGACAGATCATATCACGGGGGACGTCCTCCAACTGCTCTTCAACGGTCTTCATATTCGCCGGCATCTGCAGGGGAAGCAGGCCCGAGGGCTCCGCCTGACCTGCGAGAATATCCAGAAGGGCCTGGTCCTGAACACTGAAGCTCACAATGATGCCGTCCACTTCTTTCTCGAACTCCGCAAAAACCATGGGGTTGGACAGGGCGACGGAAACGATTACCGGCCTTCCCTTCATGCGTTTGACCGTATCCAGAACCAGGTCGAGGTCCGTCTCGTTGGCGGTGGTAACGTGTTTGCCCTTGAATGTCCGGTTGGAGAATGATTCAAACGGATCGCCGCCCGCAATGCTCGGATCACGGGCATACGCCGCGGTATATTCCCGATACTGCAGGCTGATGGGAACGTAACCGTTTCCACCGGACGCAAGGTCATCGGCGCTGTAGCCGGTGCCGGAGTCGGGGCCTTTGATGAAAACGATGGCGGCATCGGCGTCATCCGGATTGTCCACAGCCTGGAAATATTTTTTAACGATGTCCATATTCACCGGGTAATCCAGTTTCACTTCCGTGGGATTGGGACCGAACGGGTTCTTGCTTGGGGGCTGAAACCGCTTCGGGATATAGACTTTGGTTCCTTTTTGAAGGGGAAGCACATGGTTCCGGTTTTTCAGCATGACAATGGATTTTATCTGGGCGTCATATCCGGCGGCCATGAACTCCGGACTCCCCACCACCTTGCGACTGTTTTCCGGATCCAAATAAGGATTTTCAAACAGGCCCACCCGGAACATGTTCTTCAGAAGCCGTACCGCCGACGCCTCGAACCGCGCCCGCATGAAAGCCTCGCCGTGTTCTCCCACCCCCTTCTTGTATGCTTCAATCACCGGCCCGGCCTCGTTGTTTCCGCCAAACTGGTCCACCCCCCCCATAATCGCCTTGTAGTGGCGGTCCACCACCGACTGCCCCTCAACGCCCCAGCATTTTCCCGAAAAATCGCCCACGCCGGTCTCGTCGGCCGTAATCCCCCAGTCCGTGCAGACAACCCCGTCATATCCATATTCACCCCGAAGAAGATCGGTAATAATGTAAGCGCTGTAACTGTTACCGACATTTTCCCCGTTTTTCGAATCGATACCGTAAGAGATCGTATAATACGGCATGACAGCAGCCGCTGTCCTGGTCTTTCCCGCCAGCTTGAAAGCCCCCTGGGTGAAAGGCATCAGATGATCAGCCAGATTATCCCCTGGATATACCGCATACTTTCCGTATCCGTAATGGGCATCCCTCCCGCCCTCTTCAGGCCCGCCGCCGGGCCAGTGTTTCACCATGGCGTTGACGCTGCTCCATCCCCATCCGTCTGCAATCTCCGCATCCCCCGCCGAGGTCTGGAACCCGTCGATATAGGCCCTTGCCATATCGGTGGAAAGCCTCGGGTCCTCGCCGAATGTTCCGCTCACCCTGAACCAGCGCGGCTCCGTGGCCAGATCGACCTGGGGAGAGAGGGCCGTGGTCATTCCGAGCGCCCGGTATTCGATGGACGCAATCTCGCCGAACTTCTTCACAATCCCGGGATCAAAGGTTGCCGCCAGGCCCAATGATCCGGGCCACATGGAAATTTTTCCGCCCGCACCCGCATTGAATTCAGCATCGGTGATGGTTCCGTTTCTCGGATCGGAGCTGTTGTTCGCCGGAATTCCCAGCCCGATTCCTTCCACCAGTGCCTGGACGTTGTTGTTCCACCTGGCTGCGACTTCCGGACTTTCCACGGTGGTTACCAGTACATGCCGAAGGTTGTCCTGCGTAAGGAATTTGATCTGCTGGTCGCTGAGATCCGATGGGTTTGCGCCGCTCTCCGCAAAGCTTTTGCCTTTATAAGTGCCGGCAAAATGCCCGGTGGCGGCCGGTACCGCCTGGTGCATGCTGTAGAGCATCAGCCCGGCAATCTGCTCGATGCTCATTTTTGAAGCCAGGTCCCTGGCCCGTTCGTTCACGGATTTTCGCCAGTCTTCATAAACATCGAGCCTGCCGTTCTTATTGAGGTCCTTGAATGCGTAGCCGTCTTCGGAAAGCAGCTTGATACCGGACTCGGCCGAATATCCCAACGTCTGCCCGCCTTCATTGGTGACGATCCGAATACCGTCCTTTTCGACCTCGTTCCATTTCCTGCTGCAACCGCTGAGGATCAGAGAACAAACCGACAGGCATACCACCAGCGTCTTGTACCGATTGCTTCCCATGGCAGAATATCCCTTTCGTATCCTCCGGGGTTATGGTTTTATTTCCCGGATGGCTTTTCCGGGTGCAAGTGCCCTGCTTGTTTTTTTGACCACCAGCGCTTTTTCCAGAGCAAAGGTTCCCTGTTGCCGGATATCTTCGGAAGAGGCGCCGATTTTGACCGTATAGGTTCCGGCTTCCGCAACCCAGGAGGAGGCAGCCGAATTATAGGATGCAAGGCTCCTCCCATCCAGTGTAAAGGAAAGGCGCTGGCTTTCTCCGGGAGCGAGCAGTCTGGTTTTCCCAAAGGCCTTGAGTTCTTCTTCCGGTTTGTCCAGATCCTTGTGCGGTGCGCTGAGATAAAGCTGAACGACCTCTCTTCCGGACGTCTTTCCGGTGTTTTTGACATCGACCGACACCGTCAGGCTCCCATCGAAGGTTTTTGAGCTGAGTTTCAGATCGCTGTAAGCAAATTTCGTGTAAGATAATCCATATCCGAATTCATACGCGGTGGGAATGTGAAAGCTGTCATAATAACGATACCCGACGTAAATTCCCTCCTGGTATGTCACTTCCGACGGTTCCCCATGAATGGCCTCAAGGGTCGTTCGTTCTTTCTTCTGTTTTTCGGAAAGCGGCTTCGTCACCACGCCGGGAAAATTCTTTGCCGACGGCACATCTTCGTAGGTCATGGGAAAGGTGGTCGCAAGTTTCCCCGAAGGGTTGACCTTGCCGCTTAAAATATCGGCGATGGAATTCCCGCACTCCTGCCCTCCCTGCCACGCCAGTAGAATGGCATCGGGGATGTCCCGCCAGGATGCCGTCTCCACCGCGCCGGCGATATTCAGAATGACGACACATTTTTTCCCCCTGGCGTGAAACGCATGGGTGACTCGCTCGATCATCGACTTTTCCGTCTTCGAGAGTTTGAAATCTCCTTCGCCGCTGTCCCGATCCCGAAATTCTCCTGCGTTCCTGCCGATCGTAATGATCGTGAAATCATTTTCTTCCGCGCTTTTCTCAATCAGACTGTCGGAAAGCTCCATCTGCGCGATGGGCACCTCCTGATCAAACATTCCATGCTCCGGGCGTTTCGCTTTTTCCGCTTTCAGGTAGGCGCCGTAGTTCCCGTTCAGATTTTCATCCACAGTGTACCCGGCGTTGTGAAGACCCTCCACAAGCGACACGCTGTATGCCTCGTTAACATCTCCGCTGCCCGTTCCGCCCGTGATGATGTCATAGGAAGTATTTCCGAACGCTGCGATGGATTTGATATCGGCGCCCAACGGAAGTGTGGATGCCTCGTTCTTCAGCAGAACCATGCCCTCGGCGGCGGCCCTTCGGGTCACTTCTGCGTGTTTTTTCATATCGGGGCTGTTGGAATAGGCGTATTTTTTAAACCGTGGCGATTTCAGCAGAATCGTCAGAATTTTTTCCACGTTCTCGTCCAGAACTTTTTGATCCAGCCGACCTTCTTTTACCGCCGTTTCAATCGCAGCGGACTGCTCCGAACTGCCGGGCATGATCAAATCGGTTCCCGCTTTCATCATGGCCACGGGATCGTCTCCGGCAAACCAGTCCGTCATGACAACCCCTTGATATCCCCAGTCGTTTCTCAGAATATTCGTCAGAAGATCATGGCTCTGCGCGCAATAGGTACCGTTTATTTTGTTGTAGGCTGACATGACGGCCCAGGGACGGGCTTCCGTAACGGCGATGCGAAAGCCTTCCAGATAGATTTCCCGCAGGGCCCTTTCACTGACGATGGTATCCAGCGACATCCGGTTGGTCTCGGTGTTGTTGGCGGCAAAGTGCTTGATGGTCGCCCCCACGCCCCTGGATTGCACCCCTTTTACCATGGCTGCAGCCATCTTTCCCGAGACGAGGGGATCTTCGGAGTAGTATTCGAAATTTCTTCCGTTCAGGGGATTTCGATGAATGTTCATGGCCGGCGCCAGCAAAAGATCCACTCCGTATTCGAGCACCTCATCGCCCATCGCTTCGCCGACCTCGTAGACGAGATCCGTGTCCCAGGTCGATGCCAGGAGGGTGGCCACCGGGAATGCGGTGCAATAATAGGTATGATTGTCGTTTTCACGGGTGGGATTTATTCGGACGCCTGCGGGACCGTCGGAAAGCACCATGGACGAGATATTCAGGCGCGGAATCGGGCAGGTGACACCCGCTGCTCCGGGGACCAGACTTTTGGGATCATTGGCAACCTGCTCACCCTTCTCTTTGCTCGTATCGGTATCATTGGACGGCATGTCCATTCCCATGCCCACCACCAGATCGGCCTTTTCCTTCAACGTCATGGCGGAAACCACCTCTTTAACCGTTTTGTCACCCAACCGTGGCAAAGTGTCTGCATAGATCTGAGGGCGACCCCACAAACAGGCAACCACCACACAACATAATAAACCGATACGTTTCATTTCAAGCATCTCTCCCCCCTTTGCGCCGGGCTGAGCCCTTTTCATGATCGTTTAAAAAACGTCGCCCCGGGCAAAACATGATGCCCGGGGCGGCGCGAAGTGGATATTTCAAAATTTTATTCGATGTCATAGCGTAAGAATCACTCCAGCGAAAATCCAGGGCCACTTCGATGCCCGCCGCGTTGGAAAGTGGGAATTTTTAGCGACAGTCAAGTGATACCGCATAATTTGCTGGCCGGTCAAGAAACTTTCCTGCGTAATCCCGCAGGCCGCTTGAATCGCTCTTCGGCAAGTCCTTACACAGGGCGTTAAACCATGAATTGAATGATGATGTGAACTATCTATTGAAAAGAATGGATTATTCCACGAGTGCCAGATTCCGCCGCTTTCTGCCTTCCCGAATCCTTTCCTCCAGATTGAATTTTTTCACCCGGTATCCCATCTGGCGAAGCGTCAGTCCGATCTCCTTGGCCGCCTGCTGCTGGATCCAGTTGTTTCGTTCCAACGATTCAAGCACCATATCCCGCTCCATTTTTTCGAGGTCGGACACCCGATTTTCTCCCACCGAATAGCTCGGGTCGAGCTGATCGAAAAGATCCCCCGGCAGGGACTTTTTTTCAATAATGGAACTGTCGGCCAAAATCGCCACCCGCTCCACCAGATTCTCCATCTCCCGGACATTGCCCGGCCAGCGGTAGGAGGTGAGGATCTCGATGCATTCGTCCGAGAACCTGAGCCGGAGCCCATATTCCTTTGCGGCCCGCTCCAGAAAATAGTTGATGAGAAGGGGGATATCCGGCTTTCGCTCCCGAAGCGGTGGAATGGCGATGGGAAACACGTTCAGACGGTAATAAAGATCGGAGCGGAATGTCCCCTTTTCCACCGCCGCCGACAGATCTACATTGGTGGCGGCGATCACCCGGACATCCACCTTCCGGGTCCTGTTCGAGCCGAGTCGCACAAGTTCCCGTTCCTGAAGGAAATGAAGGAGTTTCGCCTGGAGCCCCAGGGGAATTTCTCCGATTTCATCCAGAAAAACGGTCCCGGTGTGGGCCGCTTCCAGGCTTCCGACCTTGCTCTGTCCGGCCCCGGTAAACGCCCCTTTTTCATAACCGAACAGCTCCGATTCGATAAGACTCTCGGGCAGCGACGCGCAATTGACCTTGATAAACGGACATCGGGCCCTCCCGCTGAGTTCATGAATGATTCGGGCCGTCAGGGTTTTTCCGGTTCCCGACTCCCCGAGCAGCAGCACCGACGCCCGGCTGGGCGCCACCTTTCGGATCATCCGGTTCAGCACATCCATGGCGGGGCTCACGCCCACGGTGAAATAATGGTTGTACTTTTCGGATATTTCGGCCCGCAAAAACCTGTTTTCGGTGACAAGACTCCTCTCCCGCCGGTCCACCTGCCGGTTGACGTGGACGAATTGCCCAATCAAGGCCGCCACGATGGTCAGAAACCGCATGTCCTCCTGCAGAGAAACTTCATCTCCGAACAGTCTGTCGGCGCTCAGCACGCCGATCACCTCTCCATTGAGCGAGATGGGAACTCCCAGAAAGGCGATCCCTTCCCGGGTCACGTTGCGCGCCTGGGTTTTGTTTAAAAACAGCGGCTCCCGGTTGATGTCCGGCACGACAAAGGGACTTGCGCTCTGGTAAATATGCCCCGTCACCCCTTCATCCGGCTTGTAGATTCCACGCTCTTTTTCTTCCGGAAGAAGCCCGTGGGAGGCACATATTTTGAGCATTCCCGTTTCCTCATCCTTGAGGGTCACGGTTCCCCGCTCCATGGACAGGGAGTTCGAAAGGATTGCCAGTATCGATTCAAGCGCCTGATCCAGGTCCAGCACCTGGCCGATAATGCCGCTGATTTCATACAGCACTTTCAGTTCAAGACGATATACTTTCTGACGAGCAGACATTGTTTTTTCCATTTTTATCATTCCTTGAATACAAAGAGGTCCAACTTAGTTCTAAGCAAAAACAATACCGATAAATTATAAAAACCGATTTTAGATAGTAACATTCTTTTATTATTAATATTTCATACGATTATACCGGCATCTCACCGTCGCATATTTATAACTATTTTGTATTTATATTTTACATATTTGTACTTTTACTATCTCTTACCCCCAACTGCTACCCGCATAAATCCTGCGTGGCCGCTGCTGAATCGACTCACCCGCGGAATTATTTCTGGCCCCTTCGACGACAACATGGTATTTTTACTGAACAATACAACCACATCACCGCACGGGGAAACATGGCCAGAGATTTCGAATACGATATCGGAGTTGTGGGGGGCGGCGCCGCAGGCTTGACAGTGGCATCCGGCTCGGCCCAACTTGGGGCCGGAACCGTTCTGATTGAAAAGGAGGCGGCCCTTGGCGGTGACTGTCTCCATTATGGGTGCGTTCCGAGCAAAACCTTGATCCATGCGGCAAACGTGTATCACCGAATCAAAACCGCCGGGATGCTGGGTCTCCCCCGCATTGACCCGCCGCCGGTGGACTTCAAAGAGGTGGCCCGGCATATCCGCTCGGTCATCGAGACCATTCAGAAGCACGATTCCGAGGAGCGTTTTTGCGGTCTGGGAGCCCGCGTTCTTTTTGGCTCACCCAGGTTTTCAGATCCGCACACGGTTGACCTGAACGGCCGAAACGTTTCCGCCAAAAAATGGGTCATCGCCACCGGATCATCCCCGGCGATTCCGCCCATCCCGGGCCTGTCCGAAACCCCGCATCTTACCAACCGGGACATCTTCTCCCTGGAGAAACTGCCGGAAAGCATGCTTGTGCTGGGCGGTGGTCCCATCGGCACGGAAATGTCCCAGGCCTTCTCCCGTCTCGGCACCCGGGTCACCGTCGTGGACATGGCGCCGCAAATTCTGCCAAGGGAAGATGCGGACATGGTGGCGCCGGTGATGGAACAGATGGCCTCGGAAGGGGTTCGATTTTATTTAGAGCATGCTATTGCAGCCGTAAAAAACACCGGGAGCACAAAAGAAGTCACGCTGAAATCGCCGTCCGGGAAAACCTTCCGGCTCGACGCCGAAACCATTCTGGTGGCACTGGGGCGTAAACCCAATATCCGGGATCTGGGTCTCGAAGATATCGGGGTGTCCACCGGCCCCGGCGGCGTCCAGCTGGACCGCAGGCTCCGCAGCACGGTGAAGCATATTTTTGCCGCCGGGGATGTCACCGGCGGTTACCAGTTCACCCACGCGGCCGGTTACGAAGGCGGCATTGTCATCAGCAATGCCGTGTTTCATCTGCCCCGGAAAGCGGACTACACCTTGCTCCCCTGGTGCACCTACTGCGACCCTGAGCTTGCCAGCATTGGTATGAATGAGAAGGCCGCCCAAGCCGCCGGGATCAAATACTCGGTGTGGAGCGAGCCGTTTTCCGGAAACGACCGCAGCCTGGCGGAAGCAGGCGGCGTCGGGAAGATCAAACTCCTTCTGGACGAAAAGGATACCCCCATCGGGGTCCAGATCGTGGGTCCCCGGGCAGGGGACCTTCTGGGGGAATGGGCCGCCGCCCTCAACGGCAAGGTCAAACTCTCCACCCTGGCCGCCGCCGTGCACCCGTACCCGACCCTGG
>JBECKW010000145.1:0-7409 GCA_040235505.1 Desulfobacterales bacterium
TTAAAAGAGGTAATACAATGATTTTAGAAGAAAAATATACTCTGTCCAATGGCGTTGATATCCCAAAACTAGGCCTTGGAACATGGTTTATAAATAACGAAGATGCCGGAGAGGCAGTGAAAGATGCTGTAGAAATCGGCTATCGGCATATTGATACAGCTCAGGCCTACAGTAATGAAAGCGGTGTTGGAGAGGGTGTCAGAGCGTGTGGTGTGAAAAGAGAGAAAATGTTTGTGACCACCAAACTTGCGGCAGAAGTAAAATCATATAAAGAGGCTGTTGTATCTATTGATACGTCGCTTAAAACAATGGGGCTCGACTATATTGACATGATGATTATTAACAGCCCGAAACCATGGGCCGAATTCCATGGACAAAATTCTTACTTCGAAGGAAACCTTGAGGCATGGCGAGCTCTTGAGGAAGCATATAAAGCCGGAAAACTTCGTGCCATTGGTCTTTCGAACTTTAAAAAAGCAGACATCGATAACATCCTTGAGTCTTGCTCTGTAAAACCAATGGTAAATCAGATTTTGGCGCGTATAAGCAATACGCCGAAAGAGCTCATTCAATATACTCAGGGAAAGGGCATTCTTGTGGAGGCCTATTCCCCAGTCGGACACGGAGAGCTGTTGAAGAACAAAGCATTAGTGGAAATGGCGAGAAAACATGACGTTTCCGTGCCACGATTATGTATACGATATACTTTGCAGCTTGGCCTTCTTCCCTTACCAAAGACCGCGAACCCGGACCATATGAAAGACAATGCGGACGTGGATTTTCTTATCTCTGAAAAAGATATGGAACTGTTAAAAAAAATGGAACAAATCAAGGACTATGGGGAGGCCAGCGTGTTCCCTGTATATGGGCAGAAATTTTTTTGAAGGGAAATTAAAATGAAACATATGATCGTGACCTCCGGTGTTGCCCTGACGGGAATGCGGGATGGGAAAATCGTTAAATTCGAGACGGGTGACACTGTCTGGTGCCCGCCGGGCATCGATCACTGGCATGGCGCCACGCCCGATGCTCCCATGACTCATCTCGTAATTACCGGTGTGAAAGACGACGAAAATGTCATCTGGAAAGAAAAGATCACGGATGATCAATATCTGGGAAAATAAGGAGTGAATCATGAAAACCGGCATTTCTTCACTTTTGATCATGGTTTCTCTTTTAGTATCTATTTCAGCAACAGGTTCGGAGGTGAGAAGTATGGAAAAACAGAATACATTAAGTCAAAGGGAGCAAAGTATTATACAGATAGCGGCCTTTACGGCCGGGGGCGATATTGACCGCCTCAAACCTGCCCTTAATGAGGGGCTTGATGCAGGCCTCACCGTTAATGAAATCAAGGAAATCCTCGTTCAGATGTATGCCTATGCTGGTTTTCCCAGGAGCCTGAACGGCATCGGTACCTTCATGGCGGTCATGGGTGAACGCAAGGGTAAAGGTATCAGGGATGAAGTGGGAAAAGAGGCCGGCCCCATGCCCACGGACAAAAGCAGCCTTGAATTCGGTACTGAAAATCAGACGAAATTGATAGGCGTACCCGTAAAAGGCCCCCTGTTTGATTTTGCTCCGGCCATTGATGAGTACCTCAAGGCCCATCTCTTTGGTGATATTTTCCAACGGGATGTACTCGACTGGCGTGACCGGGAGCTTGCTACCATGGCCGCCCTGGCAAATATCGAGGGCGTCAACAGTCAGCTTCAGGCGCATTATGGCATCAGCATGAACAACGGCGTCACACCGGAACAACTCCATGACTTTATAAATGTTCTGGAAGAGAAAATCGGTGCTAACGTTGCGGCCAATGCAAAGGATGTGCTTGAGCATATTTTAAATGCAAGTAGAAAGTGAGGCCATAGAAATGGTGCCTGGTTGAACGGCAAAAGTGTCAGGGCAAAGTCGATGTGCATCTATCCGTTTTGTGAATTGAACTTACCAGAACATACCTCACCATATCGCAAATACCAATCATCTCATCGTTCCGTTCTGTACCCACGAAGGTAGCGGGATGGGACGCAGCGAGAGCGAAGTCAAGAAAGCGTGTTCCGATGCCACGGTGTTGAAAGGCCTTACTATCCATGCCGGGAGTGTACAGCGTTCGGAAAACGATATTTCCAGCTGGCTCAGGGGCTTGGGGCAAATCGACTGAACAGTGTGCTGGACATAAGACCACAGGATGTCGTACGCTTAAAAGGCTCGGGTTGGTTGGAGAAGAACCCTGTATTACCACTTCAAAGGAGTAATCACTATGCAATACAGAAAGGTTCCCAAAAACGGAGACGAGTTGTCCATTCTTGGGTACGGATGCATGCGTCTGCCCGTGATAGATGGAAAGATCGATGAACCCCGGGCGATTCGTCAAATCCGGTCGGCCATTGACCGGGGTGTGAATTATGTGGATACGGCCTGGACCTACCACGGGGGCGAGAGCGAGACGCTGCTGGGCAAGGCCTTGAAAGACGGGTACCGCCCGCGCGTGAAACTGGCCACCAAGCTGCCGTCCTTTCTGGCCAAGAGCCGGGAGGATATGGACCGCTACCTGGACGTCCAGCTGAAAAGACTCGATACCGATCACATCGATTATTACCTGGTTCATGCCCTCAGCGGGCCCCTGTGGGAGGCCATGGTGAATTTCAGAATAGACGATTTTCTCGACAAGGCCAAAGCCGACGGGCGCATTGTCAATGCGGGATTTTCCTTTCACGGTCTGCCCGAAGATTTCAAGCGGATCGTGGACGGCTATTCCTGGGACTTCTGCCAGATTCAGTACAACTACCTGGACGAGAAAAACCAGGCCGGAACTGCGGGTCTGAAATACGCGGCGTCCAAGGATATGGCCGTTATCATCATGGAACCGCTGCGCGGCGGCAACCTGGGACGCCCCGAACCCCCGCCGGCCATAAAGAGAATCTGGAACGAGGCAAAAACACCCCGGCCGCCGGCAGCCTGGGCCCTGCTTTGGCTCTGGAATCAACCCGAGGTCACCGTGGTCCTCTCCGGCATGAACGAGGAAGTCCACATCGATGAGAATATCGCCCTGGCCGATCAGGGCCGCTGCGGTGTTTTGGATTCCACGGAACTGGAGCTGGTGACCGGGGCCGCCAATACCTACCGTGAGCTGATGAGGGTGGGCTGTACCGGTTGCGGTTACTGCACGCCCTGCCCGTCTGATGTGGCGATTCCCATCTGTTTCGAAATTTATAACAACATGCATATGTTTGGTCAGCCCGACAACGCCAAGTTCAGCTACGCCATCCGGATGAGCGGGGATTTGACCGGCGGGGTCCCGGGCTACGCGTCCCAGTGCGTTGAATGCGGCGAATGCCTCGAGAAATGCCCCCAGCAGATTCCGATCCCTGACATTCTTGCCCAGGTCGTGGAAGAAATGGAAGATGAAGGCCTTCCCAAACGCCTGGCCATGGCCCGTGAAGTAATGTTGAAAGAAGTGACCCAGGCCGGCATTAACGAAGACTCAAATGGGACGAAAATGGGCACTATGGCAGAAGATACGGCGATTGACGGATGGCCCTGAAAAGCATCCATAAAAAAAGCAGTCGAAGGGGTACACTCGTATTGATAACATATCATATAGTTCAGCCACGTTATAGTATCCATTTTTAATGCCGGGGGCAGATTCAATAACACAAAACCCTTGATCCTATTCCGAGCTTGTCATATGTTTATTCCCATAAGAAACTGAATTTTTATATCGATCCAGCCTAAAATTGATAAAGCGCCATCGTCCCTGGAGTGGCGTCCGCAAATCATAAAAAAAACACCAGGAGCATACCATGTCCTTCCGGGGTGAACTAAAACGACGCAATGTAGTCAAGGTCGGTGCTGCCTACGTCATAGTGGCGTACGGTTGCCTTGGTTTGTCTCCTTACTGCGAGAAAGGAATTCTTTCAGAGGAAAAGATCGGATATAACAGATTAATATATTGACAAAATATGTTATATCGGTCTATATTTCTCATATTCAAACATTCAGTTACACAACAAATGAAAAATCAGGAATGGTGAACGCATGAACAAGCTTGAGTTGGTCCAGAGGTTGAAAGACGATATAGGATTATCCAAAAATGAAGCCGCTAAGATTGTGGACGTATTTTTTAATAGTATGGCTGATGAGCTCTCTGGCGGTGGCCGGATTGAGGTTCGGGGGCTCTGTTCATTCTTCGTAAAAGAATACGACTCATACACAGGACGTAATCCAAAAACCGGCGAGAAGGTAACAATCAAACCAAAGAAGCTGCCCTTTTTTAAGGCCGGCACAGAATTGAAATCGCGGGTGGATATTTAAGCGTCATCCTCGCTCATTAAAATTACAATTCGATCAATTTTAACGACAACGGTTGTTCTTCCATAATTAGCTGGACCGGTGTTTCTCTGGTACGTGGTGTGCCAGTTGGTAATATTGCTGTTCACTATTAGCTATAACTTTAAACAAGGGGGGTATATTTCACACCAAGGTTTACTTTTAAAAAGGAGGGAATTAAACATGAGTTGCCCGGTACATGTTCATCCGCATCATGTTGGAATATTCGTTTCTTCCATCGATCGTTCAATATCCTGGTGGGAGGAAATGCTTGGCTTTGAAAAAAAGTTTGAAAATGTATTCTTCCTTCCTGATTACGGTGATGCGCGTATTGCATGGCTGGAAAAAGACCGTTTCTATATCGAGTTGTTTGACTTCCCGGGGCTTCGTACTGACAATTCAGATTACTGGAAGACCTATGGCACAAAGCATGTTTGCCTGTATGTTGCTGATGAGGATTTCGATCCGCTGCGCAATTACCTGAAGGAAAAAGGTGTGCCGATCGTTGTCGAGGCCGAGCATCCGACGGAGAAATTGAAAAAGCCTGGATCTACCAAGGTTATGTTTGTTCTGGATCCCGATGGAACATCTGACGAAATTCAGCAAACATATCACCCCGGCGATTATTTATGACTGCTGTACTTATACTTCAACGCCGCCCCCCTTCCTTCGATGGTGAGGTCTGAGAACGGATTGTACTCCGTGTTGGTGACCACTTTGTAAAGGCTGTACAGCTGGGGCAGGAAATGTTTGAAATTGCCGATCTCCTGGCTGCAATGCCTGGCCCATACGAGCCCCGCTTCAGGGGTTGATTCTCTCGTTATTTCGATGGCCGAGGATTTTCCCAACACACCGAAATCGGTCTTTTGCCACTGGTGGATTCGATATCCGAAAACCTCCCATTTTTCCAAACTTTCAGGACCGAAACCAAGACCACCAGCGATAATACAATGATCATAGACGAGGCACTCCTTCAGCCTGTCCGGCAATGACGCCGGATCTTCGAAGCTGATGTACAAATTCTGGAACTTGCCGTCGGACCAGGTCTGGGGAGCCAGGTGAACCGCACCGATGAGATTGCCGTGCTCAGGTGCGATGGCCCAGGTAAGCGGCTGGTGCTCCTCAGGATGCCACAAGAGAAAGCATTTTTCCATGTTGCTCCAGAACCAGTCGATCATCCTCGGTGTAATGCCGTCGTGTTCCCATTCAAAATGGGTTCCTATCTCGTCATGCGTTACATTAATTTCCATTGGTAATATTCCTTCCCATAATTACAAAAAATTATGTTCATTGAATGATCCATCGTGGTATTATCAGATCAAGCACCAACAACAATTCGATGGTAGACTGATGACCAGCGCCCAATAACGATTGCTCTGGTGATTATAACAAATTTTTGAAATATATTAAAAATAGGGGAGAGTCGGGCAATAGGAGTTATACAACGATGCAAGATCAAACATTGACTTTCATCCTGGCAGGAGGCGAGGGGTCCAGGTTATACCCTCTTACCGCAAAACGCGCGAAACCATCCGTTCCTTTCGGGGGCAAGTACCGTATCATCGATTTTACCCTGAGCAATTGCCTTCACTCAGGATTGCGAAGGATTCTGGTTTTAACGCAATACAAGTCTCACTCCCTGAATAAACACCTTCGAGATGGCTGGTCTATCTTCAATCCGGAACTTGGAGAATTTATCACGGCTGTCCCGGCTCAAATGAACCGTGGCGAACACTGGTATGAAGGAACGGCCGACGCGATTTTCCAAAATCTGAATCTGCTTGAGCGCAGCAATTCAAAATTCACCATGATTCTTTCCGGTGACCACATTTATCGAATGGACTATGCGGCAATGCTCAAATCTCATAAAATGTCGGGCGCTGATGTTACCATCGCCTGCATGGAGGTTTCCACTGAAGAAGCGCGCGCATTCGGTGTGGTCGTCATCGATGAAGACCAGCGGATCGTAACGTTTGAGGAGAAGCCCGATCACCCGACTCCCATTCCCTCAAATCCTCATAATGCACTGGTCTCGATGGGTCTGTATGTATTTTCCACTGAATTGTTGATGACGGCCCTGATACACGACCAGCAAAGGGGAGATTCGAGCCACGACTTCGGAAAAGATGTTCTGCCGCTGCTTGTGCAGGATAAAAAGGTGTACGCCTACAGATTCGGCGGTGAACAGGGTCGGGTAACCCCTGATCGATACTGGAGGGATGTCGGCACCATAGATGCCTACTACAAAGCAAATATGGATCTCCTTGCGCCCGTTCCTTCCCTGGATCTTTATCAGCGCAACTGGCCCATCAGGACCTATCAACCTCAAACACCACCCGCCAGAACCATTCTTGGAGTTTCAGGAACCGAGGGCGTTATCATCAACTCGATTTTATCCGGCGGTGTTGTAATTTCCGGCGGAAATATCAGGGATTCTGTTTTGTGTGCCGGAACTTATGTCGATGATAAAGCGATTGTAGAGAAATCCATCTTATTTCGTGACGTTCACGTCGGTGCGGGAGCCAAATTGAAAAATTGTATCATCGATAAAAGCGTTAAAATTCCCGCTGAAGAGCAAATCGGTTACGATTTGCTCAAAGACCGGCAAAGGTTTACGGTAACTGAAAAGGGAATCGTTGTCGTTCCTCAAGGCTTTATTTTCTGATAATATCCGGCAAAACGTTCTTATGTATCCGATCCTCTGATTTTTCTGCTTTTTACAATTGATGGAGAAAATACCATGGCCGAAAACATGCCGCAATTTGCGAAGATAGCAACCCTGGACAACATGATCGAGGCTCAGGTGATGGAAGATATCCTGAGAGACCAGGACATTCCCTTTCGCATTCAATCTTTCCACGATACCGCCTACGACGGCATCTTCCAGCTCCAGAAGGGGTGGGGCGTCATCTATGCACCGGCCGAGTATGGAAAGGAAATCATCGAAATCCTTGAAAGCGTCAGGACGGATACCTATACGCCATAAGGCAGTTCTATAGGTTGCGGGTTACAATACAGGTTGCAGGTTGCAGGTTTCAAGTTTCAGGTTTCCCCGGCGACGGGACCTTTGACAGGTTTCA
>JBECKW010000281.1:0-4965 GCA_040235505.1 Desulfobacterales bacterium
GGGAAGCCAGGCGGCTTAACGACTAAACAACAAAGGGCTTCGGGCTTTTCCGAGGCCCTTTTCTTAATGAGGCTTCAAAAAAACAGATGGCCATCCGTGGTTCACAAGATAAAAGCCCGGCGGCTGAATGCCGTCGGGCTTTCATGTTTATAAGGGTCTGGCGCCGGATTACTTCCAGCAGATTACGCCGCCCAGGAGGTTCGGATCGAAACGGTTGACCATGTCGTAGGCTTCTGGAATCTGGTCCACGGTGAACCGATGGCTGATGAGCGGTTTGATGTTGAGGGAGCCATAGGCGATGAGGTTCAGGATGACCCGGATGTCCTCGTCGCTGGTCCACACATCCGCATTGTTGGTGTAGCGGCTTCCGCCGGGGGCGGGGCAGGGGGGCCACTTGTCGGTGATGATGAGATCGGTGCGGCTCAGGGAGAAGGGCTTGGAGTTGATGTAGCAGCCGATCAGGGAGGCGCCCTTCTGCATCAGGTTGTCGTCGTAGTTGGGAGCTTCTCCGCCGTGTACCTGGCTCATCATCAGGACCCGGCCCCGTTCGCCGATGATTTCGAACGCCTGATCCAGGGGCTTACGGACGCCGGTGGCCTCGAAAACCACGGGAACACCACCCAGGCCAAGACTGTCCACAAGAGCCTTCAACTCGTCGATGCCGTTTTTGGTGTTGAGAACATGGTGGTGGCCCATCTTCCGGGCGATCTCGCACCGTTTTTCGTCGATATCGGTAACGATGCACGGCAGGGCGCCGGCAAGCTTGGCCAGCGCGGCGGTGAGGGCGCCCACAAGGCCCTGGCCCAAGACCACGCAGGGCTCGCCCAGCTGGATGCCGCTTCGTCGAACGGCGTACATGCCGGTGTGGGCCAGGTTGAAGAAGGCGGCCTGCTCCATGTCCGTATCCGGCAGCGCCGGGGTGACGTTTCTCTGATCCATAATCAGGTAAGAGGCGTGGCTACCGGTGGTGACCACCTTATCGCCTTCCTTGTACGCGGTGACGCCGGGACCCACGGCCTTGACCGTGGCGGCCATGCTGTAGCCCATGATCTGGGGCAGCGGTACCGGCGGGATGTGGCCGTTCATGAGGGCGTTTTCCGTGCCGGGGCTCAGGGTGCTGTACTCGGCTTCCAGTAGAAGTTCTCCGGGACCCGGATCCTGAAGCTCTTTGGTTTCCAGAACAACCTTTCCCTTTTCCGGGATAAGTGCATATGTAGCTTTCATGTGGAAATCTCCTTTTTTCCGTAAATTTTATTTCATTTGTGGTGATAATAGCGGTGTCTTGAAAAAACTAATATAAAGAAAACTGTTGTGTCAAGGAATAAAGAAAGGCGATGAAATCACTCGGGAAAAGCAGAGGGGGAAGGCGATCGTTTCACCCCTGTAAATTATTGACAACTTCGGCGGCTTTGCATAACGTTTGGGTATTTGAAGTGCGAGACCGTTGTCATTTAAACATCTTATAAGGATTTGGAATGTCGGAATATCTGGTGAACCGGCTGTATTTCATCACCAATACGGAAAAGGTTCTCGAGCACATTAGATCGGGGCGGGTCCATGAGAATCCACCTCCGGAGTTCTCCCTGAACGCCATTCGGTCCATGCCAGATGCGCTGTTTCTGCCCCTGAGCGAACCTGTTCTCTCCCTGTCTGCCGGGAATATGGATCTCTCCTCCCTGAAAGAGAACATCCGGAAGGTTGTCCTCTCCGGTGGACTGGCCGCTGGTTCCCGGAAGATCGCCCGAGAAGAGATGGGCGAAAAAATCGAATCCTCCCTGCGAGCTGTCAGGGGGACGGGGAATGCCGGGCTCATTGACAGGGCTGTTTCCAATTACTACCAGTTCGGGTATTTCTCCCAGCACGACTGGCGGTTTGCCAACTGGGGCACGGTGGAGGATATTCACTCAGTGGCCCCGGAGACTTTCCGGATTCCCACGACCTGCCTGGAGTTTACCACCCGGTGGACGCCCCCCATAGCCGCCATGCAGGAACTGGCCAACACTTTTCCGTCGGTTCGGTTCAAATTGAAATACCGGTATGATCCGGATGGGCCATGGATGGTGGAAGACCTGTTTGCGTTTCCGCCGTTTGGGTATTGAAAAAAGCATAGGGCAAAGTGCATAGGGCATAGGGTAAAAGGCGGGGGGGCAGTTCCCCGGGAAACGACACTTTCGATAAAAAGCGACAACGTGCATCAACTTCAGGTGCTGTCTGTTTTTTACTCTATGCCCTATGCGCTATGCTCTTTGCGATTTTTTGGGAGGTATTGGGATGGCCGACGTTGTAGAAGTCGATATGTTTTCGGATTACATCTGACCCTGGTGCTACTTCAGTACCGGGCGTATTGAACGGCTTACCAGAGAGTATCATGTGTTTTTCCGGTGGCGGGCGCATCCGTTAAACCCGGATGTTCCCGAAGGAGGCATCCCGCTGAAGGAGATCATCAAGGCGCCGCCGGATAAGGTCAGGAAAATGGAGGAAAAGTTGAAAAGGGTTGCGTCGGAGGAGAATCTTTCTTTCTGCGGACCGGAAAGAATTTACAACACCCGGCTGGCCCAGGAGCTGGGCGCATGGGCGGTTGCCGAGCAGAGGGGCGATGAATTTCATCATGCCGTCTATAAAGCCTATTTCGGGGAAGGGAAAAATATTTCCGACCCGAAGGTTCTCTGCGGGCTGGCTGAATCCGTCGGGTTGCCACCGGAAGGAGCGATGCGGTGCATGGAGGGGCGACTTTTCAGCGCCATTGTGGATGCCGATTGGCGGCTTTCAAAGCGGAGGAACATCGTTGTCATCCCAACCTACCTGCTGAATGAAAGCCGGCTGGTGGGGGTTCAGTCCCATAGGCGGTTGGTCCGTTTCCTGGAGAGCAATGGAGCAAAAAAGGTTTTTACCGATTGAAACTACGCATCATATCGATGCTTTTCAGGGTCAGGCAGGGCGCATCAGCAACCCGGCCGCAATTTCATCCGCTTTGGCCTTTCCGAACAGAACCGACACCAGCGTGACTGCAAATTCCATTGCGCTTCCCGGCCCTTTGCTCGTAATGCAGCGGCCGTCCACGACTACCCGGTCATCGGACACGATGGCCTCCCCAAGTTGTTCGGTGAACCCGGGGTAGCAGGTGGCGTGGCGATCGGCCAGCAGCCCAAGGGGTGCGAGCACCACTGCGGGGGATGCGCAAATGGCCGCAATCCACCCGTCGGCATCCCGCTGTTTAAGAAGGAGGTCCGTCAGCGCTTTCGAATCCCGAAGATTCGTGGCACCCGGCATGCCGCCCGGCAGGGCGATCATATCGTAGGATTCACCGGCACATTCAGAAATCAGTTTGTCTGCGGAGATTCTGACGCCGTGGGCGGCGGTGATCTCCCGGGAGGGGACGCCGGCAACGGTAACTCTGGCTTCGGCCCTTCTGAGGACATCGATGATGGTCATGGCTTCTATTTCTTCAGTGCCATCTGCAATCGGAACTAATACTTTTTTATTCATGATGGGTTCCCTATAATAAATGTAGCTGTTTCAGTATGTTGATAGCCTAAGCATGGGGCGCCGTCCTTGACATTTCAGGCGGATGGGCATATTCTTTTGATAAGGATACCATGTTCTTTATATAAATGCTCTCCTATTCCATTGCTTTTCTGGTATACGAACGATGCTTTCCTTTCTGAACCGGAAAACTTTTCTATCTTTTTTGACCGGCAAACACGGTTTATAGAATTTCGTACCATATCCACTGTCGTATTCCAACTGATAGTGTGCTGAAGCAGATAACAGATGCAAGCGGTCCATCCTCCGGCGGCCTGTTGAAGCTTGCGCGTAATTTATTGCAGCGACGCGTAGGGAACATGGCATTTTTTTCAGCGAAATATTCAGGCAAAGGAGGTGCAATATGAAATCAGGAATCCTTTTTACCGGAACCGGTCCCATTCTGGTTCTCACCAACTACGATTCCTTTTCGGACCCCAATCTCGTTACAAAGCTGGCCACAAAAGGAATTAAAAAGTTTATCGCATATGAAGTCCCGTCCGACAAGGTCAAGGAGAAATACGGTCAACATTTCAGCGTGGTGCTGGGGGATCTGAAACAGAGCGATGACCTGAGAGTGCTGGATTACGATGGTCACCATGTCTTCTATAACTTTTCGCTCAATGACCTTGGAGCACCGGTGTGCCATGATACATAAGCGAAAAAAAGGAGGGTAAGGCCATGTTTATAAAACAATCCGAATTGTTTTGGGACCTTGGGCACGACTTCGTCAAAGAGATCATGGAAAAAACGGAAAAAGAAACCGTAGGCAATGGCTATATCCTGTTCTTTGAGGGGGAGCCAGCCACTCACTTTTACATCCTGATCAAGGGCAATGTGAGTCTCAAAGTAGGGCAGTCCGGGCAGGCCGTATTTGTTCCGAGTCACACCGGGGAAGCCTTTGGATGGTCCTCCCTGGCGGGACGCGAACGCTATTCCGCCACGGCCGAATGCCTCTCCCCCACGTCTGTGGTCCGGGTATCACGTGATGATTTTGAAAAAATCTGCGAAAAACACCCCGGGGACGCCCTTGTATTCATGAAACGCCTTGCGGGGATGCTCGGTCAGCGTCTGCTCCGCAGTTACAGTCTGATGGGAGCTTCCACGGGCGTCGGTGACTACATGGTATACGGCACAGGGCAGGTTCAGGAAACGGCGGAGGAGGAATAGAAGCAAGGCACAAAGGGAAGAAGCAAGGCACAGAGGCACAAAGGCACAGAGGTAAAAGAGCAAGGCATAAAGTTAACTGCTTGAATAAGTGGTAAGGGGCTTTCAGGGCCAACTTACCACAAGCGTTTGCACCGCGCGCAGCTGCAATCGCGACAGCCATCAGCGCGGTGCTTTTGTTTTTAACTTTGTGCCTTTGTGCCTCTGCCCCTTTGTGCCTTCTTTTTTCAATTCAGCGGATATGTCACAATGGTGTATTCGGTTTTCAACACCTTG
>JBECKW010000291.1:0-8944 GCA_040235505.1 Desulfobacterales bacterium
TAACCGTATCGGCATCTACAAATGGGGCAAGGCAGGTTGTGCGGAATTCGTGGGGAAGACCGGAAGATAAAATGGCCTCGATGCTGGCGGTGAGTTCCCGGCTCAGGTCGGTCCCGTGGATCACCGGAGCATAGCTGGGTAGATCTGTCTTGATGTCCATGGCGATGTAATCAATCAGGGAGTGTTTCAACAACTCCCCAAGGGCTTCCGGGCGACTGCCGTTTGTATCGAGCTTGATGGGAAATCCCAGTCGCTTTACTTCCTTGCAGAATTCGCCAAGGCCTTTGTGAAGCGTCGGTTCTCCGCCCGTGATGACCACGCCCTCCAGGAGCCCCTGCCGGCTTTCGAGGAAGTCGAGGACCTCATCTTCTTCCATCGGGGAGAGGAGCGCCGTCTGATTACGTGCGAGTTCCGGGTTATGGCAATAGGGGCATGTGAAATTGCACCCGGGGGTGAATAGAACACAGCTTATCTTTTCCGGATAGTCGATTAAAGATGTTTTCTGGATGCCACCGAATATCATGATTTGAAAAACCGCTTTTCCCCCATTGCCCTGGATTTACTGGGCAGCGACCGAAGCAGCGCCGTCGTCCGTTGATTTATTCTTTACGGGCATTTGAATGGGTTTCACATTTTCGCATGATGTCGCCGGTTCTTCTTCATGTGACGGTACCCGGAATACTTTCCGCAGCTTGAACTCCGAGCGCTTGCCGTCGTTCCATTGCTGGACCGGCCGGAGATAGCCGACCACACGGGAATAGACTTCCGTGCCCTGATCGCAGTTGGGGCAGATCTCCTGCTCGCCGGAAAGGTATCCGTGGGAGGCGCAGACACTGAAGGTCGGGCTCAGCGTGAAATACGGCAATTTGAAGTTCATGGATGTTTTCCGGACCAGCCCCTTGACCGCCTCAATATCCCGGACCTGCTCTCCGAGAAACATGTGAAGTACGGTGCCGCCGTTGTATTTGGACTGAAGCGCGTCCTGAAGTTGAAGCGCTTCAAATACGTCGTCGGTATAGTTGACGGGAAGCTGTGTGGAGTTGGTGTAATAGGGGGAAGCGCCCATCTGATACTCTTTCTCATTGGAGCAGACAATATCCGGGTATTTCCGTTTGTCTATCATGCTGAGCCGGTAGGAAGTGCCTTCCCCGGGGGTTGCTTCCAGGTTGAAAATGGTGCCGGTTTTCTCCTGGATGTCTTCCAGAAGATTGCGAAGATAACTCATGACGTCCAAAGCGAATTCCCGGCCGACTTCGCTGGCGATGTCTTTGTCCAGGAAGTTGAGGCAGGCCTCGTTCATGCCGATAATACCCACCGTGGAAAAATGGTTTTTCCAGTAAAGCCCGCTGCCTTCCTTGATCTGCTTCAGATAGTGCTTGGAATAGGGGTAGAGATTTTTTTCGGTGAACTTCTCCAGGATCTTCCGTTTGATGGCGAGGCTTTCCGCTGCGAGTTCCACTTTTTCCTTCAGGCTCTGGAAAAACTGTTCCCTGGTCTCGGACAGATAGCCGATACGCGGCAGATTTAGGGTGACCACGCCGATGGAACCGGTAAGTGGATTGGCGCCGAACAGCCCGCCGCCGCGCTTCAGCAGTTCCCGGTTGTCGAGCCGGAGTCGGCAGCACATGGAACGGGCGTCTTCCGGGGACATGTCGGAGTTGATAAAGTTGGAAAAATACGGAATACCGTATTTCCCGGTCATCTTCCAGATAAGATCCAGATTCGGATTGTCCCAGTCGAAATTGGCGGTGATGTTGTAGGTGGGGATGGGAAAAGTGAAAACCCGTCCCTTGGCATCCCCCTCCATCATCACCTCGGCAAACGCCCGGTTGATGAGATCCATCTCGGCCTGGAATTCCGCGTACGTGGCCTCCTGTTCCTTGCCGCCGATAATGATCGGGTGATCCTTGAGAATGGACGGCACGCAGAGGTCCATGGTGATGTTGGTGAACGGTGTCTGGAATCCGACCCGGGTGGGGATGTTGATGTTGAAAACGAATTCCTGAAGGGCCTGTTTGACTTCTGCATATTCAAGATCGTCGTATCGAACGAAGGGGGCCAGCAATGTATCGAAGTTGGAAAGTGCCTGGGCGCCGGCTGCCTCTCCCTGAAGGGTGTAGAAAAAATTGACGATCTGGCCCAGTGCGCTGCGAAGATGTTTGGGCGGGGCGGATTCCACCTTTCCGGAGACCCCCTTGAATCCCTGCACCAGAAGATCTTTCAGGTCCCATCCCACGCAGTACACCGATAGCAGACTCAGGTCGTGAATATGCATGTCACCGCTTTTATGCGCCTCCCGGATTTCCGGCGGGTAAATCCGGTTCAGCCAGTATTCGGCGGTGATGTCCGATGAGATGTAGTTGTTGAGCCCCTGGAGGGAATAACACATGTTGCTGTTTTCCTTTATTTTCCAGTCGAGCTTTTGAATGTAGTTTTCAACCAGATCCACATTGATGGCCGTGGTCATGTTCCGGATCTGGGAATGTTGTTCCCGGTAAAGGATATACGCCTTGGCTGTTTTGTAATAGGGTGAGTCGAGAAGCACCCGTTCCACGATGTCCTGGATCTCTTCCACATCCGGTACCGGCCCGAGCCTCAGGTCGTGAACCAGGGTGAGTACTCGAAGGGTCAGCTTCCGGGCATCCCTTTCCGTGAATTCTCCACTGGCGCTCCCGGCCCTCTCAATGGCTACCGTGATTTTGGAGGAATCAAACTCAACAATTCGTCCATCTCGCTTTTTAATCTTTTCGATCACTGGAGGCTCCTCGACTTCGGTTGAATTAACGTTAAATAGATTGTGTCCAACGTGTTCGCCCAATGCAAAAGGCAAAAAAAAATGGGGGGTTAATTTATTGCAACGGGGATTTCTATTCCCAAAAGTCGACTAAAAAATATCCAATATGTTGTTGTGTGTCAACAGAAAAAATCAATATATTGCGCTTTTTTTAAATGTTCTTTGGCATGGGGAAATAGACGATCTTGCTTTTTTATACCGGTATCGTATAAGTGTTCGAAAGTGACAAAAACAAGAGGACTTGACATATGGCCATCAATCCGGATCAAAATCCACTGTTTCGAAAGGTCATCCAGCCCTGGTACGATACGGATGCGGCCTGTATCCTGACCGGCATTTTCATGATGCTCGTTTTTGGATTCGCACTGGCCGGCATTTCCGTGGCATCGGAAATTCCCGGTCGTAGCGGGGATATGTGGGTTCCCATCGCCTTGCTGGTTCTCAGCGCCACGGGGATTGCAATGATTTTGGTTCGCCTTTACCGGCGGCATGCTCACCGGTTTAAAAAGGATTTTCCTTAGAACCTACTCAACTCCCATAAACGCCCTGAAGGTCATATTCCGATAGCTGTCCGTTTGAATATATTTCATGTATGCCATGAACATTTCCTTGGGCAGGTACCCGGAAATCGTCTTGATGTTTTCTCCGTTCTGATCCAGGAAACAGGTGGTGGGGAGCCCGCTTACATGATAGGCTTCGGCCAGCTGCGTATCGACGTCGGAGTTGAGGCGGATGGGAATGAAATTTTTGTTTATGAAATCGGCCGCATCTTTTTGTGAAAAGATCTCCTTATCCATTTTTTTGCAGTAAACGCACCAGTCCGCATAAAAATGAAGGAGGAGCTTTTTACCTTCTTTTTTCCCGAGCGCCATGCCCTCATCGTAGCCATACCACGTAATGTCAGAGGTTTGGTTCTGGTTAATTTCAGAAGTTTGGCTCTTGGAGTTGTACGATACTTCCCGGGAATCGGATTCGGAGCAGCATACGAATGTTGCGATCAACATAAGCGCCGCAATACTGTAAAAAAAGATAAATCTGAATTTCATATTGCGAGTTCCTTTGGCAAACTCCATTAATGTTCTCTGAATATTAACCCGGATCATGGATAAGTCAAGTTGAAAGGGGGTATCGGCCAGGGGAACCGCATTTGGAATGGTGAGCCATAAAAAAGAACGTCCGACATCGAACGTCCAACGTCCAGTAAGGAATTTATATCGTTTCTAAATAGGCACCACCCTTTCATTGGATGTTCGATGTTGGACGTTGAATGTTGGACGTTCATCTGTTTTATACTGGCTATCGGCTCAATTCCCGTGAACGTTGTTCGGCAGCCCTGATGGCCCGAATGACAATTCCCTGGACATCGTTTTCACCCAGTACTTTGAAAGCGGCCTCGGTGGTACCTCCCGGTGATGTGACCTTGCGTCGCAGTTCCTCAGGTGATTCAGCGGGGTTTTCCATCAACGCCACGGCACCCTTGAGAGTCCCGAGGGTCAGCTGCCGGGCATTTTCCGGGCTCAGGCCGAGTTCACATCCGGCTTTGATCATGGACTCGGCCAGGTAAAAAACATAGGCGGGTCCCGATCCGGAAAGGGCCGTCACCGCATCCAGTTGGGGCTCATCGAAGAGGACCACGATTCCCATGGCGGCAAGGATACGCCGGGCCGTTTCCACGTCATCGGTGGAGGCGTAACGGTTGGCGCTCAGCCCCGACACGCCCTTAAGGACCAGGGCGGGGGTGTTCGGCATGACACGGATGATGGGAATCAGCGGCTGTTTTTCCGAGGGCAGCCCGGCATAAAGGACCGTTTCGATTTTTTCGATCCGGATTCCCGCGGCGATGGAGATGACGAGTTTGGGACCGGACGGTTCGTTTCCCGGCCGGGGCGCGATCTGCGCCAGGATATCGCTCATCTGCTGGGGCTTGACCGCCAGGACGACAATATCGCACCGGTCAAAGAGGCCCGCGTTGTCGCGGGTGGTTTGAACACCGTAGGTGCGTTCCATCAGCGCAAGTCGCCCGCTGCTGATATCGCTGACCCATATGTCCGTCTTTTCGAATAGTTCCGACGCAATCATCGCCCCGACAAATGCTTCCCCCATGTTGCCGGCACCGATGATGCCGATCGATTTTTTCATTCCCTGTTCTCCTTTCAGCAGATGATAATTTGCGCCAGGCCGCTTTTTTTCGAAGCAACAGTATCGCCGGGACGCTCATTCTGTCAATGGGATTTGAGTGAAAATTCTTGACTTCTGAGTAATAATGTATTTAATTTGCAGAGGATAATTTAGCAGCGACGCCTGAAGATGAAGGGAAGGGTACTGCACGCATGTTTATTTTCGGATATTTTCTTTACGCGCTGGCGGTCGTGATCAAGTTGGCTCTAGGTATTTACATGTGGGTCGTCATTGCCCGGGTGATACTTTCCTGGGTAAATCCGAATCCATATAACGATTTTGTTCATCAGATTATTCGTGCCGTCTACAGTATAACGGATCCGGTCCTTTATCGGATTCGGGCGATGATTCCCTTGAATTTCGGTGGGATCGATCTCTCCCCTATCGTAGTGATTCTGGGGATTGAATTTTTACAGATTTTCCTGGTGAGAAGCTTGATGGAGATTGCACAAAGGCTTATCTATTAGGAAAGTTACAGGAGGCAAACAGATGAAACTGACGCCCGTTGATATTCAGCAACACCAGTTTCGTGTAAAATTCAGAGGCTTTGATGTCCAGGAGGTGGATTCCTTTCTGGATCAGATGGCGGAAGCCTTCGGCGCCCTCATGGATGAGCAGGACCGCTTAAAGGGGGAAATCGAAAGGCTCAAGGCCGAAGTCAAGGGTTACCGGGAACGGGAAGAGACGTTCAAGCGGGTCATGCTGGCTTCCCAGAAAACCATCGAACAGATGAAGGAAAATGCCCGCAAGCGGGCCGAAGTCATGATTGCCGAAGCGGAAGTAAAGGCGGAGAAGATCCTGAACAAAGCACATACCCGACTCGCCCAGCTTCACGAAGACCTGGCGGAGCTCAAACGGCAGCGGACCCAGATCGAAATTCAAATACGTTCGGTACTGGAGGCCCACAGCCGCCTGCTGGACATGGGCAAAGAAGAGAACCAGGCAATAGACGAAGAAGAATCCAAGCTCCGGATTTTTCAAAAATAGCACATTCCGTTTTGGGAGCGGTTTATGGCAAGACTTGACGCATTTTTCAAGCTGATGCACGAACAGGGCGCCTCCGACCTTCACCTGGCGGCCGGCCAGCCCCCGGCCCTCCGGCTTCGTGGCGACATCGAAAGAGTCAAATACAAGGTACTTGAAAACGACGAACTCAGGGCCATGCTCTACGAAATCGCACCTGAAGAAAAAGTGAAGGTGTTCGAAGAAACCGGAGACGTCGATTTCGGCTATGAAATTCCTGGACTGGCCCGGTACAGGGTCAATTTTTTCATGCAGAAAAACGGGGTGGCCGGCGTTTTCCGGGAAATTCCAAGCCGGGTCATGACCGCCGATGAACTCGGCCTGCCGGCGGTCATCCCCAAGCTGGCAACGCTTCCCCGGGGCCTTGTCCTGGTCACCGGCCCCACCGGTGCCGGTAAGTCCACTACACTGGCGGCCATTATCGATGTGGCCAACCGGGAGCGTAAGGACCATATCATTACGGTTGAGGATCCCATCGAATTTGTCCATCAGAGTCAGGCCTGTGTCGTCAACCACCGGGAAGTAGGACTGCACACCCGGAATTTCACCGCCGCCCTCCGCGGCGCACTTCGCGAAGACCCGGACATCATCCTGGTGGGCGAGCTTCGGGATCTTGAGACCATATCACTGGCCATCGAGGCCGCCTCCACGGGCCACCTTGTTTTTGCGACGCTTCATACGTCGAGTGCACCGAAGACCGTCGACCGTATGATCGAGGTGTTCCCGGCCCACGAGCAACCCCAGATCCGCTCCACCCTGGCCGACAGCCTTCGGGCGGTGGTGGCCCAGACTCTTTTCAAACGCACGGATAGAACGGGACGGGTGGCGGCCCTGGAGATTCTCATCGCTACCCCCGCGGTCAGGAACCTCATTCGGGAAGGCAAATCGCATCAGATTCCGTCCATGATCCAGACCGGAAAGAAATATGGCATGCAGCTTCTTGACGATGCCATCATGGACCTGTACCAGAAGCGGCTGATTACGGCAGATGATGCGTACGCCAAGGCCAATGACAAGTCGCGTTTTAGACCGTTTATCAAAGGCGCCCCGTCGGATTTCACCGAGGCTTGATGCCGGGGGGTATTTGTCGCCGCCGACTTTTACACGCTGGCGGGAATCAGGGGTTTAAATATGAAAAAACAGGAACTTGACCATATTCTGACCCGGATGCTCGATGCCCACAGCAACGTATCCGACCTGAATTTTACAGTGGGGAAACCGCTTCAGGTGGAAAGCGCAGGGCAGCTGGTCCCGGTGGAAATGGAGCCCGAAATCCGGGAACTGACGCCGTTTCAGACCGAAATGGTCGCCATGAATCTGGTCAATCAGGACCACCGGCTCACCGAGCGGCTCCTGGTGGACGGATCCTGCGACCTGTCCTACCAGCTTGCCGGTAAGGCCCGTTTCCGTGTGAACATCTTTTCACAGTCCAACAACTATTCGGTGGTGCTCAGAAAGCTTGAAACCAAGATTCCCACCATCAGGGAAATGGAGCTCCCGAAATCCTTTTACAAAATCGCAAAGGAACTTAACGGCATCGTATTTGTCACCGGGGCCACAGGTTCCGGTAAATCAACGTCCCTGGCCGCCATTTTGAATGAAATCAATGAAGACAAGAGCCTTCACGTGGTGACTTTGGAAGATCCCATCGAGTATCAGCATCCCCATAAAAGATCGACATTCAATCAGCGGGAACTCGGAAGCGATTTCGATTGCTTTGCCAACGGCCTTCGCGCCGCCCTGAGGCAGGCGCCCAAGGTCATTCTGGTGGGCGAAATGCGGGACCGGGAAACCGTTGAGATCGGTCTCACCGCGGCGGAAACCGGGCATCTGGTTCTGACCACCCTGCACACGGTGGATGCCGGCCAGACCATCAACCGTATCCTCGGCATGTTCAGCACCGAAGAGCAGCACCAGGTCCGAATTCGTCTGTCGGATACCCTGCGGTGGATTGTCTGCCAGCGGCTTCTACCCAAGGTGGGAGGGGGACGGGTGGCCGCATTCGAGATCCTGAGCACCGGACTTCGGGTCAAGGACGCCATCATCCATGGGGAATCCGAGGGAAAAACATATTATGAAATCATGCAGGCCGGAACCGCCTTCGGCATGACCACATTCGATGAATATATTCTGGGCTTGTTCGAAAAGGGGATGGTCACACAGGAAACCGCCGTATCTTACTGTTCCCGCCGGGGGATTGTGAACCGCGGCATCGATGCGGTGAAAAGTGCCCGCGGGGAAGCTACCACGGACATTGAAGGCCTGGAGATCGACAACACCTACAGCAAACAATTCGAAGATCAGTAGGCAAGAGAGGGATCCCAATTCATGCAAGTTACCTGTGAGCAGTGCCAGAGTAAATTCAACATTCCCGATGAAAAAATCCCCGAGGGCAAGAAATCGACACTGCGCTGCCCGAAGTGCAAAAACACCATCACCATCAATACTACAAAGTCCGAGCCGCCTCCGCCTCCGCCGCAGGAGGACGATGACTACGACTCCGGGGAAAAGCCATTTGACTTTATAGAAGAAGAAGAGAAGACCGCCCTTCTATGTGAGCCGGATGCCATTATCCGGGACCAGATCGTTTCGGTTCTCGACATGCTGGAATACCACATTACGATATGCGATTCCGCAAGAGATGCCCTGAAGAAGATGCGCTATCACATCTATGATCTCGTGGTGCTGAACGAGGATTTTGACACGCCGGATCCGGATACAAACGGGATTCTTATCTACCTGGAACGAATGCAGATGGCGATTCGGAGAGATATTTTCGCCCTGCTGATCAGCACGCGGTTTCGGACCCTGGACCATATGGCAGCGTTCAACAAGAGCGTGGATCTCGTTATGAATCCCCAGAATATCTCCGACTTTGAGAGGATTCTCAAACGCGGCCTTGCGGAGCACGCACTTTCGTATCGGGTGTATCGGGAGACGTTGAAGAAG
>JBECKW010000356.1:0-4780 GCA_040235505.1 Desulfobacterales bacterium
CGTTCGATGTGCCCCAAGCAGCCGTGACACCGGGGCAGGGGGCGGTTTTTTATCGCGGCGACGAGGTGGTGGGTGGGGGGTGGATACAGGGATAGGGTTCAAGGGGTCAAGGGGTCAAGGGGTCAAGGGGTCAAGGAAAATACTATAAACACGAATAGTTGTAAACCAACAAATGTCATGCTCGTTCGGATAAGACCGGCCCCCCGTAAAGATCAAAACAAGGCAGGTGTGGACATGAACCAATAGATAAAATGTTTGATTATTTTTTTCCCCTCGATCCCTCGAACCCTCGAACCCTTTCTCTTTACAACTTCCCCTTCCTCAAAATGGCAATCAGCAGCCAGATTCCCATGACAGCGGCGGCCACAAAGCCGATGATGCCGATCACGGAGATACCGTAAAAAAGCGGCGGGGCTTTTGAAATGACGATCAGGGCGGAGCCGATGCCAAGGGCCGCGATAATGATGGAAAAGGAGATGCGGTTGCTGATCCGGTCGTGGGTGGCGAGCATGTCCTGAAGCCCCTGGTGGGTGACGGTGAGTTTGAGCTGCTGCTGTCGAATGACCCGGGCAACATCGAGAAAATCCTTGGGGAGCTGGCGTGTCAGTTTCATCAGGGTCCGGCTGATCGCCATCACTTCCCCTAAAATCCGGCGCGGCGAAAACCTTTCCGCATTGACCTTGACCAGGAAGGGCTTTGCCTGGGCGATGATGTCGAATTCCGGATCAAGCAGGCGGGCAATACCTTCCAGGGTGGCAAAAGCCTTGATCATGAGAAACAGATCCGGGGGAATCCGCAGCCGGTTTCGGGTGGCGAGCATGATCAGCTGTTTGAGGCAGGGGCCGAGTTCGATTTCTCTGAGTGGTCGGTAGAGATAGCGGCTGATAAAATCCGTCATATCCCGCTGCATCCGGCGGGTGTCCGGGGAAATTTCCCAGTCGGTGAGCTGCAGCAGGGCATCGACCATGGCCGGCTCGTCCCGGTTCACCACGCTGTCGATAAGGTCGACGAAGTGCTCCCGGGTCTGTCGATCGACGATACCTACCATCCCGAAATCCAGCATACAGATAACATGACCCGGCAGAACGAACAGGTTTCCCGGGTGAGGGTCCGCATGAAAAAACCCGTTCAGAAATACCTGCTTCAAGATCAGGTCCGTCCCGCGAACCGTTAAGGTGTGCTTGTCCATGCCGGCGGCTTCAATCAGATCGAGCCTGGAAATCTTGATCCCCTCCACAAACTCCATGGTGAGCACCCGGTGCGTGGAAAGCTCATTGTAAACTTTGGGAATATGAACAGCGGAATCATCTTCGAAATCCTTCGCGAAGCGCCGCATATTGGCCGCTTCGAGACACAGGTCCAGCTCCTTTTCAAGGGTCCGGGCAAACTCTTCCACGATATTGATGGGATGGTGCGGTGCGAGCTCGGCAATATGGCGCTCCATGAGGGTCGCCAGATGAAGCATGATTTCAAGATCCACTTCGATCAGCTTCCGAATCCCGGGCCGACGGACCTTCACGGCTACCTCCTCCCCGCTGTGAAGCCGTCCCCTGTGGACCTGGCCGATGGAGGCGGAGGCCAGGGGCGATTCATCCATCTCAAGAAAATACGTCTCCACTTTTCCGCAGAGATCTTCTTCAATGATGCTGCGGAGGTCCTTGAAAGGGCAGGGGGGAACATTGTCCTGAAGCTTTGAAAGCTCTTCGATGAAATCCGCCGGGACCAGATCGGGCCGGGTCGAGAGAATCTGCCCCAGCTTGATATAGGTCGGCCCCAACTCCTCCACCGCCAACCGGACCCGTTCCGCCCGGGTCAGCCGCTGGTCACGGGCCCGCTCTTTTTTGGAAATCATTTGCAGCCCGACTTCGAGATACTGATCGATGCGCAGACGTTCGATCATGTCCCCGAATCCGAATTTGAAAAAAATGGAGAGAATCTGGCGATAGCGGTTCAAATGTCGGTAGGTTCGTCCGATTACGCCTATGGTGCGGATGCTCAGCATGGCTTTCCATCGAATTCAGGTAAGGGTGAAAACAACTGGAGCAGATGATATTGTTTTTTATTAATGGCGCTTATGACAGAGTTTGTCAATTCCTATGGAATTATTGTCAAAAATTGGCCTTTTGAACCATTTCGTCCGGGATGGAGCAGATACGCTCTCAGGCCATATTTAAATAAATATTAACGTATTATAAGTTTTTCAGTCCATCGCCGGTTGTCAGGTTTCAAAGCACAGCCTGATTGGCATGTGATTTGTATACTTAATCGTCATTCGAATTATCGGGCACATGTTGGCCTTTAACGTATTGATTGTTTGTGTTTTTAAACATTTTTAAAACCATTGTTCGCTTTTAAAATTTTATGTAATTCCGTAAAATATTAAACTCAGCAAACCATATGCGCACAGGGGTCATTTATGTTTTTTAAATATTGCCAAAGTATAAAGGCGTCCACCAATAGAGGCTTTACTCTGATCGAGCTTATGATCGTTATCTCCATCATCGGCATTCTGGCGGCCATTGCCATACCCCAATTTACAAAGTTTCGTTCCCGGGCACATAACACCCAGGCGCTTAGTGATCTGATAGTTATCAGAACTGATCTTGAATCATTTCGCACAGAGTATCAGGAATATCCGCATTGACATGGCGTAAGATATTATTATGAAATTTTTCAAAATGTTTGCTAATACCGCTGGACTGGCAATCATTGCGGCCATTGCCCTGGCTTTTCTCTCCGGCCGTTCCGCAGAATTGTCATCACTGGATTCCATCCTCTTTAATATCGATGCACGACTTATATCGAAGAAGGACATTCCGGATAAAATCATCCTGATTACACTCCCTGTTTCGAAGGCTGGCGAGCTTGGCCGCAATCCCTCCCTCAATACGGAGCTGATTCAGTTTCTGCAGAAATTGAAAGATGCCAAACCCAGGGCGACCACTCTCCTGCTGGATGGATATCCCCAGACAATCGTCAACAGCGAACTGATGCAGGTCGAAGAAAAAATGGAACGAGTTCTGGCTTCAACCAATCCTGCCGACCATGCTGAAATTTCCGATATCCTGGCTTATGCGAAAGACTTTTCCGAGCCGGGCGGTGATCTGGCCAGAACCATCAGAAAAAACGATATTCTGGTGGCAATGAAAATCAATGACCGAACAAATGCATCGCAATCCATTGACCCGGATTTCACCCCTTACAAAACAATGGCGTCGGCGGATCCCGGCAAGCAGTCATTATTGGAACGGCTGCCGGCAGCCACCTTGTTTTATGACATCCCCAGGATTGATGCCCCCAAACAAGGGGGAAAAGAAGCGTATGAAAGGATTGTCCCTATTTTTTCCGACAGCGCTGAAACCCGGGGATGGCCCCTGGTATGGAAATACCATGACGGGTTTGTTCCGGATCTCGTTACCCTGCTTTATCAAAAAGATATCAAAAGCGCTGATCCCGTATGGGTGAAAAAAAAGGGGGTACGGTTTGATTATTATCTGTTGCCCACGGATTTTTCCGGTCGCTTTCGACCACTTCTGGTGGCTTCCGATGGGAGCAACCATGAAATCAAAACCTTTTCCCTCGGAGATATGGCGCTTGATAAAAATTTAAACCTCCTGAAAAACAAAATTGTTTTAATCGGCTCCAAAGAAGATCCCACCCTCAGGACCGCTGCGCATGCCCTTCTGAGCCTGGATACGGGGGCCACTGCCTATACACCTGTCTCGGCCATATGGCTTGAAAAAGGATTGATTCTTTTCTTTATGGTGTATCTCTTAGTTTTACTTCAGCGTCTGCCGGCAGGCTTTGGTACCGCTTTAAGCATGCTGCTGATAGTCTTATCCCTTACCATGCAGTGGGGGGTGTTGATGATAAAAGGGATTTGGCTGCCGGTGACGACGGCCATGGTGTATCTTATCGCCGGTCACATTTTGATGCAGTTCAGGTTTTACACCCGGGGGCATTTTGTCCGGCTTGAAAAGAAAAAGCATGATGCATTTTGCGAGCTTGGCACCTACTACACTGAAAACAGACGGTTTGACAAGGCATTTGAAGCCTTCAAGGAATGCTCTCCAAGCGTAAATATTTTAGACAGCCTTTACAACCTGGGTATAGAGTATGAGCGCAGACAGAAATTGAAAAAAGCCTGTAAGGTATTTGAATATATCGATAGCCGACATAAAGGTTTCAGGGATGCCGGAAAACGTGCCGGCCAGTTGATTGATTTTCTGGAAGGGGGAGCAGGCGGCAGCGACGGCGCGGAAACCATCAGCATGCCCACATTGGAGCTGCAGCGGACGGTACTGGGGCGATATGAGATTGAACGTGAGCTTGGCCGCGGTGCAATGGGAATCGTCTATCTGGGGCGGGACCCGAAAATCGGTCGCAGAGTCGCCATCAAAACCCTCGATCTGGCGGATGCGGAAACCCAGGATGCGGATCATGAAGCGGTAAAAAAACGGTTTTTCAGGGAAGCGGAAGCCATCGGCAGGCTGAACCACCCCAACATCGTTACGGTGTTCGACGTGGGAGAGGAGGATGACCTTGCCTTTATCGCCATGGACTTTCTTACCGGCAAGTCCTTAATGTTCTATGCTGATAAAAATAACCTGCTGCCCGTGCCGATGGTGTACGAAATTGTCATTCAGGTGGCGGAAGCGCTTGCCTATGCCCATAGTCAGCATGTGATCCACCGGGATATCAAGCCCGGCAATATTGTCTATAATGAGAAGGAAGACCAGGTCAAAGTAACCGATTTCGGTATTGCACGGCTTATAGACAC